>JABMQW010000022.1 GCA_013203115.1 Fidelibacterota bacterium
ACAAATATCATGAGCATAATCAAAATAAAAATGCCTGCCTGTTGGGCAATTTCACGCATCTTTGTATTTACAGGGCGTCTGATTATCGCTTCTATAAAAAAGAAAAGCAGATGTCCGCCGTCCAATACCGGTATTGGAAGAAAATTAAGGATGGCAAGATTAATGCTGATAAGTGCAATAAAAAACAGCAGATTGGTTACTCCCTGCTTGGCTTGTTGCCCGGCCATCTGGGCAATCATAATCGGTCCGCCCAGCGTTTTTGCTGAAATTTTACCCTGGATTAATTTTCCAACAGTTATCAAGGTAAGTTTTGTAATATTATAGGTCTGGGCAATGCTTTCCCAAAACGCCTGAAACGGATTTAACTCTTTTATAAATACATTACCCGAAGCTGCAATTCCAATCATGTAGCGCTTAATATCTTCACCAAATATATTTCTGGTGGTTTTAAGTTCCGGTGTAATGTTTATTTCAAAAGTAGACTCTCCTCGATGCACTAATAGTTTAAGAGTTTTTCCCCGGCTTGAAATGATAGTTTCCGCCATCTCATCCCAGCTCGAAACGGGAGATCCGTCAATCGCTACAATCAGATCATTTCCTTTTAGTCCTTCCCTATGGGCCGGTGTGCCTTCTTCAATTTTTCCAATGGAAGGTTTGAGTATAAAAGTACCGGATATTTGAAAAATTCCAAAGAATATGATCACAGCGAGAAGGAGATTGAAAATAGGACCGGCTGCAACAATTAGTATACGCTTAAAGACATGTTTGTGTGAAAATGAGATCGGTATGTCGGCAGGGTCAATTTCAGAATCAGGCTCCTCGCCCACCATTTTGACATATCCGCCCAGCGGTATTAGAGAAATTCGATAATCGGTAATGCCGATTTTTTTCCCCAATAACTTGGGGCCAAACCCAAGTGAAAATTTCTCGACCCCTACCCCGAACAGCCTGGCAATAAGGAAATGGCCAAGTTCATGAAAAAAGATAAGAATACCTAGAACGATGATAAATGAAATTATGTTGGTGCTCATTTTAAGCTCTTAGTAACATCAAATAGATAGTTTGTTGTCGATGTTCATTAACATACTGTATTTATATACTATAGCGGTTTTCAAAAATATGTTCCGATTGATT
This sequence comes from Fidelibacterota bacterium, assembly GCA_013203115.1. Classification (GTDB taxonomy): domain Bacteria; phylum Fidelibacterota; class Marinisomatia; order Marinisomatales; family TCS56; genus JABMQW01. The sequence goes on from JABMQW010000022.1 coordinate 1,135, forward strand.
CGCGTCTAAACTTCCGAACTCATCGTGGGTCTATTTGAAGCGTTCTATGGCTCGCTGCGCTAAAATTAAAGAACTCGACCTCGCTATGCTCGGGACTCAAACAGCTTCAATTTTTACGCTCCGCTTCGCCAAGAACGCTAAATCAAATATCCCCAAATCGATTCGATCGGAAGCTTAGACGTATCATATAGTCTTTGAAACGGAACATTATTTTGAGAATTACTATAATCATTAAAGTAGCTATAATATAGCTGTTTGGCCAAGGAAAAATGATAAGTATAAAGAAATTTCATCGTGACAATTTGCTCTTTATAAGAACCCAGAATCCCATAAAAAATTTTTTCAGATCGTGGAATGATTGAATGGTTTTAAGAAAGCGAATAAATACACTCGGGCGGATATAGAATTGTCTTAAAGCTTGCTTTTGAAGCTGTCTAAGTTCTTCTATTGTTCTACCCTCTGGGATAAATGGAATTTCACCCTCTCCCTTCCAGCCGGACCATGTATTGTATTTTGCCCAATCATAAGTTCTTATCTTTCCTGCTTGATCCAGATCCTTAAACATTTTGGTTCCCGGATAAGGAACGGTAATGGTAAATTGGGCCCATAAGGGATCGAGCTTTTTCGCAAAGGCAATGGTGGTCATACTCTCTTCTCTTGTTTCCGTAGGAAGTCCCAGCATGAAAAATCCACGAATCGTAATTCCTACTTTTTTCGTCAAACGAAACGTGTTTTCAATCTTTTTGATAGTTACACCTTTATTTATTAAGTTCAGCAAGCGCTGGTTTCCTGTTTCAACACCATAACTTATTTGCCAACAACCAGCTTTTCTCATTAACTTGAGAGTTTCTTCATCAACTGTATCTACACGGCTCTCACAGGTCCACTTTACCTCCCTACTAATGCCGGTTTCGATAAGCGCATTACACATACCCTTTAAGAACTTTTTGCTGATCGTCAGTGTGTCGGCTTCAATGTTTATCTGAGAAATACTATGTTCATTAATGAGCGAGCGTATTTCGGAAATAATTCTATTAATGCTGTGGGTGCGAAAAGTTTTACCAAAGGTTTGCGAACAGTAGGTGCATGAAAATGGGCATCCCCTTGCTACGATAATCGTGGGACAATAGGATTCTCCAGATACACGGGAGGCGGTTAGATGGTATTTTTCCATGGGCAAAAGATGGCGTGCCGGAGGTGGAATAATATCCAGATCCTTTATAAAGGGCCGGTTTTCTGTTCTGATCACCTTATTATTCGACCGGTAACAAATTCCCATTATTTGATTTAAATTCTCATCATCATCTGCCTTGGCAATTTCTGCCATGGTCAGCTCACCTTCACCGATACAGACGATTTCCGCATCATTTATTTCTTTAAGGGTTCTTTCAGGAAGAACAGTACAGTGGGGCCCTCCTAAAACAATCACACCCTCGGAGTTGGCTTTTTTTATTTTTTTACAAAGCGCCTTGACGATTCCGAAAGCAGGAGTTAGCATCGAAATGCCAATCACAGCATATTGTCCGTGTGTAATCTCTTTCGCAACATCATCGATAGTCAAATTCAAAGCAGGTGCATCGATAATACGAACTGGAATATTTTGCGATTCGAGATATCCTGCGATGTATGCGATACCCAATGGTTCGCTTACGGCTCCAAATTGCTTCATATC
>JABMQW010000187.1 GCA_013203115.1 Fidelibacterota bacterium
CGCCCTTATAGTGAATGGATTGAATTGCAGGGTGACGGTACATCATATTATCGGGGTTTGCACCCCGGCGATACACCGGAAGCGGTTTTTTGCGTTGCAGGCGATGAAATGACCGCTCGAGAATATTGTAATGGGCACAGACTTTGGAAGAGCTAAAAGGAATTTTCAACCAGAACCTTTACTCAACCTATAAATGAATGAGCTGAAAAGATTACTTGAAATAAGATAGCAGAAAATAATGACGTGTATAAAAAGGCTTCTTGCGAAGCTTTTTATACTTAGCAATTTGTCAATTACCTCTAATTTGATTGTCCCAGACTGTAAAGATTTAATACTATTGGTTAATTTGCAGACCTGCAGAGACGGAATCCAATGAATTTACTCTGTTCTGACTGAATATTGTAGTTACGGTTTGTTGGACGACAGTTAAATGCACTATCAAACCAACTACCGCCACGAAACACACGAAAAGCACCCCCTGGTGAACCCTTTGAGTTATTCAGATAAGTGACTTGTTCATAACTAGTATTGTACAAATTGTTACACCATTCCTCTACGTTTCCACTCATATCATATATACCTAGACCATTTGACTTCTTCGTTCCCACTGGGTGGGTTTTCTTTCCAGAATTATCATAGTACCAGGCTATTGAATCGATTCTGACAATACTAGAATATTTAATATTCTGGGACTGATTACCACCAAGGGCGACATACTCCCATTCTGCCTCTGATGGAAGTCTGTAACCATTAACAGCGTAATTACATTTAATATTCGTTTCATTAATAGTATAACAAGGCGTCAATCCTTGTCTCTCACTCAGTTTATTACAAAAATTAACCGCATTATCCCAGGATACATTTTCAACCGGTAGAAAATCGCCTCGGAAATATGAAGGATTTCCGCCCATTACTGATTGCCACTCTAATTGCGTAACTTCATATCTGCAAAGGTAAAAACTACTTAAAGTTTCCTGATGCACCGGTTTTTCATCGCTATCACCAGTGTTACTACCCATTGTGAACGTTCCGCCTTGAATCAAAATCATGTTATTATTGATGTTGCCATAGATAGAATCCTCTGTTTTTAGAAACATTTCAAGGATAACTTCTTTCTTTAAAATCTGATCTTCTGAAATCACAATATCGAACCACTGTGATTTATAACCTCTTGCATCACAGGTCAGTTTATATTCTCCGATTGGTAATCTTAATGAATTTGTACCGACCCATTTGTCAATAATTATTCCGCTTTGTTTCAACTCTATATTGGCAATATTGGGCTGAACGTTGAATTGTAAACGGCTAGTTTTCTGTAAAAGGCGATATGTTTTACTATATGCTTGCCCTGATTGAATTTTAATCACATCCTTTTTGGATACATAACCTTCTTTTCTAACCTCTAGATTATATTGCCCAGGTATTAATTCAATTGGGAATTTGCCGGAATAATCTTTCTTGTTTATCAGTATGGTGGCGCCTTGAGGTTCGACAAATATCTTTAATGTACCGGGTGTTGGGGTTGCGGTAGCAGTGTTCTCTTTCGGAATAATCGTATTATCAGAATGTTTACTGCTCGTCTTGGTTGATGTAATATTATTTTCACGCTGTTCTTTACGGGTTTTTTTATCATCGAGAAGAATATTAAGAGCATTTTTCATTCCAATTGTGAGAAGTTGATCAATTTCTCCTTTGATATCATATGTGGATGATCTTTCGATTTTACCTAATTCCACGTCAATAATTCTCATTTCAACTGAATATGTTTTTCCGACCAAGGAAATAGAACCTGCAAGCATTTTCTGAACACCCAACAATTGCCCAACTTCAACAACACATTCTTCAGATGTACAGCCCGATAATTGAAATCCCTGTTCATCCAATATAGCATCCATTTTCCCACGTTCAACAACTTGGTAAGCACCGGTATTTACCAGTACAGATCTAAGTCGGTTTGTCAATGCTTTGGCTTCAGATTCAGTAATTCCCAGCCCTTCAAAATCCAGTACGGCTAAGGTGGTTAATTGTTGGGCAAATAATGCATTTGATAGAAGAAGGATAATTGCTGGTATGATTTTTAATATTTTCGTGCGATTCACACTTATATGCATTACCTTATCATCACCATCTTTTTCGTCTTGATAAAAGTTTTACTCTCAGTCCTGGCAACTATCCTTAAAAAATACAAGCCGCTTGCCGCCAATCTCCCATGATCATCCTTAGCATCCCAGACCAATGCGAAGTATTTGGCTTCATGACGATTATTGGTCAGGGTCTTAACTTTTCTTCCCAGCAGATCATAGATATTGATCAAGACGTCGCTTTGAACCGGTATAGCATATTCAATCACTGTTTGTGAATTAAACGGATTCGGGTAATTCGGGAATACTTCAAATTTATCGGGTATCGGCTGAAACTGGGTTGTGATTACATCTGATAATATCAATTCGCCGTTTTCGTTAATACCCTCGACACCAATAGTAATATTAACCGGATTGCGCTGCTTGGACTTGATGGTAAATATCACCGGAACATTGGATATTTCTTCATTAAACGAATAATGAACATACTCGGAACGATTACTGTCTATACAATCGGCATAGAATTCAAATGTCAAATCCGTGGGTTTTGTTAGAGAACGTTGTTCTCTGTTTATAGTAATGATTTCCGGATCATATTGGAGCACAATACGCTTTCCTGCGGACGCCCGGGAATGAATAATCAGATCATTGCCATTCTGCTCAGTCGTGAAACCGCCGCCAAGAGATAACTGAGGCATCGTAATAACATGTTTCCCAATTCCCACAAACCAGTTCCACATCCTGCCGAATGTCATGGCGTCTTCAATATTGAAAAGGCTGTCTGTCATTGTAATGAAGTGCGGTATGTCTCCGGTAACAGGACCCAATTCATATTTATAGTCTTTGCTGTACCAGCCGTTGGCGAACAGCGCCAGATCATCAAAATCCACCTGGTCATTGCCGTCAAAGTCCCCGGAATAATTGACATAAACCGTAACTGTATCATTATCCAACGGGCTTCCTTCAAAGACGTCATTTTGATTGCCGTCCAGACCATAGCCATAAGCATTCGTTATCTGATCAGCGGATAGAATTAATGATATTGTATCTCCTGATATAAACGAATTCTCCGGATAGATATAGACATCCTGATCATTGTTTAGAAACTGTAAGTCATAAGTTAGATTTTCCTCTATGGCGCTGCTAAGGGAAAGCCCCGTACTGAATTGTTCTGTATTTAATGTCTGGGAGAATCCCAACTGAATCGTATCAAGCGCTGATATGATCGTGCTGTGAGATATAAGTTTCGGATAAGTAACATATATTGTGAACAG
>JABMQW010000188.1 GCA_013203115.1 Fidelibacterota bacterium
ACGAATTATTCTTCGGTCCCGGCAGCAAACGGCCAGACCGGATCGTGTATTTTTCCGGGAAAAAGCAGGTGGAAAAAACGGTGATCTATGACTGGAGCAGCACTACCGGACAAGTGATGATCACCGAACATGATGGCAACGGGCGGTTGATCGGCCGGCGGGTGCGGTGGGTTGGTGGTCAGTAGTCAGTAGTTGAAAATAATTCGTAATCCATTGTTTGTATTTTACGATTCATGATCAGGTACCTATTATGGATCGTTAGCGATTGGCCATTTTGATCAAAGTAGCGGCACAGGAACCGATTGTATTCTAGATTGTTTTTACATATTGGAAGTAGTACTCCTAATTAGTAAATTCCGTTATGCTAAAACGCAGGCTTGAAAATATTGCCAAGCAACTTTTTAATCAATTTCCCGTACTTACCATTACTGGCCCCCGGCAATCTGGAAAAACAGTATTAGTCCAGCAGTTGTTTGTTGATTTACCCTATTATTCGCTGGAGGATCCTGATATACGTCATTTTGCGGTAGAGGATCCCCGAGGATTTTTAAATTCGATTCCTGACGGTGGTGTCATCGATGAGATTCAAAGAGTGCCGGAGTTAGTATCGTATATTCAAACGATTGTCGATAAAAAACGAAAAAATGGTTTATTTGTATTAACTGGCAGTTCCCAGTTTGAACTACACCACGCGATCAGTCAGTCTCTGGCCGGGCGGACCGCTCTACTTCAGTTGTTGCCTTTCACCTTAGATGAAGTTTATGCCGATCGAATACCTGATATGGAAACTTGTCTTTATAATGGTTTATATCCCAGAATCTTTGATCAATCAATCAATCCGACGGTCTTTTTAAGGGCTTATACGGACACTTATCTTGAGCGTGATGTCCGTACATTGATGGAGATAAGAAATAGAAGAAAATTCGATACATTTATAAGATTATGTGCAGGAAGAACCGGGCAGATCCTTAATTTGACCAGTCTGGGTAATGACTGTGGCATATCAAATAAAACGGCGGCCGAGTGGATCAGCGTTTTGGAAGCTAGTTATTTGGTGGTTTTATTAAAACCCTACCATTCAAATTTTAATAAACGTTTGATTAAAGCACCTAAACTGTATTTTTTAGATGTTGGCCTGGCAGCTTATCTGCTTGGTATCGATCAGGCGCAACAAATTAAAAGCCACCCTTTGCGGGGAGCATTATTTGAAACCCTGATAATATCGGAATTCTATAAAAATATTTTTAATCAAGGTAAGACACCGACATTATATTATTTTAGGGATAATACGGGTAATGAAATTGATTTATTACTGGAGACCAATGGTCAATTAATTCCCATTGAAATCAAATCTGGTGCGACCGTTAATACCCACTTTTTTAGTGGGTTAAAATATATGACGAAAATAGCGCTGCTCGAACCGGGCTCAGGTATTCTAATCTATGGTGGCCAACAGCACCATCAGCGCTCCAGCGGTCTGGTCGTGGGTTATCAGAAACTAGCACAATTATTTATCGATTTGAACAGATGATTGTATATAATAGACACGTACGTTGGGTTGATAATCAGTAGTTGAAAATAATTCGTAATTCCTGATTCGTAATTTTAAATTCCTAACTGGCTGCCTGGTATCAGCCACAAATCGCCTATTACTCATTCCCTAATCCCTGGCCCCAGTCACCATGGTCAGATTGTCAATCGCTCGGTCATCTCGTCGATAATTCCCGCCAGTTTTTCCTGATCGGTGAAAATATTGAATTGATCGGTTTCAACCACCAGGACGGGTATATCGGTGAGCCCGTTGATCCAGCGGTCGTAGGAGATGTTCAGGCGGTGCAGGTATTCGGGATCGATCGTTTTTTCATAGTCCCGGTCGCGGTTCTCGATCCGGGAGATTAAAGTATCGGTGGAAGCCCGCAGGTAAATAATCAGATCGGGTTTTCTCAGGTAGGAAGTCATAACGGCAAACAGATTGGAATAATTCTCCCAATCGCGCTGATCGATGTTGCCCAGTTCGTGCAGGTTGCGGGCGAAGATTTCGACGTCTTCGTAGATTGTACGATCCTGGATTACGCCGCTGTTTTCGGCAGCAATCTCACGTTGATTACGAAAGCGGTGGTGCAGGAAGTAGATTTGCAGATTGAACGACCAGCGTTGCATATCACCGTAGAAATCGCTTAAATAGGGATTATCCGCCACCGATTCATAAAATGGTTTCCAGCCCATCTTCTGAGCGATGATATCTGTAAATGTGGTTTTTCCGACGCCGATATTACCAGCAATGCCTATGAAAGGTGCCTTAATCATGGGATGATTTTAACATGGTAATTAATGATTCAAATGTAAAAAGAAAAGCCCCTCCCCATGCGGGAAGGAGCCTTTCAAGGTACTGTTCTAAATCAGGATTTAGAATCTTACATTGAGTCCAAAGTTCATGCTTTTTGGCAGACCGAAGAAAACTTCGGCATCATCGGCGTCATGATCCTGGTCCCAAGAATTATAGGCGCTGTTGTCAAGCGCATCTTGGATATATTTTTCATCCAAGAGGTTAAAGACATGAGCGAAGAACTGCAGTTTAATGCTACCGAAACTGATCGGCAGATCAAAGGTGGCATGGAAATCCAGCAGATTGTAATCCGGAATTCTCCAACTCTGTTGTCTGTCTCCCTCATCCGTACGGCTAAATGGATCCCAATTAGCATAATAATTAGCGTAAGATTTCACGACTAATTGCGTTGTTAAGCCCTTAATTGGAAATACCGATATTGCCAATGCCGTTTGGTATTGAGGAGCGTCACCTATTTTAATGTCTTCGATATAGAATGTGAGTGTATCAAAAGCAGCAGCGCCCATGTCAGGTCTGTAGATTCCGACTACGTCATCGGTGTAGATCCATTTACCAAAAGAACCTGCGAAGTCAATCCGGTAGAAAGAACTGGGTTGGAAAGCAGCTTCTAATTCAAAACCGGAATGACGTGAGTCCACACCTCTTAAACTGACAAGACCTTCATCCTCGCCAGAAACAACACCTACATTTATGTTTCTGTCATCCCATACTGTATTGTAGTAATTAGCGGTTACATTTAGTAGACCTCTCGGATCTGTGAGATGCATACCAAACTCGTAGGATTTAAATGTTTCTGCTACGGGATTAGCATTGGTTACACCAGCATAGTCATCAACGACAAAATCAAAGATCGGCGGTTTCTGGATTTTCCCATAGTTAGCAAACAGGCTGACAGTATTCGAAAGCTGATAGCTAACACCTCCTTTAAACTGGCTAGTATGAATCGCGGGGGGATTTGATTCCAGCTTATCCTCATTAGGATCAGCTATCGTGATCGTATCTAAACCAGTTGGGGTGGGCTCAACGACTTTGACTGTATCTGCAGATTTGAAATGGTTCGTGTAGGTATAAGCGATCTTCGACCATCCAAACATTCCAAATGCTGATAAAGGTCCGGTCTTGTATTCGGCTTGACCAAAGAATCCTAGCCAGTCTACAGTATTAGTAAAGTGGTAGGCGATTTTGTCGCCTAATCCTTTTTGGTAATTCTCCATGGTTTTTGTTGTATCGATAGCCATAAATGTATTACCGGGAAGCGTAGTGAGGGCAACGTCGTATTCACTACCATCATAGTTAAAGTAACTACCACCTAAAAGATCTCGGACTTCACGGAAATGGTCAATCTCAGCAGTACGCCAGTCTACACCAGCCGTGAATTTGAGATCTTCACCGAAATCATAATTGAGTTTGGAAATGGCACCCAGGGTCCATTGGTTATTACGGCTGTTGCGCAGGATACCGATTGATTCTTTATCACGCTTGATTATTGCACTCTTATCAACATAGAATGTATCGGCATCGGCGGCATTCATGGCAATTGTAGTATCCCAGTCGCGGTACCAGGGAGAAGGACCATAATAATATTTATGATCATCACCACCCAGGGAATCATTGGCATCGCTGGTATACACACTTCCATAAGTTCCGGTTCCACCACCGTGTCCGCCTGACCAGTAAACAGTGGAAGACAACCGCATTTGATTATTGAGTGTATGATACCAGTTTAGATTCACTTGGGGCTTATTGAAGAAGTTCTCCCTCTCATTGAGGAATCCTGAATCGTAACGATCCTCTCCATCTTTTTCGCTGTACATAGCCCAATACTGTTTTCCTTTATAACTGGAACTGACTTTGGACCAATTCTGGTTGAAATCACGTCCGAATTCGATGAACTCACCTGTAATGGTCGTATCGAGATCATCAGGAGGACCTGTGATGGTTACTTTATAAATTGCTTCCTCGTCATAGTCTTCAAGATCACGAGCAAAATCTTCATCGTATACTGCGATATTCTGCATGTAAAGATTCTGGCCGTGGCGTTGGGGTGCACCTAATGCATAGAATTCGAAGCGGTTATTCTTATTCATCTGGTAACTTGAACCAAAATAAAACGCAGAAGCATCTGTCCACGTGGCACCATAAAAACCATCACCGGATTTCTTTACTAGTGTCCCATTAAAAGCAAATTTATTGCCAATCATACCAGTGTTGAAACCCACCGTTGTTTTCATAAATCCCCACTCACCGATTTCCTGTTTGAAGAAACCGCCCCGATCATTAGCAGCTGGATCGGTAATGATATTCATCGTCCCACCAATTGACGGTGTAGCCAGGTTAACAGCACTAAGACCGCGCTGCATTTGGATTGATGAAGTCGCATCACCAACACCGTCCCAGTTAGACCAATAAACCCAGGCATTTTCCATATCGTTCACCGGTACACCGTTGATCATGATAGCAACGTTCCGCTGGTCGAATCCTCGAACATTTACACGGGCATCACCGGCACCACCACCGGTGGGGGTGGCGTATACACTTGGGGTGGTATTCAGCACCATGGGAATATCACGGGAAGCCAGTCTTAGATTCATATCTTCCTTTTCGATATTGGTGTAGGCTACTGGTGTCTCGCGGGTAGCGCGGGAAGCGAAGACCTCCAAGGCGCTCAGCTCGATCGCCGATGCTTCCAAGGCGAAATTGACGGTAGTCGAGCCAGTGAGGTTGATCGTTTGGCGGGCTTTTTCGTAGCCGATAACCGAAGCCGATATCGTAACCGACCCAGATGGTACGTTTGCAATTGTGTAATTACCGTTGGCATCGGCCGCGGCTCCCATAGTTGTACCTTCGATAAA
>JABMQW010000189.1 GCA_013203115.1 Fidelibacterota bacterium
AAGCCGAACCGGGCGCTTTAAAGCACCGCAATGCCTTCAATGTCTCGGCCATGAGTTTCGACCCGGAAATTATCACCGCTTCAATCCGCAGGCACATACCAGAATTTACCATCGATTATGATGTGGACCCGGTCAAGCAGGGAATTGCCGATACCTGGCCCAACAATATGAACGATTCAACTGCCCGTGCTGAATGGGGCTGGCAGCCGGAATATAATCTGGAAGCCATGACCAAAGATATGCTCGAAGTATTATCCAAAAAACTGTAAGTGTTCACAGAACGCTGAAATCGGAAATTGGAAATTAGAAATTAGAGAAAAATGAAAAGAGTTTATGAACTTGAGGTCTACCAACTTTCAGAAGAATTGTCGGATTTGGTATGGCATAATTTTGATAGGTGGAATAAAAAGGTTCAAAACACAGTGGGTTATCAGATTATACGATCCTCTGATAGTATAGCTGCGAATATAGCTGAAGGATATGGACGGTATACTCCAGCTGATAGAAGAAAGTTTTATATTTATTCAAGAGGATCGTTTGAAGAAACTAAAGCTTGGTTACGAAAACTTATTAAGAGGAAAGTTATTGATAAGTCAGATGTACTAAAATACGAAATGGTTATTGAAAAACTTGGTCCAAAGTTGAATGCGTTTATCAATAGTACAAATAAGTAATAACACAAATTTCCAATTTCAAACTGTGAACGGTTACAAAAAACTTAAGGAGGACTAAATGTCTGTCGAATGCTTAAATACGGTATTGCAACAAGACCTGGATAACCTGAATTTAAAAGGTAGCGCCAAAGGCGCCGAAAAGGTCATAACCGGAATGAAATCGGCGGAAGGCACTAAGGGACCGCGTTATTTCATCGAGGGTTACGGCAATAAGGAATTCATTAAAATGAATTCCAACTCTTACCTCGGTATGTCACTGCATAAGGACGTTATCGCCGCCGAAGAAGCCGCCGCACAAAAATTTGGTGCCGGACCCGGGGCGGTGCGCTTCATCAGTGGCACCTATTCACCCCATATCGCCCTAGAAAAGAAATTAGCACAGTTTCACGGTCGCGATGCTGCCATGATTTTCAGCTCGGCCTACGTCACCAGTATGGGCGTGATCGTTCCCCTTACTACCAAAGAGACGGTTTTCATCAGCGATGCGTTGAATCACAACTGTATCATCCAGGCCATGCGCCTGTCGCGCCCGATAGCCAAAGCTATCTATAAGCACAATGATATGGCCGATCTGGAGGCTAAGATCAAAGAATCCATCAGCACAGGTAAACGAGCGCTGGTGGTTACCGATGGCATATTCAGCATGCGCGGTGATAATGTCCCGCTGGCGGAACTCGTTGCTGTCTGTAAAAAGTATGAAGACCAGTTCGAGGAGGGCCTGATCACAATCATGGATGATTCCCATGGTGTGGGTGCTTTCGGTGATACCGGTCGAGGCACCGAAGACTACTGCGGCGCCCGGGTGGATATCATCATCGGAACATTGGGGAAAGCTTTCGGCATTAACGGTGGCTATGTGGTAGCCTCACCGACCATTATTCAGTACTTGCGCGAAACCGCACCGATGTACATTTACTCCAATCCCATCACCGTCTCGGAAGCTTCCGCTGCGTTGAAGGCAGTGGAAATTCTGGACAGCCCGGAAGGTTTGAAAATCCTCGAGCATCTTAAAACCATGACCCTGCGTTTCGAGAACGGTCTAAAAGCCAACGGATATGAAACCATTGCTGGTGCGCATCCTGTGGTTCCGCTGATGGTTCGTGATACCAAACGGACATCCGAATTGGTAGCTTTCCTCACCGAGCATGGCGTTTTGGGTACCGGATTAAACTTCCCGGTTGTGCCTAAGGGTGACGAAGAGATCCGCTTTCAGGTGTCAGCCAGTCACACCGAAACCGATATTGATTACGTACTGGGTGTTCTGAAGAACTATCAAGAGACACACTAAGCTCGTGGGTGTCACTAACTGAAACAGCGCCCGATATAAATAAGGAATTGCCTACAGAAAGACAGGAGCGGTATATTTCGGCCTCGTAAATTCTGTTTTATCGAAAATTAAACACGGTCTATGAACAAAAAACTAACACCTCGATACATCATAATCGGCATTATAGCGGCCTGGGCACTTTACGCGCTCTGGCCAACAGTGCAGTACGAAACCATGACCTCGGATCAAATGGAAACGCTGCGGGAATCCGGCGAGTTGAAGGCCATCGAATCCCGGACCATCAAGCAGGGTCTCGATCTGAAAGGCGGTATGCATATCGTTCTGGAAGCCGATTTACCAACACTTATTAATAACCTGGCTGTGAACAAGGATCGCAAATTTGAAACTGTGCTCGATAAAGTACGTACAGGTCTGAATGATACGGATGCAGAATTCTTCAGCTTGTTCCAACAGGAAGCGGAAGCAGCCAATCTCCGGTTGCCGCGCTACTACCACGATTACGGCGCCAGTACCTCCGATATTATCAGCGGTCTCGAGGAAGAAGCCGATGATGCAATAGATCGCGTTTTGGAAATACTCAGTAACCGTGTGGACCAGTTCGGTGTATCCGAACCGACCATCCAAAAACAGGGCAATCGGCGCATCATTGTTGAGCTGGCTGGTATTCAGGATTCGGAAAGGGCACGGGAGTTATTGCAAAGCACTGCCTTGCTGGAATTCATTCTGGTCAAGAATCCTGAGGTCACTCAGGATCTATTAGTCAGGATCGATAAAATCCTGAAGGGCAGCGCAGAACTTGAGGATCTGGTAGAAGAACCAGCCGATACCAGTGCGATCGAAGAAGCTCCGGCAGAAGAATTTGTCAGCGAGGATCAATCCATTTCGGTCAGCGAATTATTTGGTGAAGCAACAACCGATATAGAGGCTGAAGCGGATTCCGATAGTTTGGTGGTTATTGATAAACGCTTGTTCGCCGAACGTCCCTTTTCTTCCCTGCTTCGTAATTTGGGTAATGACATTGGCGTACCTGAAAAAAATTATTATGCGGTCAAAAAAATTCTGGCTATGCCTGATGTTAGCGAAAAACTACATACTACCAACAGCCAATTTTTATTTAGCAATGTAGCGGAAGCTTTCACCGACGCCACTGGTTCCGAGGAAAAGTTTTATCGCCTCTATCATCTTGAGAGTGAGACAGAGCTCACTGGTGGAGTCATTGATGAAGCGAAAGCAACTATAGGTTCTCAGGGTGGTACCAATGCTGGCCGGAACATCATCCTGATGGACATGAACAGCGATGGCATGCGGACCTGGGCTCGGGTAACCGGTGCCAATATCGGCAAACGGGT
>JABMQW010000190.1 GCA_013203115.1 Fidelibacterota bacterium
ACCCCGAGGCAGAGCCTCGAGGAATTCTTTTGATTAAATATCCACACAATCTCAACCAATTACTGCATCTATAAACATGCTCTCGATTTTTCCCCAATTATATTTTTTCTCGATCAATTTCCTTCCGGCAATTGCCCGTTTTTTTAGATCTTTTATATTTTCTAGAACAGTAATTAATATGTTTTGTAACCCCTCAATGTCACCCGGTGAATAATAATGTGCAATGTCACCGATAAATTCTCGTATCAAGGGCAAATCACTTGTCACTACTACGCAGTTACACATCATATATTCAAACAATTTAATCGGAACGGCAATTTGAAACATTGGAAGATCATGAAAAGGAACAATTCCAATATCTGCCCGAAATAATTCTACGAGGATATCATCATAGAGTAAGGAATCGTGAATTGAGATAATTTTTCCCAACCCCAATTTCTTGATCTGACACATCATTCTGGTAATGGTGTTCGGGAGCCTTTCTGAACCATAAATGTCCACATTGAGAGTATCATGGTATTGCGGTAGATTCTTAACAGCTTCAATTAAATCGCCAATTCCACGTTCATACGAAATTTGTCCGTGATAGATAATTCTTTGTTTTTCCGTCGCTATGCCGTCATTAAACGAAATCAGCCGCGGATAGTTTGGAACGAAATATGTCGCGATACCGCTATTAGAATATCGATCAATTAAAATCGGGCTGGGAACCAAAACGCGATCAACGTGTTTTATATGAAATCTTTCAAACGCCCCTAAGCTCCAATTGATTATTTGTTTTATACCCGGTGGTTTTGTCGAAAATGCGCTCCACATTTCCCTGTGAGCCTCATGTACGTCAAAAATCAACGGTATCTTCAATCCGGCTTTGATTTTTACGCCGCAAGGCAGTAACTCAAATTCATGGATTATTACTCTGTCCGGTTTCCAATTATAGGCAAAGTTTTCAGCAAAATTTTTATATTGTTTCAGTCTGGTACATTGACAATCGATATGCCTAAACCTCTTCCGAATAGTATCAGTATTTCCACGATTCATTGTTAATAATACAACATCGTGTCCGTGTATCAGTAGAGATTGAATTTCCTTAAAATAAATCCGATCATCAGTTGGACCATGCCCACAGGTAATAACCAGTATTTTCATCTCCAATTAAATAAAACCTGTTTTTCATCCTTGGTTAAAAAACCTGTTAAAAGGAGCCCAAAAGGGTAAAGCGCTGTAATCAGCAGTTTTCCGTTAAATGATAAATCAAATGACAAAAATAATATTATTGTCATTATCATAAATATTCCAATTCTAACCAAACGGGACCATTCATAAACAATTGGGAAAATTGAACGATTTACTAAGAACATTGCTATTGCCATAATCATGAATGAAAGACATGTTGCGAGAGCGGCACCAATTGCACCGAAGTAATATATAAATAAAAAATTTAGACCAATTGTACTTCCGGCTCCTAATCCGCGAATCAATGCTACCCATTTTGTTTTTTCGGAAATGAAAACCCCCGGTAATTGGAGGTTATAAGCAGCAAAAAAGAAATATCCAAGGGCAACCCAAGGAACAAAAACCGTCGAAGCCCAATAGGCTTCACCATAAAGAGTAACTCCCATAATTTCAAGTTGAATAATATCTTCTACCCAAACCACCAGCAATATCCAGATAAAACCAAGAATTGCCATTACATAGGTTGCAATCCGGGCAAAAATCCGTTTACGGTCTTTCTCTATGTTGGTCTTTAGAAAAAAGGGCTGCCAACCCATATTAAATCCCATAACAACCAGTAACATCAAAGCACCAAGTTTATAGCCGGAACTGTACAACCCGACGGTATTCAAATCGGTCATGTACTTAAGAATGTAACGGCCTGATAATTCCATCAGCATTGCAAAGATTCCTGCCGGAAGAAATGGAAGCCCGAATTTCATCATTTTTTTCCATAACGAAATGGATATAGACTTAAGCTCAATTCGAACGATAACATAAGGAAGAGTGATGGTAAATAAAAAACAGGAAGTAACCAAGTTACTAATCAGCACCCCACGAATTCCCATATGAAATTTAAGTACTAACAATAGATTTAGAGTAAGGGATAAACCAACATTCAAGAGGCTGATGGTTATATAAGGTAATGGTTTCTCTTCAGATCGCATTAACAGGGTAGGTACGAACCATAATAAATCAAATGCGATGATCAGACTAATAATTGTAATGAATTCCGGGTATTCTCCGCCAAGAATAGCTTCATCAATTCGATATCGCAGTAGATGAAAAACCAATACAAACAGAATTGTGCTGATTAGATACGATACGTACACCGTGGATAAATAAGCTTTGCGGTCTGCTCGTGTTGCGGATATATAATGTCTCATCAGTGCCGAATCCATTCCGTAACGAACAATCACCGCCATGAATCCCATAAATATGTATGCCAGTGAAATTACTCCATACTCCCCGCGCCCAAATACATTTGTGTATAATGGAAGGAGAAGAAAGGTAATCATCCTGGCAAAGATATGTCCCGCTCCATATATCAATGTTTGTTGTGATAGCGTTTTTATTTGAGCGCGCATATTAATGGTTGAACATTATATCTTGGGTTCTAGGTTCTTAGTTCTGGGTTTTGCCTGTTAACCGAAGCCATTCCGGCGCACAAATTGTGCTTTGGAAGGCAAGCCTTGGCGCTGGTTGGGGTTTTGGGTTATATCCGGTCAATTATTGTCATTAGTCATTAGGTCAGGGAAAATTTACGCTTAGTGCTTTCTCTTCCCTCTCTGCTCCGTGCTATAATCTCAACTCAAGCGTATCCCGGAACATGCCGCTAGCACCAAAATTCTCCTTAAAACGTGCCAGGCCAAAATTTGGTTTTTCGTTTACAGTAAAAATACCAAAATCGAATACTTTATAGCCCTGGTTAATTGCCCATTTGAAAATTGTATAGAATAGCAGATTAACGCCACGATACTCCTGGTAAGTCTCATCGTGGCTGATATAGAAAGCCAGTACAACATCATCAGTGGCAATGAAGTTCACTACTCCTGCTATCATCTGATCATTTACATAAGCGGCAAATAAATTTATCCGCTTTGGAAAAAGGTCTTTTAATTTCAATAATTCATCAAGCGTGTGAGTGGGTTGTACTCCATGACGAATTTTCAAATTATTTTTCAGAATCCGATAAAACGAAGCATAATCATCCGTTTGACAGATCGTTACGCCGGATTTCCTGGCCTTGTTCACCGCCCGTCTGTGGGAAGATCGAAATTTTGTGAGATTGGATTCTATATTCTTTTCAAGAAAAAGAATACTGGAGACTTCGCGTTTCTGGTATTTAAAACCATGCCGGATCAAAGCAAAATCAATATAATTGGACAAGCGCCGGTTGTAAATCGTTGGCGGCAAAGTCAGATGGATTCCATGAAATTCATTCAATCGGGCATAATCAATCAATTTTTCGACTAATGAATAAGAATCGGCGAAGGACAGGTCTTCCGGGACCACGAAAGATCCGAACGATGCCCCACAATGTGAAATCAATTGGCGTTTACCATCGTCATCAATCTCAGCGGCGGGAAAAAGGACGAATGGTTGATCCTTTTTATAAAATACCAGGCTGTGATCAACAAAGCGTGCCGGTGGATGGTAACTTAAAAAGCGCCGTGTATGAAACAATGTCCCATTATTGGCTTCCCAGACCAGGGCATCCCAATATTTTGAAAATTCCGGTTTAAAGCGCTGGATAGAAATCGACATATTGGCGGGAAATTACTGGGTTGTTAAATATCAAGCAATTCATAGTTCAAAATTGCCGTTAAAATGACTGGCTGAGTAAATTAGACCACATTTAATAGGAATAAAATATGTCACAAGTTTCTATCAGTAATATTCATGCGCGAGAAATCCTTGATTCCCGCGGGAATCCCACCATTGAAGTTGAGGCTATCCTGAGCGACGGCAGTTTCGGAAGGGCGGCCGTTCCTTCCGGAGCTTCCACCGGCGAGCATGAGGCCGTCGAGTTACGGGACGGAGATAATGCCCGTTTTCTTGGAAAAGGCGTTACCCGGGCGGTTGCGAATGTAAATACTGTTATCGCCAACCGTGTACAGGGATTACCAGCTTTGAAACAAACCGATTTGGATAATACCATGATCGAGTTGGACGGCACACCCACTAAATCCAAACTGGGTGCTAATGCCATCCTGGGTGTGTCCATGGCGGTTGCGCGGGCGGCGGCGGTCAATCAAAAAACAGCCTTGTTTGAATATTTATCCGACGGGAGTGCAAACCTGTTGCCAATCCCAATGATGAATATCATCAATGGCGGCAGCCATGCCGATAATAATGTCGACATCCAGGAATTTATGATCTTCCCGGTGGGTGCCGACTCATTCTCCGCAGCTTTGCGCATGGGCACAGAAACATTTCATCAGCTAAAAAGTGTATTAAAATCAAAGGGGCTAAATACAGCCGTTGGCGATGAAGGTGGATTCGCTCCGAACCTGCGCAGTAACGAAGAGGCTGTTGAAATAATTCTGGAAGCGGCGGATAAAACCGGTTACAAAATTGGGAAAGATTTATTCATAGCCTTGGATCCTGCAGCCAGCGAATTCTATAGCGCCGGCAAATACAACCTGGCATCGGAAGGTCGAACACTTACCTCAGCAGAAATGGTGGATTATCTAAAAACACTGGTTGAAAAATATCCCATAATATCTATTGAGGACGGCCTGGCCGAGGACGATTGGGAAGGTTGGCAGATTTTAAACGCTGAACTTGGTTCCAAAATCCAGATTGTGGGTGACGACCTGACTGTGACCAATATTACCCGCCTGCAGCGGGCCATTGACGAACAATCAATCAATTCAATCCTGATCAAACTGAACCAAATCGGTTCAGTCACCGAAACCTTGGCTGCTATTAAACTGGCTCGGGAAAATGGGCTGGGTGCGGTGATCTCCCATCGTTCCGGTGAAACGGAAGACACATTCATTGCCGATTTTGCTGTTGCTACCAACGTCGGACAAATCAAGACCGGCTCGGCCTCCCGTACCGACCGGATTTGTAAATACAATCAATTACTGAGAATCGAAGAAGCTCTGGGCAATAAAGCTCGTTTTCCCGGTATGGAGGTTCTGGGTAAGAATTGATGGCTAAAAGCCGGTATTATAGACGGCGCCCAGTGCGGCGTATCAGTAAGGATAAAAGCGCCACGCAACAACGCATTATTCGAGGTATCCTGATTACAAGCGCTTTTATGCTTCTGATTATCTTCTTTTTCGGCGATCATGGCTTATACCAACTATATCGCGTGCGTAGCGAGCGAGAACAGATAAAAAGGGAGATCGAACACCTGCGTACCGAACGGATCAGGCTGGAAGGGAAAAAACAACAACTGGAAAATGATTTTGAATATATCGAGCGCCTGGCCCGGGAACGCTACCGAATGGCGAAAAAAGGTGAAAAAGTATTTAAGGTGATTGACACGACCCAACAAAATAGGGGGAAAGGTTAGAGGTTAGAAGTTAGAGGTTCTAAGTTTTGGGTTCTGCCTGCCAACCTGTGAAACCAATACATAGGTAACACTTTAGTTTCAGAACATGGGTAACACTTTGTTTACTTGATCGTACTTGATCGATTTCAATAATCATTTAGGTTCCGTTGAAAAAGATAGAGTTTTCATGTCAATTGTACCCAAGAAAACGTAGGCGAAATATACCGCCAGTTTATATGATTCGATAATCTTTAGACCTACAAAATATTCTCTTAATGCAGTTGATATGAAGAACTTCTGCCCGTCAAGTTTTATATACCCACTACTGGCGACTTTTCGGATTGTGTATTCCTTCGGGTAAGCAATTTCATCTGGCTGCCCTGAGTATTTTCTACTAGACTTCTGATAGACCTCTGCCGGAGTTTTCATCTTTATGGCTTCATGGGGTCTTACTTTATTAAACTCTTCTCTCCACAGGTTGAGTTCAGCCTGATACTGTTTTGCATTTCCCCTAAATCTAACCTGGACACTTTCTTTCAGATCTCTGTGCATACGCTCATGTCCTCCGTTATCCTGAGGGTGTCCCGGACGGGAATGGGTAATAATTATCCCTAAAGAGATTAACCATGCTGATAGCTGACTGATACCATTAATATTTGATTTTGATGCAAAAGGAGAACCGTTGTCACTTTGAATGGCATTGGGCAAACCATATTTTTTAAAAAGATATATCAACATATCCTTTACCGCCTCAGTCCTGGTATTACGTAAATGTGTTGATGCCAGTACATACCGACTGAATGCATCACGGACTGTAAAGGGTTCTATGCGATGTCGATCTTTTGACATCCACCATCCTTTGAAATCAACAGTCCATAAATCATTGGGGCGCTTAATATTCACTTGACTGACCAAGCGGCCCGATGAGGATACACGGCGTTTTTTGCGTCGTTTAACTAATCCAGCCCGTTTTAGTACCCGATTAACACTACTGAGACTGGGCTGGTTGTTTGGGTTAATACGTCGATAGAGTTCCAATATCTTCTTTGGACCAAAATTAGAATGGGCCAGCTTCATCGATATAAGATCACATACAACTTCTTCTGATAATCGGGAAGGATGGTTTAACGGCCGCTTGCTGTGATCCTGCAGGCCGGCATAACCATCTGCTCTAAAACGGTTAAACCACTTATAACCAGTCTTGGTGCTGATGTTGTATTCAGAACAGAGGTCTTTAAATGAATCCGTTCGCTCCAACACAGAATTTATGAATCGTTGCCTTTCTTCCATAGTGGTTGATTCCTTCCATGGCATGGGTAGTCTCCTTCAATATTATGAAACACCCATAGTTTAACAGAAATGTGTTACCTATGTATTGACATTCCTGTGTTACCCATGTCTTGAAACCGTACC
>JABMQW010000191.1 GCA_013203115.1 Fidelibacterota bacterium
GGATAAAACGGCTGTGAATAATCGTCGTTATAGATCGTGCGGTAGCTGTCCATACCACTGACATAGAACCATTTCCCCCGTTCGTCATCAACATCGCGAATGCCATAGGTAACGTCCATAGGTACCCAACCATAGGGCTCGAAATAAATCATGCCCCAGTCATGCATACTGTCATCCGGTGGTTTGAATTCCCAGCCCGATTGCCAGCGGGTGGGGATGCCATTTATCCGGCACAGGGTCATGAAGGTCAGTGTTTGAATACCACAATCACCGTGATGATTTTCGATGGCATATTGGGGAATGTTGAGGATGGTTGAATACTCCCGGGCGGAAGCCCAGGGAATATTCTCATCAACCCATTTAAAGAGCTTTTTAGCAATCAGATAGGGATTAGTCTCACCATCGACCACTTCCTGCGATATAGCCCGCAATTCGGGCGTAAAAACGATATGTGGTGGCCGTTCCTTAAGGTATTTCTTCAATGATTTGCGGGATACCTTGGTTACTTTTACCGGATCGATTTCAGTCCATGAACCAAAGGAAGTATATTTATATTCTATTTCGAAACGGGTTTTCTCTCCTGCTACAGCCAGTTTTTCAAAATAAATCGTCCGCTGTAATTGATCAGGTTTAGCCAGGATATGATTGACCGGATCGGTCGACAATAGTTCAATATCAATTTGCCGTTGATTGATATAGCGCGGGAATGGAATCCAGCATCGGATCGTCTCACCTGGGGGAACGGCATCAGCATAGACTTCGATCGCCTGTTTTATCCGTAATCTTACCGGTTTAACAAAACCAGGGCCATTTTCCTTAATAGCGGCAATAATTTCGGTATTGTGGACATCGATCCCCTCTGCCTGACCTGATCCGGCGGCCTCATCGGTACTCGAATGGTGTTCCTGCCAAATTTTGCGAGCTTCGGCATCAATCCGAAACAGGTTTCGAGCAGCCCGATTAAAGTAACGTTTTTCACCGTCAATCATTCGCCATTCCAGAGCTTGGCTCGCTTCCCAGCGTTTAAAATCTGAATCTGTGGCTGTTGGGATAAATTTTAGAATGTACTCCCTAACCTCTTGTTCAGTGACGGTGAAATCCAGACGGATGCGCTCCAATATGGCAATTTCAAATTCCAGATTTAGTTTTTCTGCTGAGGATATGTTTTGCTGATTGTTAATGATTTTATTAATTACATCCGTTGCTGCAGAGAATTCACCATTATTAATCAAAGTCTGGTAATCTTGATTTCGATTTTTGCATGACATAATGCTACTCACCAATAATATTAATCCAATAATGCTAACTAACAGATATTTCATTGACTGATTGATTTTTCTTTTTCTACTCATTTTAGCTACACAATTAATGATTTTATTTATTCAATCCGGTTTCAAAAATACAGCCTAATTCGAAACCCAACAGAGCAAAAAGTAACAAATACCAAATTAATCCACAAGCAGTCAGGGTCTGATAAATAAATTAAAAACCCCGCGGAATACGGGGCTTTTAATCTGCTATACACTCATCACGATTTTAAAATTTTACACCGATTGTTATCCGCGGTACACCGCCTAAACGGTTGTAATCGGTATAGGAGTAATCTATCTTCAAAATACTGGAGCTACCCCAGATCCGGTAATTAATGCCACCACCGAAACTCAAGCCTTCTTCAGCATCGACGTTGAACAGGTTGGCATAACCGCCGCGCAGGAAAAATGTTTCCGCAAAAGCAAATTCGGCTCCGGCGTTAACTGCTTCGACATTATCATTGGGGTGCATGGCGTCTAAACCAAAACTTAGACGCAGTTGATCGGTTTGTAATATTTCACCGGAAATGCCCACTCGAAACATCAGGGGTAACGGGAATTCATCAGTTTCGTAAAGGGAGTTAATAAATTCCACTGTCCCTTCGTTAACCGGATCAGGATCGACACTGAAGCGTAAATCGCGACCGGTCATTTGCATAAGATTACCCCAATTCGATAAACTGGCGCCGATTCGGATATTGTTAAAAGGAGTCTCAAATAATGAGCCGAAATCGAAGGCAATAGCCTTGGCTGTGGAATGCCAGATCTTCTGCTGAATGTATTTTACATTACCACCAATCGAAAATTTATTGGTTAGCCGACGGGCATAAGAAAATGAAACCGCTAAATCGCTGACATCGTAATATTCACCTGTCCCATCGGGTTCATCCACAGTGCGGACCAATTCTTCCGGTACGCTGAGGGTGGTTATACTGGCACCGATTACGCCCAGAGTCCGTAAATCGAAGGCAAAGGCCAGATAGGTCAGAGAAATATCATGAAGCCAGTCGTTATTGACAAACAGCACCTGGGCACCTTTAATATCAGCCAGACCAGCTGTGTTCCAGTACATGGCGGATAGATCACCACGGAAAGCGGTGAAAGCATTACCTAGTGCGGCAGCCCGAGCGTCAACGCCGATTTTCAAGAACTGGGCGGCGGTAGTTCCAGTTTTAATAATTTGTTGCTTGTTGTCAAGCTGGGCAAAAACTTGGCTGCCAATTAGGATTAAACTTATGATAGTAATTTTCTTAATTAGATTCATAATCACACTCCTCACTTGATCACCGCAAACCGGCCGATTTTTTCACCAATAGATCCCGCGTCGACATGATAAAGATACATGCCAAAAGCGATGGGGAAATTATCACGGGTCGTCAAGTCCCAGTATTCCTTGCCATCATCGATTGTGGAATTGTGTTCAAGAACATCCACTAGTTCACCAGTAATTGTATAAATCCTGATCGTGCACTGGGTCGGCAGGCGATCAAAATAAATCCGTCGTGGGCCACGATCACGCGGCTTCTGCAGATTAAGCTGCTCCAATTGGTTGGTAACCACGTAAGGATTAGGAACTACACGAATTCGATCAAGATCATTCTTGGCCTGTTCCGGATTTACCGCTGAGGCCTGGGTGCGAAAACTATAGACATCCGCGGATGTGAACGGCCTGATTGTGCCAATAAAAAATACATCACCATCAGTCGGTGGAACAGCTACAGTATCAATGCGGGCTACAAAAGTAAATTCACCCAAGGGATTATATTTGCCATCGGGGAGATTAAATACACCATTTGCATCAGCTTCCATCATAACAACTTTATCGCCGGAAGTCCAGGTATTATTTTGCGGAGTTGATTCGATAATTGCAAATCGTTGTTTGGTGGGGATCAATCCCTTCATCACATTGTATATCTCGAAATTGGCAGTCACTCCATACAGACCAGTATCAACAATCTCGCTGAAGAATCTGACTTCATAATCAGCAGGAAGTTTATACAGGGTACCAATATGGTTATACGGACCAACACTATGCAGGAAGTTTGTACTGCTGGATGAGGTCCACCCAGTGCGAGATTGATCTATGGTAAGATCGACATTATGTACAAACAATTTCATCCCATCGAAAACCGGATTTGCTTCTTCGCTGTTTAGCAACTGGCTTTCATAGATCGGGTAATGTGTGTATCCCACCGTATATGCTTCGTCAACTGAAAGTGAAGTCGGTAAAGTATCCGGAATAACTAGCTGACCAATATCCGGGAAGAACAGATAATCGACTTCAGATATCATTGTATCACCGGTTGAGTTTAACAGATAAAAACTATCCGGGTTAATATTACGGTTTGATAAGGGATAGTAAACATTGAAAGAGACTGTGTCAGATTCAATTGTAATTTTTTGATCTTCTATGGAATACCTTACTGGCGACTCCTTAAAAGTCATTTCAAAATTATTATCATCCTCCAGTGCTCGGGGATCGAGTATTTCAATCCACATTGTTCCTGTCGCAAATCCGGCAACATGGTCGATAAATCCGTCATCTAAAACCACACCTTCGCTAAAGCCGGCCGCGGGATTACGCGGAATTATGCGAATGGTATTTACATTAAGGAAAATTTCATTCGTCTCCGGATTTACAGTAATCGATTTCGAACACTCAGTAGGGGCGATCTTCAGGCTGTCATCACCGTGATCATAAGAAACCACTGCATAATAATAGATTTGGCCATTGACGACATTATGGGAATCAATATAGGAGTGAACCAGTCCTGTGTTATTACCAAGATTGTAATAAGCCCCGCGACCGGCGTAGGGAATATTGCTCAGACCAACAAAGTCGTTAACTAGATCAAACTTGGCTGCCGCTCCGTTGACCCCAGTCAGTGGTTTGTATAGAAATTTGGACCCGTTGGCATCAGTGATTGTCTGCCGGTCTAGAAACTGTGGGTCGGTGCTGCGGTAAATGGTGTAGCCTTCAAAATCATAGGTTTCCGAAAAAGGATCCCAGGATGACTCGGCTGCATCGTCCCAGTATAGTGTGACCTGGCGGTCACCGGGAACGGCAGTCACAATTGGTTTAGCTGGGGGCGTGGCAAACTGGTAGTTACTTTCGTAAATAGTCTGAGCGGTAACGGCATTGAGGGTCAAGTCATCGAAATCCTGACCCACCAGTAATGCAATCGAAAAACGCTGTGATTCTTTGGATTTCAAAGTAA
>JABMQW010000192.1 GCA_013203115.1 Fidelibacterota bacterium
CCACCTGTCTACCGAAGCCGTAGCGCAGGTAGGAAGTCCCCGATTTTCGGGGCACAGGTTGGGGTGCTAGGGGTAAGAAGATAAAATAAACACCCGGATCGTCGGTACTAACCTCTCTCCCCCGCTCCTCATCTCCTCTTGCTCCTTGCTCTCCGCTCTTTGCTCTCCGCTCTTTGCTCTCCGCTCCACGCTTCTCTATCTGTAAATTTAGTCAAACTTAAAAGGACCTAAATATGAAAGTGATTGCTGATTTCTGTATCGTGCCACTGAGTGTGGGGGTATCGGTTTCCAAATATGTTGCGGAATGCGAAAAAATTCTGACGGCTGCCGGATTAAACATCAAACTCCATTCCTTTGGCACTGATATCGAAGGCGAATGGGATGCGGTTTTCGATGCAATTCGGACCTGCCATGAACGGGTGCACGAAATGGGTGTCCCACGGATAACCTCCACTTTGAGATTCGGTACTCGTACGGACCGCGAGCAAACGATGCAGGATAAATTAGACAGCGTGAAGACCAAACTGGGTGGATAAATTTCTGACCTTCCTGGTATCACCACTGGGAAAACGAATAATAATTGCAGTAATACTCTTCTTGATCGGTCTGCGTTTTGACGTTTTCCTGGTATTGATTCCATTCGTTTTCTGGCCCTGGAAAAAGTAACTATTCCGGTAGAATCAGCATAACATTATTACAGGATTTAACTGATTAATCGATCAACAACATCATCACAAATTTTTGTTAATAATAGCCATTTTCCATATGTTATCCATATGCCCAAGCATGCCAATTACAACCTCATATGACCGTTAAAACAGTATCATCATCCGTACAATGACCGGCCAGCTTAACACCAATGAATCACAGACCTATTTGATAGCCAGTATTAACGAGCAGAACTTTCAACCGGTGACCAGCGTTCCCTCCGGTAGTACCCGGTTGACTGATGGTTCTGACACTGGGTATGAGGGATTTGCCGAGGTGCTGGTTCACCACCCGGAACCGCCTTACTACCATCCGGGAATTATGTGACCAAAAGTCATTCAACACGTGGTGTTTGTCGTTTCAACGCAGAGCATCGAAACGAGGGAAAATAATTCAACATGTAACTATTGTCGTTTGATAAAATCAGTGCAATCAGCCTGTCCACCGTAGCCTTGGCGTAGGTGGATGTAATCCGTGGTTATGCTTTTTCTTAATCATTATCAATCTTCACCACGATTTTTCCGGTACTCTGGCGTGATTCCATCAAAGTATGGGCAGCACCCATCTGATCAAAGCTGAATGTGTGACCTACAATCGGATGGATTTTGTGCTCGGTAACATAAGTAGTCATATCAGCCCAGACGCGCAACATGCGATCTGTATCTTTCAATAAATATCCCAGGTGAGAGGCTCCGACTGAATATGACTTTTCCGCCATCTTTGACACATTGACCCGGGGAATTGCCTGCAGGGTACGGTAGATTGAAACCGGATTTAACTTATTCAGGTTCAAGCTGGCAAACCCAATCACAACTAGTCTTCCGAATGGATTAAGCAACTGGATACTTTTACGGTACACTTCACCACCAACAACTTCCAGTACAACATCCACCCCTTTCCGGTTAATTCGGTGAATTTCCTGGAAAAAATCTTGTTTGCGGTAATTAATAACGGCATCGATATCAAGTTTCTGTAAGAGTGGTTTTTTAAAATCACTGCCAACAGTACCAAAAACAGTGCATCCAAAGGCTTTGGCCATTTGCACAGCCGCTGTACCCACTCCCCCGGCAGCCGCCTGGATTAGGACCGTATCCGTCGGTTTTAGGCGCGCCATCTCAAACAAAGCCACCCAGGCGGTCATGTACTGGACGGCAAATGCCGCATTTTCTTCTTCGGTAAAATTCCGAATCGCTGGTAAAGCCTGATCCTGAGATACAACAATCTGTTCGGCACAGGCGCCATATTGAGTAGCTACAATAACTGGTTCACCAATTTTCCAGTCGCTAACGCCGGGTCCGATTGCGTCAATCTTACCAAACGCTTCCATCCCCAGGACGTATGGCAGCTTGGGCGCCCAACCATATATTCCTTTCCGGGATTGAATCTCAGCATAGTTCAATCCAATCATCTGTGTCCTCACCCGCACCTCTCCATGCTCCGGTTGCGGTTCGGCAATCTCACTGATCCGCAAATTATCAACACCACCGTGTCTTGTTAGCTGAATGGCTTTCATAATTATCTTTCCGATTTATGTCCTAATAAATATATACCGGACTTGACGATATTTTCCCCATCCGGTAACCACAGTTCGACCAGATGGAATATACGATTGAAAACAGTTCAATCATAAATAACTGCGACAACTATTTCCGGTCGCATCGGTCTAATCGAGCATCGATGATTAACCCAATTGGAGAAATTATGCGTAAAATATCAACATATTTATTGTTATTCCTGATTATTACTGTCGGCGTACAAACCGCCAAAAGTGAATTGATTTCCG
The DNA here is from genome assembly GCA_013203115.1 of Fidelibacterota bacterium. GTDB lineage: Bacteria > Fidelibacterota > Marinisomatia > Marinisomatales > TCS56 > JABMQW01. Next base: position 2,492 of record JABMQW010000192.1, read on the forward strand.
AAAAGCGTTCCGTATCCGGATTCGAAAAAGTAAAGCTGCACGGCTCAGGCATAGTATACCTCAGTCAGGATGATGAAGAAACACTGACAATAGAAGCAGCCGCAGATATTTTTCCTTATATCGAATCGCAAGTTTCCGGCCGCACCCTGGGACTGGGGATGAAGCGTAATTACCGCGGCTGGGGCCGGACCAGACCGATTAATTATTATCTGACAATGAAAGATGTATCCGGAATACGCATCTCCGGTTCCGGTGATATAATTGCCGGAGAACTGAAGACTGATGCACTTGACATTCATATCAGTGGTTCCGGTGATATTGAAATCGGTAAGATTGTTGCCAATCAGATATCCGCTCACATATCAGGTTCGGGGGAATGTCAATTGAGTGGCAAGTCTGATTATCAGGATATTCACATCTCTGGTTCCGGTGATTATGAAGCTAGTAAATTAAAGAGTGACCGGGTTGACGTGTCAGTCAGTGGTTCGGGTGATGTGACTGTCTGGGTAGATGATAAACTGGATGTTTATATTAGTGGCAGCGGAAAAGTCGGCTACTATGGTCGTCCTGCGGTTTCAACTCAGTCCAGTGGCTCGGGGCAAACCCGTCATTTAGGGGACCGTTAATAGCGACCTTTAAATTTTTCTTGGGGATATTTCTCGCCGTTTTTCAGCATTTTGCTTCGAATAGCCGAACTGATATCAATATTATGCCGATTGGCAAAAGCCAGTGCATAAACAAAAATATCAGCCAGCTCATCCTCAACATCCTGCCGTACTTTGTCATCATTTAGCGCCTCCCAGGCTGCCTCACTCGCTTGCCATTTAAAAATGTTCATCAATTCGGCGGCTTCAACGGCCAAAGCCATTGACAGGTTTTTGGGACTGTGAAATTGCTCCCATTCCCGGGCCTGGATAAATTCTTCCACAATTGTTTTTAATTCCTGGACAGAAGTACGTCCGTCATTGATCTGATTCGTCATATCTCTTTAATCCCACTAATTACACCAGCAACATTTTGCTGGAACCATAAAATCGCAGCAGGGAAATTTTTCATTATCCGGCAGAAAGCATTCCGAGTAAATTGTCCTGTAACTGGTTGGCTAACAAAAATCATAATCCAATCTCATTTAGTAAATTTGTTGCACCGCTGTATTTTTCCAGAATCCATAAAACATATCTAATATCTACGGCAATCGAACGACTATAGGCTTCATTCCAGGCAAAATCATTGATTGTGGCTTCAAAAACCCGGTCGAAATTGATGCCCACCAGTTGCCCGTGGGAGTTGAGTACAGCACTACCGGAATTACCACCGGTAGTGTCCATATTGTACAGAATTCCCACCGGTACGCTATGGAGTTCAGGATGTTCATACCGGCCAAAATCCTGGTTTTGGTAAAGGGTAATGATTTTTTCCGGCAAGTCGAAGGGCGGTTTACCAATGTTCTTCTCGATCACCCCCTTCAAAGTGGTAATCGGGTATTGGAAGGTGGCATCAGCCGGTGAATAACCTCTGATATGACCATAAGTAAGGCGCAGGGTTCCGTTAGCATCGGGCACGAAATCAGACGCCCTGAATTCCTTCTTTATGTCAATCAATAACCCATGCAATTGGTCGATCTTACCAGAGCGTGTATCGGCAATTTCCTTTTGCTGCTGGTAGACCGGATACAGGGCTACGGCCAATTGAATGAAAGGATCCTTGATGGCGGCAATTTCACCGGCAGACAGTTCCATTAAACTGCGCACATAGTTTGGATCGTCCAAGCGGGATTTTGCCAGTGATTTAGTAATATACCGGTTGATCCGTTTCGCCGGTTTATTGCTGCCAGCAATTTTATTCACTGGCGGAATATGGTAATCAGGTGGCAAAGTGGCGCAGAACTCAAACATATTCTGTAGTCGCACATGATCGGCGGCAGCATGGAAGTTTTTCAGGCGTAAAAACATTCTTTCCCTGGTACGATCCAGATTGCGATCCTGGTATTCCGATTCGCGCTCAAGATCATCCTTTTCCAGTTCCAGGCTCATATCATAAACTGTATAGGCCGTATTTAATAACACTGAACTGCGTTTTAAATATTTTAAAGCAAATTCATAATCCGCGCGCTGGCGAATTTCATCGTACAGAACCTCAATTTCTTTCAATATTGTGCCATACTTGGACTGCCGCTCAGGGTCAGCATTAATAAACGTTTGTAAGGCCAATTCTTCCTGCCGTTTCTGTTCCAATAACCCGATTCTTCGAATTCCCTGCAATTTCCCGCGGTAGTTTTTCATCGTATTGGACAAACTCTTGATATGCGAAGCCAGCTTTATGGCTATTGCACGGTCGTTTTCACCAATACTCTCCAGCACGGTAATTTCCCAATCATAAAGCTTAACTACGGCCGGCAGGCGCACTTCATATTCATAAGCAAGATAGTGGGATGTACGATGGCGATAGGTCCTGCCCGGGTAACCAAGAATAAAAACGAAGTCTTCATCATTGACTCCTTCCGGCGCCACTGATATTACCCGTTTAGGCTGGAAAGGAACATTCTCAGGAGCGTATTCAGCGGGACTGCCATCGGGTGCCACATAGATCCGCATGAAAGAAAAATCACCGGTATGGCGGGGCCAGATCCAGTTATCTGTTTCGCCTCCGTAATTACCGATTGATCTGGGCGGTGCATATACCAGTCGCACATCTTTCAGATAGGTATAGATGAACAGCACATACGTTTTACCAATAAACATCTCGGCAATTTCAGCCCGTTTGCC
>JABMQW010000193.1 GCA_013203115.1 Fidelibacterota bacterium
ACCCCGAGGCAGAGCCTCGAGGAATTCTTTTGATTAAATAGAATAATTTCAGATTCTTTTTTCCCGGCAATTCCGGTTGATGCTCAAAGCGTCGGGCAAATAATCCGGTGAGTATCATTAATGACCCATGCGATGAATAAATCGGAAATGGTTCTTGCATGTGACCATACTGAGTATCGGCTAAAAAATCCTGTAGCAACGGTTAATGGTACGGCCAAAACACCCAGCGCTAAATTATACCAGCCTACGACTAAAAATTTCTTCTGCTTTAAAAATACCCCAGTAAATCAAAAAGGTATCCGGTAGCAAACAAAGCAATCGGAAAATGAAAGCACCCCAATGAGCCGAAATCATCGATCGGCAGTATCATCCACCATTCATAATCCATAATCCATCCTTTCTATCCAGTCCCACTACCCCAGCCACATTTGCCGGTCCAGACTGCGGTACTGAATTGCTTCACTTAAATGCTGCGGTTCAATTTTAACAGCATTTTCCAGATCAGCAATAGTCCGTGAAACCTTCAATATTCGATCATAAGCCCGGGCGGATAGACCCAGTTTTTCCATGGCGGATTTCAGCAATTCGGTGCTGGTTCGATCCAGTTGACAATACTTATGCAAATCCTGGGTTTCCATCTGGGAATTGGCAAACATTTGCTCCTGTTGGCTGAAACGCTGTAATTGCACTACCCGGGCAGCTTGCACTCTGTGCTTGATTGTTTCCGATGGCTCCCCCGGTTCTTTTTCTGCCAAATCGGTGAAGGGAACCGCAGGTACTTCAATATGAATATCAATCCGATCCAGCAAAGGGCCTGAGATACGGCTCATATATCTCTGAATCATCTGCGGTGTGCAAGAGCACTCATTATTAGGATCTGTATTATAGCCACAGGGACAGGGATTCATAGCGGCCATCAACATAAACCGGGCGGGGTAGCATAATGACATCGAAGCCCGGGCGATAGTCACTTCCCCGCTTTCCAGAGGTTGCCGTAATAGCTCCAACACATTCTTTTTGAATTCCGGTAGTTCATCTAAAAACAGAACACCATTGTGGGCTAAACTAACTTCCCCTGGTCTTGGAATTGTCCCCCCGCCAATTAAGCCGGCATCACTGATGGAATGATGCGGTGAGCGGAAAGGTCGCGTGGCAATCAAACCCCGCTTATCGGAAAGCAGACCGGCCACGGAATGGATCTTGGTTGTCTCCAATGCTTCATCTAAAACCAAATCCGGCAGGATAGTTGGTAGGCGTTTGGAAAGCATCGTTTTCCCACTACCCGGGGGTCCAATCATAATTACATTATGTCCGCCCGCCGCCGCCACTTCAATAGCCCGTTTGACCTGTTCCTGACTTTTCACATCAGCAAAATCTAACGTGTATTGACGACTGGAATTGAATAATTCAGCGCGATCAACCTGGACCGCCTCCCTGACTATTTCACCATTTAATATTTGAATTACTTCGCTCAGTGTTTCAGCACCGACTACCTTTACCTCATTCACAATACCCGCTTCCTGAGCATTTTTAACCGGTAGAATCATCCCTCTGATTTTCTCACGACGGGCGGCGATTGCCAGAGGAAGGGCGCCTTTAATCGGTCGCAGTGTACCATCTAAAGCCAGCTCCCCCAGCAGAATTAATTTCTCAAGATAATCGTTTTTTACAAATCCCATCGCTGCCAGGATTCCCACGGCAATTGGCAAATCAAAAGCGCTGCCTTCCTTACGGATATCGGCGGGGGCCAGATTTACGGTTACATGTTTGTTGGGAAAATAGTAGCCACTATTCCTGATGGCGGCTGTGACCCGTTCCTTACTCTCCCGTACGGCGCCTTCCGGTAAACCAACCGTAATAAATTTTGGCAATTTTGCACCGGTAAGATGCGCCTCGACTTCCACAATATAGGCGTCAATTCCCAATACGGCACTGCTAAGTACTTTGGCCAGCATTGATCAGAATCTTGGATTTTGCTGATAAAAGCATGTTAGCCAACTAACACTACCAGCAGGTATAAAATCAAAAACAGAAAACGGAAAAATCAACATAAGCACCCTTATTTATTAAAAAAAACTCCGCATTAGCCATTAATGCGGTCCCAATTTAAATCATTCGCCAGGCTTGATCTTATCAAATTGCATATTATTATATTTTTCCCACATGGTCTCACCGGCAGCCTGCTGATATCTGAAAGCAAACTCCAAGGCTTCATAAAACGGTCGGTTCATGAAATCTTCATGACTATAAAACTGGTCAATCCAGCCCACAAACTCCACCATATCCACTTCCTGCAGGGAATCAAACACGCCATAAACCAATTCCGCTATATTATCATAATACCAGGAAGTTACTTCATTGTAACCTAACTGCCTTTTCATAGCGCCATGGGTCTCAAAAACCTGAGTCAGGTATGAAAAGAGGAAAATTTCTTTTTCACCCGGAGTAAGCGTTTTCCAATAAACTACCACCGGTGAAAGATCAGTTTCCTGCTCCGGTACTTGCACCCCAAGCAGAATTACAAAACTTAGAATTACCATTACCAAGCGCATTAATCTTTTCCTTCCGTTGCCTCAAATTTATGGATCAATTCTAACAGGCGGTCAAGCGCCTCATCCTCCCGGACACGGCCTACACTTTGCCCCTTATAATACAACAAACCACCGCCTTTTCCAAAGGCTATCCCGAGATCAGAGTGACTCGCTTCACCGGGTCCGTTTACGGCACAACCCATCAAGGCTACTGACACAGGAGTTTTTACATCTTTTAGGCGTTCTTCCATTTCCCTCGCAATTTTAAACAAGTCAACTTCCAAACGCCCGCAGGTTGGACAAGCGACAATCGTCACCCCTCTACTGACCAGTCCCAGAGATTTAAGAATTTCGTAGCCGGCATAGACTTCTTTTACCGGATCGTCAGTCAGGCTGACCCGGATCGTATCTCCGATCCCTTCAGCCAGGAGCGTGCCAATACCTACAGCCGATTTAATTGTACCGGATACTGCCGGTCCTGCTTCGGTCACACCGAGATGGACCGGATAATCAAACTCACTGGAAAACAATCGATAGGCATCGATCATCAATTTGGTATCTGATGCTTTCAGCGATACTACGATTTCACTGAAGTCATGTTCTTCACAAATACTAATATGATGCCGGGCGCTGGCGACCATTGCTTCCGCTGTTGGGTAGCCATATTGTTCTAAGAGATGTTTTTCCAGACTTCCGGCATTTACACCAATCCGGATTGGCAAGCGAGCTGCTTTGACCTTATCCAAAACGGTTTTTACTCGCTCCCGGGAACCAATATTACCCGGATTAATCCGGACTTTATCCACTCCCGCATCGACTGCGGCTAAGGCCATGCGGTAATCAAAATGGATGTCGGCCACCAGGGGCACCGTCATTTGTCGCTTAATCTCCGGCAGTGCATCGGCCGCCCGCTGGTCCGGGACGGTAACCCGGATAATCTGACAACCGGCTTCTTCCAGGCGTTCAATCTGGTTCAGCGTTGCCGCTACATCATGGGTTTTAGTCGTGGTCATGGATTGTACCGGAATCGGTGCCCCGCCACCAATCGGTACCTCACCCACAAATACCTGACGTGTCTTTCGGCGTTCAATCATTGCAAGTGAACAAAATTAGTGGAAATCCCATGAAACTTCAATCATTTAACCACCTGATAGGGACTATTTAGATTGGTATCGGCCATTTTGATGGCATAACAAAAATTGTCCAAATCAATTACTTGTTGGTATAATTGCACTGCTTCTGCCCGATTGCCATCGATATCGAGTAGCTGCCCTTTCAATAACAGAGCATTGGCTAAAACCGCATCCAGTTCGGCATCATAGTGCTCGATCGCCAAATTTGCTGATTCCAGTGCTGCAGAATAATCACCCTGCAAAAAATGATAAAAAGCCCACTCATAATGCAAATATCCGAAAAACGTAGTTTTGTGCATAGCCGGTAAAGCAGTGTATTGATCGCTAAGCCATTGTAAAGATTCAAAACCACTTTCAAGATCTCCGGTCGTTAGTTGACAATGGGTGAGCAGTTGGCGGTAATACCAATTCCCTGGGAATGCATTTACTAATCTTTCGGCATATTGAAAAGCAAGGTGTGGTTTATTCTCAATATACAGATATAGGTAACTAATAATTCCATTGGCTTCCATCCAGGAAAAATCACCATCAGCGGCAGCGCGCAGGATCGCAGCCCGTCCGGTTTCGATTGATGGTTCCAGTCCAAATAATCCTGCCCCAAATTTTACTAGGCCACCACTCAATCCGGCATAATATTCTACTAATCCGATCGGTAATTGCGCATCGATGAAATCAGAATTTTCATCAGCGACCCTCCGGATTATTGAGAATCCTTTATAGGCATGCCACAATGTTCTAATCCATTCTTTGCGACCCAGATGAATCCGGGCTTTCAAACCAATTGCCGACCCGTAATACAATCGATAAACCGCTTTCTGAGGATATTGCTCAATCAACTGCTCATAAATCGGAATAACTTCCGCTAAATCATTACTGAGAATACGGTAGTTTTCTGCCACCGGATCGACCGCCTGGCTGTGTTGATAGCGAGCGGCAGCATAAACCAGATGGACAGTTGGGTTTTCGGGAAAAAGCTGGCGGGCCGAATCAAGAATAGCAACTGATTCGCCGGTATCATAATTGTACCAGGCCTTGATACCGGTCCAGATTAGGCTATCTCCCGGTTCGGCGGCAAAGCCAATGTTTATCACTTGCTGAATAATTACAATCCATAAGCTGATAATTCTGATTTGATATTTCATTTTGGCTGGTAAGTAATTAGTTGAAATTAAAAATCAAAAAAATATTGGATATTAGGCTATTATCTCCTGTGATCAGCCGGTCTGACGACTGATAAGCAACCAACCTTGAGCAGCATTATTAGCTGGGTTTAATTCCAGACTCCTCTGCCAGGCGGCCCGTGCCAAACGTTTCTCATCCATCTTCCAGTAAGTGATACCAATCTCTGTATAGGTATCCGCTTCCTTGGGACGGAGTTCAATCACTTCCTGAAAACTGGCCAGTGATTCCTTAAACATTTTATGTTCACGATAATGTTTTCCCAAGGTTGTTAAAGCGCCAGGCAACCAGGAATAGGCATTAGAGTTAATGCTTAAGGCTTTATCAAAGGATGTACGACCCTTGATCGATTCACCGGCACGGTTATACTCTGTCGCTAATACATAATAAACTTGCGGCAAGTAATTCCTGGCATCCGGATGATTGGGGGCATAATGCAGAAGATCCTCCCAGGCAGTAGCAGCATATACCCATTCTCCGGCCAGATAATACGATAGACCAAGCTTATAGCGGTGGGGTATCGAGAGGGGATTCAGCCTTATCGCCTGAGCATAAGATAAAGCGGAATATAAATAATTACCATCGCTAAAATACAAATTGGCTAAGGCTTGATGAGCTTCCAGATTGTCCTGATTCAGTCTGGTGGCCTCCTGATATGCTGTCTTGGCGGCACCATATTCACTTAATTGTTCGAAAGCCTGTCCCTTAAGATAAGCAAATCCGCCCTGTTGGGGATATTTTCCCTGGGCTTCATCAACCATATCAAGGGCCTGGTAAGAGTTGCCTGCCTCCAATTGGCGCTTAATCGACATCATTAAACCGGCTGCACCCTTTTCATTTTTCCTGTAACTGTCTTCTTTACCTGTCCCTGGTACGGATTTATTTTGTCTTCCCGGTAGAGATGCAACTATATCAAGGGTTGCTTGATGATCAGGATCGACGGCCAACGCCTCGTTGAAAGCGTTTTCGGCCTTTCTCATTTCCCCAACCGCGGCGTAAAAAGAACCGAGGTAATAATGAGTATCGGCATTACGCGGTTGCTGGTAAACTAAGCGCAAATAAATATCTTTGGCCCTATTCAGTTCATGGCGTTTTTCATATTCACGCGCTAATTGCCGCTGTAAAGCTACATTTCCATGATCATTGATAGCGCTTCTTTCTAACTCGGATAATGAAAATGACGGTTTTGAATCCAATCTGACCAATTGTCTTTTCGATATTGGGTGTAAATAAGACAAAGCTTGTTCCATTTGCCGATTACTACTGGTTAATTCATCCGTCAGGTTATAAATATCATCGGCCAGTTTAACAGTGTTGATTTTTGGTGCAGTCACTTTCGGAGCTGGTCTCTTCGGTCTACGCTTGGAAGTAGCTGTTGGAGGCCTGGTACTGGCTTTTCTTTTTACTGTTCCGGAAGTTCTGGGCGCTTGTTTTTTACTTGTTGATGGACGCGTACTGGTTGGTTTTTTACTTGTCGATGGACGTGTACTGGTTGGTTTCTTCGTGGCTGGTCGTTTTTTCCTGGTAGTTGTACCAGAAGTCTTGGATTGGCGGGTCGGGGCTTTCCTGGTAGTTGCTTTTTTAGTGGTGGAAGAAGGTCTTTTTACCGGTCGTTTTTTGGTTGGACCAGGTTTCTTATCGCCCTGTTTAGTGGTTCTCTCTTGAGCGAACAAACTGCCAGTATCAATGGGGGCTCCGCTTAGCAGAATAAGCAGTACAAGTAAACGAATTAATAGTTTGTGTAACATTCCCAGCATACCTCGGTAGAGGAATTTACAAAATTTGTTCAAAATTGGAAGCTGATTTTAACTTTTATTCCCCGCAAAATACCATAACGCTTAAATATACCCCACTAAAAGGCAGTTTATACCGGTTGATCGCTATTTTATTAGTTTTATTAGTTCACGAAAAGTATCGTCATCCACTCTTTGTTGAATTTCAAATAATACTGTTTCCACAGTTGTTGGTTCAGCACCCTTTTTGGCAATCTTTTCCAGACCGATTGTTTTATTATGCGGGAACCGGGAAGAAACCGCATCAACAACTACTTCCACCTTGTAATCTTTAGCAACCAGATCAACCGCTGTTTGGTAGACACATACATGCGTTTCGATACCACATAATATTACTTGGGTTCGATTTAAACTGCTGAGTTGTTTCATGAAAACCGGTTCAGCGCAGCAACTAAAAGCTTTCTTAGGGATAGGCGTTAAATCCTGCAGCAAATCAGACACTTCCGGTATTGTCGGTCCAAGTTTATCCGGAGTCTGTTCCATCCAGATTATAGGAATATTAAATAATTGCACACCTTTGATTAAGTTATGCAGATTTCGAAATAATTCATCTCTGTTGGGCATGAGCTGAGCGAGCTTTCCCTGCACATCAATAATCACTAATACTGTTGAGTCCTTGGTCAACATCATATTACCTCAAATTAGAGTTATTACACCTATCTGTCAGATTTCATTTTTCAGTTCACCTGACCCGGATCACCGAAAATTGCAGCGCTTTAGAATACGCCAGTTATCGACGTCAACAGATGTTTCAACAAGTGCCGCGCCTGTGATTTCATAATGAGGAGCGAAATTTATTTCCTGCGCAATTAATATTCGTTTTTCTACTGGCATTTTTCGGTAAATAAGACTGATATGAGGATTAAAACTGTAATTTTGAAATTGTCCAAGCTCTGTGGTTAGAAATTCATATAGTTCCATAAGCTGTGAATCAGTGGTAATATTGATAAATATAGTTTTCCAAATATTATCAGTTTGTCCGATACCGGCGGCGTGTACGGTAAATTTTTTAGTTTTACTGAAACATCGATCTGTTATTACTACTAATCGCTTTATTTCGATCTCCAATGAACCATATAAAGTTATATGTGGCAGGAATTTCGGTCCGGAATATAGTTGACTTAAATCATTAATCCGCTCACGCAGGGATTGCTGATCTTTATCGGAAAATATTAACCAGATTGAGATCATAGATCGCTAGATCCTTAAATCTTTTTGTTTATTAATACAATACCCAACAATGATGATGTTTCATTTTTAATTGAAATTTAAAGGGGCAGCCCCCGCAGCTTGGTTATCCAATAATTAAGAAAACCACGGAAAAAGCTTCACCATGAAGAAAGTAGATAGTAAGAGCGACACCAATCAAGACCAATCTTTTTTTGAAGAAATCGATGCTGCGGTACACAGCACTAATCTTTTGTTCCGCTAGTGTTGTGTCAAGTGTGTAGTGTGCAAAAAGTCGCCGGAATTTTTGTCGATAATAAGGCGAATATTTTCAGCATAGCCGTAGCTATGGTTGAAATATTCAACGAAGTTTGCGGCGAAAAGAACCAGACTTGGTTGCGCTAATACAGGGTTGACTCGACACTAGGGCTTTGGACGGTAGTAGAACTGTTGGATAAAGAGGCGGTTATTTGGGACGATCCCTGTTAACACCGCCCGAAAAAATAAGTCAAAATCATTATTCCAAGAGATTAGCAAATCATTTAAATTCGCCGCGCATTTACGCTTATTTACAGGGAATTGCCCGGGTTGTGAAATTTGTAGACACGCTAGGTTCAGTAT
>JABMQW010000023.1 GCA_013203115.1 Fidelibacterota bacterium
ATGATAATGGTGTCAACTTTTGAAGCGAGTTGCGTTGCTTTGATAGAAAGCGGAATATCGGCAGATTTATGGCACGGAATAACAGAGCCATAATAGTTTTCATGTAATCTTTCAGCGAATTTCGAAGATATGGACTTACCTTCCCTGAAATAAAGCAGCCTGTTTAATCCTCTCTCATTTAACAATTTCGGGATCAACTTATCAAAATTGATCATGGCATTTTTTGTTTTGGAAAGATCATGGATACTCCGTTCGATATTGTTCCCATCGCAGAGTATGGCTACCGATTGATTAATTAAAATGTTTTCCATAATTGTTTATACCGATCTCTATGTTCCTATTTGCCACCCGGCAAATAGGAACTAGTTTGGATGTAAGTGTACAGACATTAGCTCAAAAACATAAATTTATAAAGGAAAAATAATCATCGGGATTGATCCGGCCAAGGATAAACACCAGGACGGGATAGTTGATACCCAATCTCATTCGGGGACTAGCGCAATCCTGAATTATCCTGGAGGGATGCCTTTGGTTCAAGCTGACACTTCTTCAGTTGGTTACTCTTTTATGCTATGTGTTTTTTTATTATTAACGTTTTTAATCCGCCTTCGCGTACGACTACGGCGGACGAGAAAGACAGGTTTAATTCCCCGCTGCTTGTGGCGGAATAGTGGGTCCAGGGCTTGCCCTGGGGTACATACCATTGATTAAAAGCCTGTTTAAATGGCGTTAATTTATCGATTGTTTTTTTTTGTATAGTTCCCATGGCTTATGTATTGAATGATTTTACCAGTCTTATCGCGTTCAAAGACTAGAGTCTCGCCTAATTCATCATCATCCCTGATTCTACGAAAAGTATCATTCGCTATGTGCTTATAAAAGGTCATTGACTCACCAGGTGATTCTGAGGGTAAAGCTATTGAAACTAACTTTCCGTCCCATGTAGATATAAACTCTTCACCCCACCAAGGCATTGGACTGTAATATCCCACATATTCCTGCAGATTTTTATTTTCTGTCCTATCTTCTGACGGTTCTTCCTTTTTTGGAATCTCCACCTTATTCATAATTTCATTTATTCCTTTAGCATATTTTGCCGGGTCGGTACCATTGGCATTGATCATTACCGAAAATGCTCTCTTATTCTTTAAGTCTATTTGTAGTGTTGATCGATAACCGGGACAATTGCCCCCATGGCCAACCCATGTATTTCCATCATCCCCTTTATATACAACAAAACCCAATCCCCATGTGGTCTTCCAGTCAGGGTCAGTCCAATGCACATATTGCATGTATTTAATTGTGGATGGTTTTAATATTTCTGTTACTGTCGTATCCCTCAAACGAAATTGCCACGAGGCAAATTTCCCTAAGTCTTGTACATTTGAGGAGTAACCTGCTGCAGGTTTGATCCCATTCGCCTGGAAGAAATTTACTTTTTCCCGCTTACCTTCTCTTGTGATTGCGCTGTAGCCAATGGCCAATTCATTTCCATACAGTGGTTCAGGTAACTCAGTTCGGGTATCGGTAAGACCAAGCGGTTGTAGAATGTTTTGTTGAACATATTCATCGTAGGGGACTCCAGATACTTCCTCGACTATTTCACCCAATAAGGTGAGTCCAAGATTGCTGTATTGGAAATAGGTAGAAGAAGGATACAACGTTTCTTGGTCGATTAATTTTGAATCAATCTGCTCTCTGGTCGGAAAAGGGAAGTCTGGTCCAGTCCAATAAGGGTATCCTGCTTCTCTTGGCAGGCCAGAAGAATGCGTCAATAATGTTCTGACTGTGATAGGCCCGCTTTCAGGATATTTTTGTTCAAGCTTATAGGAAGGTAGTAAGTCGCTCACTCGATCGTCTAATCGAAGTTTCCCCTCATCGTATAATATCATGATTGCAACTGAAGTAAACAACTTGGATATTGAGCAAATACTACAAATTGTTGATGTTTCTGCCTTGATATTCTTTTCAACATTGGATAAGCCAAAAGCACCTGACCAAAGAACTTCCTGATCCTCAATTGCAATTGCAGTTAAACCGGGTAGTTGCTCAAAGTCCTTTTGAGCTTCTAGCCATACTTCAACAAGTTTGAAAGCCTCAGTGTAATCCTTTTTACCTTCTTGCGAATATGCAATTGTGATTAAAAAGGAAAGGAATAGTGTGAAATAATATTTTTTCATAATCTTGCTTTTATTTAATGCCTACTAACGGTCAAGCCTAAAAGAAGTGCGATAGCATTTGGATGTCAATCTTTTAGCCTGTGTTACCTGATGTTTTGACGGCTGCCTGAAAAAGCATTAGACTGGTTTTGCAGCACCACCCAAAATGGAAAACAATGACACCAGGATTAACCCTTGAATAATCCAGCCGATCACGCAAACTCCTACAGCTCGTAATGTGCTCTCATAATCGAGGGCTTGTCTGACCGCAATCACCATTGCCACCAGCATCCAAACCGACGCCACTAGAAAAACCACCCCTCCCAACCCGGGGATGATACCTAATACGCGAATCAAACCGGGAGAGCTCGAAAAGCCAATAGTGCGCAGCAACTCACCGGGATTTGCTCTGGTCTGTGGCTCTGGCAGGAATTTTGTGCCAATATAGTAAATTAGATAAGCCCAGACATACCAGCCGATAAGGGAGGCGATCGTCCCCATCATAATCCCGCCTAGTCCTCCTATGTTAATGCTGCCTATTCCAGCGGCGATACTGGAGAGAACCACCACCCCCATAGCTTGGCGCATGGACCCGCTGTCGGCTTCAACCTCTTCATACAGATTAACATCTAACTTTGCTGCACGCAGCATACGATCCTGAAAACCAGTCATTGTATCCTCCTGACTTTATTCATCATTTCAAATAAATAGGGTTTCTCTTAAACAGACCATCAAAGTTACAGATAACGATTTGTATATATTTTGGAGCGGATTTTTATCACCTCATTTTCAATTTATTGATTTTGTTTTTAAAGGTAAAAAAGTTTTGCAAACTACTGAAACAGCTCTTGAATATATATCGTGTTTTAGGGCGTTTTTATTCACTTTTCTTATTATCAATTATTGCTTCCATTACAGGTTTTGCGCCCCTTTTTGAATTACAATGCAAGCAAGAAGTCACTAAATTATCAAATGAATTATCACCGCATTCGCTAACTGGTTGAATATGGTCAAGAGTAGCACTAAATCTTGTCAATTGTTTATCACAGTAATGACATTTGTACCCATCTCTTTCAAAAATCTTATACCTATTTTCTTTAATGTTATAATAGTCCGCTTCTTTCTTCGGGTCGATTTTTGGTAATTCTTCAACTTGAATTTCTTTCATTCGTTGTTGACAAATCTCAATTTCATCTGGAAGAAATATCTGAAATAATGTCCCTTCTCTATTTGTATCACCAACTTTTCTAATTGCCCCTTTTTCTTCAAGACCTGATAATGCCTTTTGAACCGCTCCATAACTAAGTCCTTCTGATTGTCCAGATGAAGAAGTCAAAACTGTTCTTGGCTTTCCAAGTCCACGATTACTTACTCTAATATGATTGTCTCCGTTATTGATAATGCTATGTCTGAATAAATACCAATATATTGCTGATTCATATGGTAAAAGTAATGGTTGCAAATAATCAATTATAGAAGATACTATTTCGGGTAATTCAAAAAGCTCAAATGATTGTTTAAATGATTTTTCCATTTCAGTATCTTGACTTTTTTCAATCTTATCAAGCAACTCTTTTATTTTATTAATTTCTTCTTTCATAGTCTTTTCTTAAATGCCCTACAACAGTTGTGTATATGTAGTATATAAACACATTATCACGATCTAAAAAGGTGAATATATCTCCCATACTTGGTTGTGTATCTGCACTTTTTAATTACCCTGCAATATTTCATAAATCGGATTTCTAATGTTCTTGAAGTTTTTCGTGGATACCTGCGTTTATATTTCAGTTGTTTTTAAATTTTCACGCTTAATAAGTCCGCTTCCGTTCACCTGGAATTTTAAATTGTTCGCTCAACATCAATGCATTAAACCAATTAAACATGAATTAATTTATCCTTGCGCAGACCAGGAAGCAAATCGTGCCAATGATTAAGAAATATTATTATCCCTCCGGGAATTATTGGAACGGCCTTTTTGGAGTCCTAAATTCCGTGCTTCATCCACACTTGAGAAGATGATTTACCCGTGGGGATTACTACCGAATAAACATTGAAAATACCGATCAATTAAAGGAGACAGGTATGGCGATTGTATTGGATGGATCAAGTTTAACCGTTGGTCAATTAGTAAGGGTAGCGCGTTTTGGCGAGCAAGTAAAACTGGCCCCTGCAGCGTTAGACAGAATCAAAATCTGCCGGGCGATGCTGGAAGAGAAAGTCCGGGCTCGTGAGATCATGTATGGCGTAAATACCGGGATTGGCGAATTCTCAGAAGTAGTTTTAGATGACGATCAGGTCCAGGATTTTCAGAAATATCTGATCTATAACCATGCCGCCGGAATTGGTGATCCGGCACCTGTCGAGTACGTTCGAGGAGCCATGGTGGGTCGAATAAATGTTCATGCTCACGGTAATTCGGGTTGCCGACCG
>JABMQW010000194.1 GCA_013203115.1 Fidelibacterota bacterium
GTAGCCTGTGCCGAAGATGTGGAGGAATTGATAACCACGACCACCACCGGTTCCATCGCCGGAATGATGGTGGAGCCCATCCTGGGAGTGGGTGGATTTATTACACCACCGTCGGAGTATTTCAAGATCGTGGCGGAAATTGTGTGCCGCTACGGAGGCGTCTTTATCTCCGATGAAGTGCAGACCGGATTTGGGCGCACCGGGCGGATGTTCGGGATCGAGCATTCTGGTGTCCAGCCGGACATGATGACCATGGCTAAAGGTATCGCCAACGGTTTACCGCTGGGCGTTGTAATAGCCACGGATGAGATCGCCAATTCCCTGAAAAAAAATAGTATTTCCACGTTTGGCGGTAATCCGGTGTCCTGTGCCGCCGCTGACAAAGTCATTGAGATTGTTGAACGAGATAATATCACAGAAAACTGCGAACAGTTAGGGAAGGTTTTACGTTCGGGATTGAAAATGCTACAGGAAAAATATCCCCGGGAAATCGGCGATGTACGGGGGATGGGTCTGATGCAGGCCATGGAACTGGTCGTTGATGAAACCAAACAGGACCGAACTCCCAATTCTGAGTTTGCCGATAAATTGATGGAAGAAACCAAAAAACGCGGTCTATTAATCGGCCGGGGGGGATTGTACGGGAATGTTATCCGCATATCACCGGCAATGAATGTCACTGCCAATGCGATTGAGGAAGCAATCCGGCTTCTGGATGATGCCCTGGCTGCCATAAGCAAGTGAAGTGCGCGGCAACCAATAAGAACTTCGGATTTTAATCCCAATCTCATAAATGAAGGTTTCGTAAAAAGTGCTAAAAACACTATTCATGTCATTCTGAATGAGGTACGAATGAAGTTGAAAATCCCGATAGCAAATCGGGGAATCTCAGACATCTGTATATTCCACAATCCCATGATTTACATAGAAACAACAATTGAGATTCTTCTCCCGATAAATCGGGATCAGAATGACAGCTTCAAGATTTCTTTCGAGATTGTCATAGACTCTTCTTTTCAATAATTTGGATAAAAGGAGAGGTATGCCGAGGAACAAATTTTATATTAAGTAGGGATGCCTATGGAACGTGTAACAAATCTACCTGATAACCGCTTAGAGAAAAATTTCAGTGAAGCCAAACCGCTTTATACTGAATCGGAAGCCAGGATTGAAGCCAATCGCTGTATATATTGTTATGACGCACCCTGTACGACTGCCTGTCCGGCAGGCATCGACATTCCCGGATTCATTCGAAAAATAGCTTCCGGAAATATTCGTGGGGCGGCAAAAACCATTTTTGAAGTGAATCTGCTCGGTGTTTCAACCGCCCAGGTCTGCCCGGTAGAAGAATTATGCGCCGGGGCCTGTGTGTATAATAAAGATAATGTTCCGCCCATCAATATCGGTCGGCTGCAGCGCTTTGCTACAGAAAAAGGATTGCTATGGGAACAGGACAAAAAAAGTACTCTTTTTTCGCCACAAAATCAGACGGATCGGAAAGTAGCCTTAATCGGAGCCGGTCCGGCATCCCTGGCCTGTGCTGGTCATCTAACCCTGGCGGGAGTTAAGTCAATCATTTATGAAAAAGACGATCTGCCCGGCGGACTGAACGTGACTGGGATTGCTCCCTATAAGCTATTTACGGACGCCGCCCTGGAGGAAATCGAATGGCTTAAACAATTTGGCTTTGAAATTCAGACTGGATTGGAGGTCGGTCGCGATATTTCCATTGACCACCTGTTGGAGAATTTCGATGCTGTTTTCCTGGGGGCTGGGTTAGGCCGCGACAAACTACCCGGAATTCCCGGTGAAGATGCTGCCGGTGTTTGGGGTGCTACAGAATTAATCAAAAAGATAAAAAATGACCGGGCTTTCAAATTACCGGCGAATTTGGAATCTGTTAACGTAGTCGGGGGTGGAAATTCCGCCATTGACATTGCCCGGGAACTGGCCCTGCTGGGCGTCCCGGAAGTCAATATCGTTTATCGACGGACTATTTCCGAAATGCCCGGTTATCGTCACGAATTAGCTGCCGCCCGCCAGGAAGGTGTACGAATGTTTGAGCGGGCCGTACCGGTTGAGATAATCGCCAACGATCGTCTGGTTTTATGCACCAAACACAAACTCACTGGTGAGCCACAGCAATTCGAAAGCGACTGGATTGTGCTGGCAATTGGCAATGAACGGGATGCCGGACAACTGTCACCCGGTTTGGAAATCGATGAAAAGGGCTGTGTCGTTGTTGATCCTGACACGATGAAGACTTCGGTCGCCAAAATCTATGCTGGTGGTGATTGTATCAACGGTGGTAAAGAAGTGGTTAATGCAGTAGCCGATGGCCGCGATGCGGCCTGGTCAATGCTGCGAGAGTGGGGAATTGGGGAGGCACAGCAGGTAAGGAGGAATCATGGCTAATCTAGCGATTAATATGTGTGGTATTAAAAGTCCCAATCCATTCTGGCTGGCTTCCGGGCCACCGGCCAATTGTGGTGAGCAGGTTATGCGGGCCTTTGACGCTGGCTGGGGTGGAGCAGTCTGGAAAACCCTGGGTAAGCCGATTGTCAATGTATCTTCCCGGTTAGGAGCCGTCGATCACAAAGGCAACCGCATGTCCGGATTGAATAATATCGAACTGATCACGGACCGGCCACTGGATACCAATTTCAAGGAAATATATGCAGTAAAAAAACGCTACCAGGAACAGGCCGTGGTTGTTTCCCTGATGGTAGAATCCAAAGCCGAATGGCGGGAAATTATCCGGCGGGCTGAAGATGCCGGCGCCGATGGACTGGAATTGAATTTTGGTTGTCCCCACGGCATGTGTGAACGGGGCATGGGTAGCTCGGTAGGGCAGGAGCCGGCTATTCTGGAAGAAATCACAGCCTGGGCGGTGGACTATGCCAACACTCCCGTTTTAATCAAACTGACGCCCAATATTACTGATATCCTTGATCCGGGAATAGCCGCCGCTAAGGGTGGCGCCCATGGTCTATCGCTGATCAATACGATTAAATCAATCATTGGTGTTAATCTGGAGACGATGGTTCCCCTGCCGTCAGTCAGGGATAAAGGTACCAATGGCGGTTATTGCGGACCGGCCGTAAAGCCCATTGCCTTGCATATGGTGGCTGCACTGGCACGGGATCCGCGGATTCAAATACCACTTTCTGGGATTGGAGGCATCGGTAACTGGCGGGATGCTGCGGAATTTATCGCCCTGGGAGCAACATCCGTGCAAGTCTGCACGGCGGTGATGCATTACGGGTATCGAATCGTTGAAGATATGATTGACGGACTTTCCAATTACCTCGACGACATGAACATGGCATCAGTTTCTAACTTGATTGGCAAGGCAGTTCCTAATTTCACCGAATGGGGCAATCTGGATTTAAACTACCGGATTACTGCCAATATTGATGAAGAAAAATGTATTGGCTGCCAGCTGTGTTATATTGCCTGTTTGGATGGTGCCCACCAATGTATTCATACCCGGCAAAGTCATTGCTCGGCCTATCATGGTGAATCGGATCATGGAATCTATCCCCGGACCGAAATACAACCGCCGGTACTCCATAAAGCTAATGGGGGTATTCCTGATCACGTCCCGTTTGTCGATGAAGATGAATGCATTGGCTGTAACCTGTGTCAGTTGGTCTGCCCGGTTCCGGGCTGTATTACGATGATCGAACAGGATTCGAAAATAGCAGCCAAAACCTGGCAAGAAATGGAAGTTTAAATCGACTAGTAAGAGTTGATGTAATGTTTCCGGAATTCAGTGGTAGGAATAATCGGTGGAACGTGGTATTGAGCTGCTCGGTAGAAAAGTGACCACCTTAGTAACAGAAACACAGGATGCTGGACACAAATCAATAATTTGGGATGTAACCAATGATCATAGGCAACCTGTCGGTGCAGGTGTCTATTTCTGCCAGATCAGGGTCCACGATCCCGATGCAATCGGGGCCGGGAATTCTACACAAACTCGTAAAATGGTGCTGTTGAAGTAGGATTCCGGAAACCAATAGGATACGGGTTTTTAAGCGCAGCTGTAACTTAACATATTGCTGAAGTTGCGTATACTGATCTTCTGAATGGGTTTAAGGGTGTCGCGGATTCTCAATCCAACATCATCCTATTTAAGATATACAGGAATCTAAGTCATTGATAATTGATATTGTTTTATTAATTTTTCGATTATTTAGTCTCACTGATATTGATAACTCACTTAGATTATCGAAATATAGCGGAAAGGAGTAGTTTATGGCCGTACGCACAATGGCTTTGATTGTAAATCCCATGGGGGGATTAAAAAGCGGGTTAGATATATTTCATAGGGTAAAACCAATCCTTGAGGCTGGCGGTTATGAACTTGATGTTATTGAAACCCGCTATGCAGGTCATGCCAGGGATATTGCCCGTTCGATCGATTTAGAGCCCTATGAGGGTATCTGTGCAATAGGTGGTGATGGAACCATGCATGAGGTCTTAAACGGATTAATGGCCAGAGCTGATGGAAAGATGATCCCGCTTGGTCTGATACCAGGTGGTACCGGAAATTCACTCATGCATGATCTGGATTGTCTAGACCCGGTTGAAGCAGCAAAAATTATTGTGCAGGGACATACTCGCAAAATAGATGCAGCTAAGGTACAAATGGATCATAAGGTTGTCTATGCCTTTAATATTATTGGCTGGGGGTTAGTGACCGATCTCAATGTCCGGGCGGAAAACGTGCGTTGGATGGGGGAAACCCGTTACACCTACGCGGCTGTAATGGAGATTATGAAAGCTCGCAAGCGCCACGTCAAGCTGATTGTCGAAGGGGAAGAATTCGACCAGGATTTCATTTTTATTTTAGGCAGTATTACGAAATTCGCCGGTAAAGGAATGATGATGGGACCCAAGGCTAAATTAAACGATGGTCTTATCGACCTCTCAGTCGTTCGCGATACTACCCGGAAGAATTTGCTGAACCTGTTTCCAAAGATTTTTAACGGTGATCACATTTATTCCGATTTACTGGATTACCGCCAAGTGACCGATTTTTCGATCATTCCCGATGAGCATGACGCCCTTAATATCGATGGTGAAATACTAGGTAGTACTCCGATCCATGTCACAATGCAACGCGACGCCTTTTCCATCTTTATTGACCAGAATTATGAATTGGATTAATATTGAGCTTTGAGGTCGAATGATATGACACATCCGGATGATATGGCCACAGGGGAAAAGATATTATTTGCCAGTATTTTACCACTGATTTTCATATTCACTGGCTGTGCTACAAGTCGCTATACCGCCTTCCAGGATGGAAAACCGCTTGGTGAGGATAATGAAAATATGACCGTCGGTCTGACCATGGGAGCAACCCGTGAATTTGATAAAGTAGTTGGTAGCACAGGTGATGAGAAATTGGAATTTAAAGACCAGTATGCGTTGACACCACTGTTCAGCATTGATGGACAAATTGGCTTCGCTGAACACCTTGATGTCGGGGTAGGAGTAGGTCTTGATACGCAACATCTTCACGCAAAATTATTCGGGAAAATTTGTCTTTTTGATCAAACACACCGGCTGGGCTTAGCTTTTCTACCGACATTCATTTTTGGCGGTACTTTTGAGGAGAAGGAAGAAGAAAATAAAGATTTTCGCACTGAGGATATTTTATTCTTTAAAGCCCAGCTAATGATCCCGGTCAGTTACCGGATAAATACTAAATGGACTGTTTCTGCCAGTCCCATTTTTGGTCGGGAGATATATAAGGCCAATTTCAAATGGCTGGATAACACAGTTTTCAAAGATACATTTGAATATGATAGTTGGGGTCTGTCAATCGGATTTAAACGTACATTCAAGGACCAGGACGCAATAGGATATATTTTTCCTGAACTGGCTCTAGTGGCTAATGAGCTTGATAGAAAATTCTATCCCTATTTCGGAATTGGAATTGGCGGCAATGAAAAATCCTGGCGTTAGTCTTGGGTGAATTATAGTACCTGGTTTCGCTTTCTCAGCATCAGAACCGTTTCAACAATCATCCACACTTCCAACAGCAGCAGGAGAAGACCGATTCCGAATAGCAGCAAGTTCGATGTTTCTAGATAGGTCTGCAGGTTTACCAGCATAGCCCAGCCAGTCATGATTAAAATGAAAATCATCGGTAGGGCGGAGTACCAGATTCGGATTCCCTTTTTAGCCAGATAAATCGTTATCACCAGCAAAGCCAGGCCAGCCAGCAATTGATTGACTGTACCAAATAACGGCCAGATGGTTAGTGCGCCTTTGCCGCTGCCATTATAAAAAGCTAGGAAAAATGCACTGATAATTGCAATTGCAGTGGCAGGATGCTTGCCGCGGAGGTGTTTGAAATTATAGGCTCTCGATAGTTCAGTTACGACATAACGCTGAATCCGGGTTGCCGAATCCATCGTTGTGGCCGCAAAGGAAACGATGAAAACGCCCATGATAGCGATTGTGATAGATTCAGGAATTCCCAGGACCTTGATTATATTGGCCGACCCGATGACAAAAGCCTGCAGTTTGGCTGTCAAACCGCTGGCCGCCGCCCAACTGGCATAATGATTACTGAAAGCGGCGGTACCGGTGAGCAGATTTCCATCCTCAGTGAGTAACCCGAGACCTAACCCGGCCCCAACCGCAATAATTACCAGTGTCGAAAGACTGCCTTCCATCAACATTCCGCCATAGCCGATGAATCTGGCATCTTTTTCCGTCCGGCACTGTTTTGATGAAGTCCCCGAACTAACCAGACTATGAAAACCGGAAATGGCGCCACAGGCAATGACTACAAAAAGGAAAGGCAGCAGGGGCGGCGCACCGGTCGGTAAATAATTGAATGCCGGAGCAACGATCACAGGGTGGGCTACGATCACTCCCAAAATCATTAATGCCATTGCGATCAGCAATTGATGCGAATTAATGTAATCCCGAGGTTGCAATAGAATCTGGACCGGCAGGGTCGAAGCAATATAAGCATACGCCAATAGCAATATTATCCAGAGCATAAGCGGGTTCAGTCCCAGTATTGATGGTAAAGTGATCGGGAATAAAGATCCGACAATAACTGCTAAATACATTAGAATTACGGCAATTATTCCCCACTTGACATGACTTTGGCCTTTGTTGTAAACCATATGCCCCAGAAAAATAGCAATTGGTATTTCGAACCAGACCGGGATAACCGCCTGGGGATACATTTCGAACAGAAGAGCGATAATCAATGCAAATACAGCGATGACGATCCATAATTCAAAGAAAATAATTATCAGGAATAGATTCCTTACGCGCGGACTGATTACTTCCGCAGCAATATCACCGATCGAGCGCCCCTGATTTCTCAGGGATATAACCATTGAACCGAAATCGTGCACGGCGCCCATGAAAATTGACCCCAGAAAGACCCAGAGGATCGCTGGTACCCAGCCCCAGATTATGGCGATTGCCGGACCGACGATCGGACCCAATCCGGCAATAGAAGTAAAATGATGACCGAATAACACATGTTTATTGGTCGGAACAAAATCAGTGTCATCTTGAAACTCAACGCTGGGGCATAGCCGTGTGGGATCAATTTTGAATATCTTTCGGGATAGAAATTTCCCATAGGTATGGTAAGCGAGATAATAACCTGCGAATACGATAATTGCTAATAAGATTGAATTCAAACCGATGCCTCGAAATTGATTTATTAGTTTAATGAAAAATTAACTGTTCCTGTCAAAAAATCCAAAATATAGCAAAGTATCTATTTGAACTGAGGTGGATGTCTTAAATGCCAGTCGGTGGCAGACTGATATTTATTGGCCATAGCCAGGATCAGATTTTCATCAAACAAACGGCCGATAAAACTGATACTG
This sequence comes from Fidelibacterota bacterium, assembly GCA_013203115.1. Classification (GTDB taxonomy): domain Bacteria; phylum Fidelibacterota; class Marinisomatia; order Marinisomatales; family TCS56; genus JABMQW01. The sequence goes on from JABMQW010000194.1 coordinate 7,881, forward strand.
GTCGGTGAACCTTCATCCGTAAATCCGTTGGGAACAACTACGCAAGGATGGCCGGTCAAATTAGTCAACAATAGATTATCCCCGACCAGGGAAGGGGCGACATAGACATCCACTGTTTTCATCAAACTTTCCATTTCCTGGATTAAAATACGCCGCACGCGATTAGCTTGAATGTACTCAACCGCCGGAATAAATCTGGAAACACGAAATTCGTTGGGCCAGGCATTTTTAATCTGCCGCACCAGTTGATCATCCTGGCCGGACCGGGTGAGTTCATCAAAGGCGGCTGCAGCTTCGGCACTGAGAATAATGGCTAATTCTTCTATCGGGTAGTCAGGCAGGGTAATTGGGATCAATTCAGCCCCCAGATCGCGCAACCGCTGCAAGGTATTTTGATCATTTCCCCGAGTAGAATAATCTTCATTAAAATCCTGGGCTAAATACCCAATCCTGAGTTTTGATATATCAATATCCGGATTATAGGTGAATGGTAAATCGATGATTGTCTGATCAATCCCATCAGGTCCATAAAGGGCTTCAAAAACCAGTGCGCAATCGGTAGTATTACGACAAATGGGTCCCAGTTTATCCATCGACCAGCTAAGCGCCATTGCTCCGGTCCGGCTGACGCGCCCATAAGTCGGGCGCAAACCGGTCACCCCGCAGCGGGTTGATGGTGAAACAATTGAGCCCCAGGTTTCGGATCCAATTGAAAAAGCAACCAGTCCTGCAGCGGTAGCTGCTGCCGGTCCGGCTGATGAGCCGCTGGAGCCTTGTTCTAAATTCCAGGGGTTGCGGGTTTTCCCGCCAAACCAGACATCGCCCCAGGCTAGAGCGCCAAGTGTCAGTTTAGCGATCAGAACGGCGCCGGCATCGTCCAGTTTTTTAATAACAGTCGCATCTTGATCAAAGATTTGTTCCCGGTAAGGCTCGGCTCCCCAGGTGGTGGGATAACCATCAACTGCGAGCAGATCCTTGGCACCATATGGTATGCCGTGTAATGGTCCACGGTAATGACCGGTTGCAATTTCGATGTCCATTTTTCTTGCTTGATCAAGGGCCAATTCTTCAGTCAGGGTTACAACGCATTCTAATTGTGGTCCGAATTTTTTCAACCGCTCCAAATACATCTGGGTCAATTCTGTGGAAGTGATTTTTCGAGTACGAATAAGTTCCGCTAATTCTCTGACAGAATAAAACGCCAAATCTTCAAACCTGCCCGGTACTTCTACTTGAAGCCTGTTCAAGGTAACTGGTTTTGAAGCTGAGACTACTGGACTGAAACCGATAGGGAGCGGGTTAAATTGTAAAGCGGGTGCAACAGAATTTGACAGATTTAATGCACGAATATTTTCATAGGCATTCAGATTATGCTCCAAACCCTCTTGCATTGAGTCTCGTTTGGTATCATTAAACTGCAGACCAATTAAAATTTCAGCTTTGGTGATTGCCGTCGTGGTAATAGCGGTCGCTTTTTCATCATTAATGCGTTGGATGCAACCCGTAATAATTATTATACAGGCCAAAATGATAATATTTAGATTCCTGCTCATCAATCATCTCCTGGAGTTATTAATCGGGGTAATATCAATTCAAGGTGAGAATATACTTATTAATCTGACTATTAGCCGAATAATCTGTGGCTTATCGATTGCCCAGAATCATATCCGACACCACTATCATGATATTTTTAACATTGTGTATTTGTCAGGTATGGACTTACATTATAACAATCGTGTGGAAAGAGAAAATAATGTCACTGATTGATATTTTCAGCCAATTATTCCAGGCTGCTTTTGGCCGGAGGAGTTTTCTGACCCCAGTCGCTAAAAAGTTCGTTTTATTGGCATTTCTGATACCAACTCTGGTTTGGAGCAATAATGTTGTTATTATAATTATTGACGGTGCCAGGTATAGCGAAACTTTCGGCGATGTCAATCGGACTTACATACCACGAATGAACCAGCTTGCGCAGGAAGGTAGCTATCTCGATCATTTCTATAACGATTCGCTTACTTATACTTCCCGGGCAATTCCCGCTTTGTGGTGCGGAACCTGGACACCTGTTCGTGATACGGTGTATAATGGCTCCGCTACTAATTATGCAGTGAAGCCAACCATTTTTGAATATTTCAGAAAACAGACTTCAGCACCAGCGGAGCAAGCGTACTACGTTCTTAAATATGTCAGTTCATTATGGCTGCCAAGTTTCCAGGCCGATTATGGTCCCCAATACTGGCCCACATTTATCAGTCAGGGCAGCACGGATGATGATGTACTCGATCAAACTTTAGCGGTGCTGAATAATCATCATCCACAACTCCTATGGGTGTATCTGGCAGATGTTGACCACGGCGGACATTCCGGCAATTGGCAGGAATATACCGAGGCGATCCAGAAAGCCGATAGTATTGTGGGCATAATCTGGGATACTATTCAAAGTGATTCGATTTATGCCAATAATACCACCATGTTTGTGACTAACGACCATGGTCGTCATGACGATCAACATGGTGGTTTTCAGGGACATGGGGATGGATGTGACGGTTGCCGGCACATTATGTTTCTGGCCTGTGGACCGGATATTCGCCGTGATTTTATGGCAACACAATACCATCGAATTCCCGATCTGGCCGTTACCGCTCTATCCCTATTCGATATTGTTCCTGAATTTGCCACCGGAGCTAAAATTGATGAATTATTTATTACTATAGCCACACAAACTGAGTCAATTCCACCCATTCCTGAGGAGTTTGCTCTATTACAGAATTACCCCAATCCCTTCAATCCTGTTACGACAATTAAATATAATATTCCTGAAGGCAGTGCTGTGAGCCTGATCGTCTATGATATTACGGGTCGCCAGGTAATTATTCTGGCTGATAATTATCAGGATGCCGGATACAAATCAGTGCAGTGGGATGGACGCAACAGTTCCGGCCAGCTTGTGAGCACCGGGATCTATCTGTACCGGGTTGCAGCCGGAGCATCTACGGATATTCGGAAAATGTTATTTTTACACTAAGGAAATGGAATTGTTAAACACAGCTTATTCGAGCCGAAAACTTGCCAACGCGTTATTGATCATTGGATTAATTCAACTGGCTCCGGCCTGTAATATGATGGCCGTGATAGCAAACGAGAATTCGTTACTTTACTGTGGCCAGCCCGATTCCGATAATTTAATATTGGAGGTATTCACTACCTTTAAAAACCAGGGGAATAATTATCCTGATGGTTGGTCTTTATTATTTTACGATAGTACCGTTATCAATTCTGCCGAGAATGTAGTTCGCTCTGCCAATTCCACAACTGAAAGTGGTTCAGTATTTGATAGCACTGTTGCAGCAATAATGTCTTCGGAGAGTGGTGCCTATATTGCTATTGGGCATCTGCGGATTGCCACTTCCGGGGCTACTGGTATTCCTGATCCGCACCCTTTTATCCTGGATATGAACGATCGAACTTTTTCCTTTGCCCATAATGGGACCCTGCCAAAGTCAACCCTGATGGATCTGCTCACCAATAATGGTGCCGATTCAACCTGGATAAACCTTCATCCACCAGCAACTTATGGTCATGGTGACTGGACAGATTCGGGATGGGAATACGTGATAGATTCAGAGTTATTCTTTTTCTGGCTACTGAAAAATATTGAAGAAACCGGTTGGGATATGCTATCAGGACTGGAAACAGCCCTACAGGTTTTAGACCAGGTCTGGTCAAATTCCGGACAAAGAACTTTTATCTTATCCGATGGAACTAATTTATTTCTACACGGGAATGCACATAATTTGTATTACACAACCGGTAGTGATACTTTACCGGCGCCATTTGAAGATGTTGTTGTGCACCATAAAGCAGTTATGAGTCAGTATCCTGAGCAAGGAGTATCAAGTAATTTAAACTGGATTCCGATAATGGATGATCAGATTGTAATCCTGTCTCAATCGTCTTTGACGACTTATTCACTTAATACGACGATTGGGAGTGTAAGTAATAACGGGCCAATTAGCTGTCTACTTGAGCAGAATTATCCGAATCCATTCAATTCCGTGACCACAATTAAATATTACCTGCCAAATCAACAGATGGTACATATAGCGATTGTTGATCTGAGGGGACGAATGGTTCGGAAGCTAATCAATTGTATTCATAATGCCGGTTATCATACTCTGAACTGGAATGCCCGCGATGATCGTGGACACCGGGTCAGCAGTGGTATCTATCTGTTTCAAATTCAATCTGAAAGTTTTAGTGATTACCGAAAGATGATATTTTTGAAATAATCATTAATAATTAGAGGTGTAAATAGTATGAAAAATATTCTGTTAATGACAATTTGCTGGAGTGTTTTACTATCGCAACACCTTCCGAGTGGGGAACGAGGTGATCCTGAAGCACGGAGACAAACCAATATCCAAGCTAATAACATCCGTACTTCGATCTTTAATTTTGGGCTAACAGGTCGAACTGGCGCTGTTCCTGACCAAATACCTTATGAATGGCCAATCAATTCCGGTCAGTATTATATTGCTTTAACCGGATTATTAGTCGGTTCGGAAGTAGTAACAGCCGAGGGAGATACAATGCCTTTAGTAACGGTACCGTTGGGGCGTACTGATAACAATGGCAATTCCATGATGTTTGAACCGATTCCCCAATATCTTAATGATAATTCGGACTTAATTGCAATCAATAACGATTATACAACCTGGCCGGATTGTTGGAATAATAAATTTGAAGATTCTGGAGATCCCGGTTGGTGTAATTCCTGGAATAGTTATTTCGGGAAAAACTTCTTTATCGAAGGAGAGGAGATTTATTATCGAATGTCGGATGATAACAATTTCCTATTGAACCGCACCTACTACCCGGATTTAACCGATACAACCAGAAGAGGGGCCGGAATCATCGTAGATAGCAGGACGATAGCCTGGGATCTGGCTGGATTAGAAGATGTTATTTTTCACATTTATACAATTATCAATGATGGAACAGAATATTTATCGACTAATGCTGTCACACTTTGGCTAGCAGATCTGGTTGGCGGTGATGGTGATGCAGGTGATGATATTATAGCATATAATTTGGATGAACAAATTGTTTGGTCATCGGATGCCGATGGCATCGGTGGTATGAATTATGGTTCCGATCCGGTTGGTATCCCGGCGCTGTTGGTATTACGTACACCGGATGATAATGGGATAACCTCTATTGCTTACAGTCCAGCAGGATCTGTTCCTACAGGACAGGATTTAAATCTATGGTATTTTTATATGACACCGGGAGATTATTGGGTAGCACCACCGGGCGGACAACCGCCGGGAGATTATGATTTATTAATTTCATCCGGGTATTTTTCTTTAGCGCCCGGGGAAGAAAAGGAATTTATCTGTGCGACGATTTTAAGCGTTGATACCGTTGAAATGTATCAAAAAGCTAATTTAGTGCGATTGTTTTATAATTATGGATTTCAGCCAAATCCTCCTCAACTTTGTAGATTTAATATAACAGGACACCCGGATTATGTTTATTCTGGTACTAATACTTCCGCTCAAATCCATTTCGATATTAAAAATTACTTTGGCAATGGTATAGAAGGAATTCCGATAAATGTGGTCACTTCTGCAGGATTGATAGATGATATTTTATTATCAGATTCGGCTGGTCAGGCTGTGGCTGAGTTCACAATTAACGACATACCTTCGGACAGTGTAGCAATTATTTCTGCCAGTATTAACGAACCGGAAACGGGGTTCGAGAATGCCCAACTGACAATCAATATCATACCAGAACAGTTACAGGGCGATTCGTTGGTACCCATACCATTTAACTTAAATGTAGAATTACATGATTTGGTTGTATTGCTACTATGGGATGCTGAATATTTTGGTGAGGGAACATTAAATCTACCCTATTATCATTATAACATATATCGCAATAATGAGTACTATGATTGGCAGGAAGGAATACAACCAGTGTCTGGATTTTGGAGCAGGGACAGTCTTTGGAATTTCGCTCTTTCACAGTACAAAGCATATACAACCATAGGTGAACGGATCGCTGCGCAATATAGGATTGAGATTATTGATGCCGGATGCGGACAATCCAATTATTTCGAACAAAGCTATGGATTCTGGACGAGAGAATATCCAAGTGTCCCAACAAATTTCCTGGTAAAGAAGAAAACTCAAGATACTGGGGATGATAATATTGATTGGGAGGAAAATCCTTACGCCTTTGGTGATTTTTCGCCATATGGAGGAAATGGATTACTGGATGGCGACTCTGTCGAGACCGATCTGATTATTCTTCTGGATGACACTTCAACGACAGATAGTATAGGTCCATCTTGGATAATACGGTTTGAATATCCCCGACCATTTGAAAGCGAGCATATCTATCAACCGGGTAACGGTGATATACTTAATATTGATACTCGCTATAGATTTATCGATACATTACCTGTATCTGGTGAAAATTGCTATCAGGTAACTCGTTTTTATCCAGTTAATTCAGAAACACAATTGTTCCCTCCGGGCACGGAATCACTTCCTTCTGATGAAGTTTGTGTTACAGTTAGTAATGTCCGGATTTACTCAGATAAAACTGTTGATGTACCGACTACTTTGTTACTATTTAGCAACTACCCTAATCCCTTCAATCCAACAACCACAATCCAGTACGATCTACCAAATAGATCAGACGTCCAAATAACCATATTCGACCTACTTGGCAGAGAAGTAACAACGCTGGTATCAGAAACCCAGGCTGCTGGTTACAAATCAGTAATCTGGGCTGCCACTAACGATCTGGGTCAACCGGTTAGTGCCGGGATTTACTTTTATCGGATTAAGGTGGGGAATTTTGTACAAACGAAGAAAATGGTGTTTATAAAATAAGGAAGTACTTCCGGTAGGTATACCCAAAAGAGTGGCTTTCCGCGCAATTTTTTAACTGTGTCGTATAGTAGAATGATTAATAAGCTCTAACTGTGGAAATTGTAATGTTGAGAGAGCCTTTTTCGGAGTTCAAAAAATTATCGATGTTATTAAGCTGGAAATAGCTGAGAAACAACAGTTAGAGGAGGCAACCAGGTATCGTATTGAATTCAATCGATTGGTTACATCTATTTCTACCAAATTTATTAATCTAGCGTCCGAAGAAATTGATCAGGGAATAACTCGGGCTTTAAAAGAGGTGGGTGAATTAGCTGAAGTTGATCGTTGTCATGTATTTCTAATCAATGTGAAAAAAGCAACGATTAATAACACTCATGAATGGTGTGCTCCAGGAATTGAATCACAAATTGACCATAGGACAAAACTGCCGATTACTCAGTTCTAATGGTGGATGCAGAAACTGAATAATTTTGAAGATATCCATATTCCGAGAGTGTCCGATTTGCCAGCATCTGCTCAAAGGGAAAAAGAAGTCCTGGAAGCACTTAATATTCAATCGACTATCGTAGTTCCTATTGTATATAAAAATAATCTTATGGGCTATCTTGGTTTCGATTCTGTCAGGAAGGAAAGACTTTGGCCAAATGAAATTATTATATTACTCCGGATCGTAGGAGAGATTATTGCCAATGCTCTCAAACGCAAGGAGGCCGAACTAATGTTTGAAAAATTTGTAGAGTATGCCCCAATTGGCATTTATTATAGCGATTTTGAGGGAACGATTAATTACGCAAATAAAAAGACAAAAGAAATTATAGGTTATAAACAGCAAGAGTTTGTTGGCACTAATATATTCGATTTAAATATAATTGATCCAAAATGGAAATATAAAGCACTTAAGCTACTTGCTTCGAATAAGAAGGGTAGCACAACCGGTCCGGATGAGTTTTTATTAAACCATAAAGATGGTTCTCGTATTACAGTAGCGCTTAACACCAGGGTGATTACATTTAACGGAAAGCAGGTAATCCTTGGAATGATCAGTGATATTACTGAGCAAAAACAAATGGAAAATCACCTACGCCAATCCCAGAAGATGGAGGCGATTACAATGTTGACCGGTGGTGTAGCCCATGACTTTAATAATATCCTGGGTAGTATCTTCGGTGCAGTGGATCTGCTGCAATTGCAATTAGCTGAAGATCATCCTGGCCGTCGCTATGCTAACATTATCCTCGATAGAAGTCAGAAGGCCGCTGTTTTGGTAAAACAGATGTTGGCCTACAGTCGTCAACAGCATCTGAATCTCAAACCATTAAATATAAATCAGACTATTGAAGAAGTCTCTGTACTACTTGACCTTAATTCCGACATTGCCGTATAAAAGTACCTCCTAAGTAAGTTAAATTATTGATAGTTAAAAAAACA
>JABMQW010000195.1 GCA_013203115.1 Fidelibacterota bacterium
CCGTAAGCTTCCAGAGCAATCGATGTCAGACTTGTGGAACCAGCGATCGGCATGAGCTTGACGTTCCAATTTACCCCTGTAACATGGATATTATTATTCCCCCGGGCACCGACAATACCGCAAACATGAGTACCATGAGAATGAGATGGAATCGATCCATCGGAATTGTATGCATCCCAACCATGAATATCATCAACATAACCATTACTATCATCGTCGACAGAATTATACGGTATTTCATAGCGATTGGTCCAGAGGTTATCCACCAGGTCGATATGATTGATGTCACAACCGCCATCGATCACAGCGACGACAATAGTATCCCCTAAAGGAGTTACACCACCGGTAGTTAAGTCCCAGGCTTCCGGGGCATCAATATCGGCATCAACAGTACCACCAGATTGACCGGTATTATGCATATTCCACAGACTGGAAAAATTCGGGTCGTTAGGAATTGTTTGACGTTGAGTGAGCTTATGATCCAGTTGAGCCTTCTCAACCCAGGGATTGGCACGTAAATCCGTCAACGCACCTGCCGCTGATATCCGGGAATCGATTATTCTAACGCTGACAATATTCAGCCGGCGGACGAGTACTTTCTCCATTTCATATTTCTGTCCATCCAGGATGGAGGAAAATTCCCGGCGGCTGACGCCGGGTTCCAGCTTAACCAAGACACGGCCGGGATAGTAATCTTCAGCCAATAAACCAAAAGTGAATAACAGTAGCGCCAATAATAAATACTTTTTCATTAATTCTATCCTGTCTATGATAACGATATGTGGGATACTAGCCAGTAATTTATGACTTATCAGTTTTAATTCCAGCAGACTTCTTTTTTAAGAAATTTTTTGCGACGGCGATCACTTTTTCCGCCAGCGCCTCGCTGAATCCGGTGCGTAACGTCAAGGCTGCCGAATCCTCCGCCGCGACTGCCTGGACGTCCGGATAGGTCGCAAATAAGGCTTTTAACCGCTTGTGACCGATTCCGGGAATTGCTTCAAAGATTGACTCAGTGGCGGATTTTACGCGTTTTTGGCGCTGAAATGTTATTGCAAAACGATGTGCTTCGTCGCGAATACGCCGCAATAGAAATAATCCTAGCGATGTTTTGGGGATCGATTGAGCATCGGACATTCCGGGCATAAAAACTTCTTCCAGTTTTTTGGCCAGGCCGATCACCACCAAATATTCCAGTCCCAGTTCGCGTAATGCTGAAACAGCCATTCCCAATTGCCCTTTTCCCCCGTCGATAAGAATCAAATCCGGCAGTGGTTGCTGCTCTTTTTTCTGGCGTTTGTATCGCCGAATCACGACCTCACGCATGGCGGCAAAATCATCGATCCCCACCACAGACTTGATCTTGAATTTCCGATATTCGGACTTGCGGGGTTTGCCATCTAAAAAACAAACCAGCGAAGCAACTGTATTGGTGCCTCCGAGATGGGAAATATCAAAAGCTTCAATCCTTCTGGGTGGTGCTTTCAACTGCAGGTCTTCCTGAAGCTGAGTCACCGATGTGGGAACCAGTTCCTGGCGTTTCATACGTTCCAGAACCCACTCCCCCAGCAGCAGCCGGGCATTGCGGGTGGCCATTTGCAGCAGTTTGGCTTTTTCACCGCGCTGTGGCACATGCAGATTTACAGTGCCACCGCGCTTTTCGCGTAGCCAGGTTAAAAGGTTCTTTTCATCTGCTGGTAAATCAGGAACTAATATCTCGCCGGGAATAAAATCACCATCTAAGTAGAAACTGGTGAGCACATGCTTTAAGATCTTACCATCGTCAGCATCAATGTTATGCAAACGGAATTTTTCTCGGGTAAAAATACGTCCCTGGCGAATACGAATAACTGTTGCCAGTCCAAGATTATCCTGACGAGCCAGGGCGAATACATCCCGATCCTGAAAATCGGCAGCGACCTTGCGCTGGCGGGTGCGGAAACTTTTGATGGCCGCCAGTTGATCCCGGAACTGGGCCGCATCTTCGTAGCGCCGTTCCCGGGAAGCCTGTTCCATCCGGGCACGAATGTATTCCTCGGTCTGACGGGTATCGCCCTGGAGGAAACGGATGATCCGCCCCACCATGGCCCGGTAATCACGTCGGTTAACCTTTCCGGCGCAGGGACCCTCGCATTTCTTGACGTGGTAATCTAAGCAGAGGGTCACTTTACCGCTGGCGATTACCCATTCATCCAGGAAATTGGTACAACTGCGGATAGGAAACACTTTATACATTGCTTTGAGCGTGCTTTTCAGTAGCTTAACATCGGTGTAGGGACCATAATAACGCGAACCATCTTTCACAATATTGCGCGTTAAGAACACCTGCGGATAAGGTTCCTTGGTTATACGGATAAAAGGAAAAGATTTATCATCTTTCAAATCGATATTATAGCGCGGGTCGTGCTCCTTGATCATATTGGCTTCGGTCAGGAGGGCTTCCACTTCGCTACGGACCACCAGCCATTCCAGGTCGGCGATCTGCTTGACCATCGAAACAGTCTTGGCGGTCTGGTGTTTGCCACTCTGGAAATAAGACCGTACCCGGTTGCGCAGGTTCTTGGCCTTACCAATATAGATGATTTCGTCCTGTTTGTTCTTAAACAGGTAGACACCCGGTTTGGCCGGAACGCTGGTAGTTTTCTGTTTTAGTGCGCTATCCATTACTATTTGAAATTACGGATATTCTAAGATGGAGAAACGCCTGATTTTGCTGGTGGACTCAGATGTACAACAACCATCCTTGGTTGTTGGGGTAATTTACTCTATCCATACGTCAAGCAAGGATGC
>JABMQW010000196.1 GCA_013203115.1 Fidelibacterota bacterium
AATTTGACCTGATCTTCTCGTCCGCCGTAGTCGTACGCGAAGGCTGATTAATACAATCAGGTGATATTTAAATATCGCAATTTCTAAAATCCACTTTCCAATCCTACGTCCAAGCGTTTAATAAAAAGTATCGGCGCACTGGTCAATTATTTGAAGGTAATCCTCAGGCAAAAATCATTGACAAAGATGCTTACCTACTGCATATCTGCCGATATATTCATTTAAACCCGGTTGAGTCAAATATCGTTCAAAATATAGAAAACTGGCCCTATTCCAATTACCTTGAGTTTATTGGCAAGCAAAATGGTAAACTATTTGAATCTTCTTTTTTGAGAAACTTTTATCAATCTTCTGATAATTATCAAGAGTTTGTATTGGAATACCTTAATGAAAAACTGCGTTATAGTGAAATAAGGAAGTATCTTTGATTTGCTTAACTAACCGTCACCGACACTCACAGTGTCGGTGACGGTTTCGGTTAAGTTCAGGTATTGTCAGTTTCTGTTTTCGGTTCCAGTGCGGCATACTGTTGCCAAAACCGCACTGACTCCGCCCAGTCCTGCGATGTATAATGGGCTGCCGTTCCCCCGTGTAGTTCTAATTGATTACGCATCATCGTAACCGGTCCCAGCGGTAGTTTGTCCACTCCTTCCGGCAACGCATTAATACTGATCAATTCCCATTCCGCTGTGCTGGTTTGTTCATTATTTTCGGCCAGCACATCATGGCGGTAAAGGACCAACTCCACTTTCCCGGCCGGTAAAGGAGTCCCACCCAATGCCCGAACCTGAATATAAGGCTCTTCACTGGCCCGGCGTCTAACCAGACTGGCCGATAATGCAGTAGATTCCTTTAGTTTGACATAGGGGCATTTAAATTTATAGATATATTCATCAGCCACTGCAATTAGAAGCACTCCATCCCGGTAGCCCGGACGATAATTACGATGCTCGTATTGTTCTTCGGCATGCCGCGCGATTTCTTAGAAGGTCCAGTCAACGGCATAAGTTTTACCGGAACCGCGAATCTGCCGGCGAACAAATTCACTAACAGCGATTAATTTCTTCTGTTTCATATTTTTATTGAACCGTCAATTTCATGAACTCAGCAATCGTTTTATCCGTGTAATCAGTAAGATTTGAATCACCACTTAAATCCAACTCCAAATCAATCGACTCTTGACGGAACCAGGTCAATTGCCGTTTGGCATACTGACGCGTTTTCAATACTATCAAATCGACCATTTCACTGTAATCGATTTTCTTATCCAGATAATCCATGATCTGCCGGTACCCGATTGAATCCATAGCATGGAATGATCCATCGCGCCGGTATTTAAGTAATCGTGACGTTTCAGCGATCCAGCCGTCAGACAGCATTTCTGCGATTCTTTGCCGTATACGCCACTCCAAATCCTCCATCGTGCGAGTCAAGAGTACGGTAAACAGATTAAAAGGATATTTTTTATCCGACTGCTGATCAAAATGTTCACTCGGCGCCTGGCCGGTTATTTCATAGATTTCCAGTGCGCGGATCAGGCGCTTGCGATTATTGGGATGGACCTGAGCGGCATAAATCGGATCTAATTGCTCCAATCGACGCATTAAGGCATCCGGTCCGGAAGTAGCATATTCCTCTTCCAACCGGGCACGGATTTCAAGATCACTGTCGCTGGCAGAAAATATTCCTTTGGCAATTGCCCGGTAATAAAGACCGGCACCCCCACAAAGGATCGGCTGATTACCCCGCAACCGAATATCCTCTACCACAGCGGCCACCAATTCAGAAAATTCACCGGCAGTGATTTTTTGGTCCGGTGAACGAAATGCAACCAAATGATGGGGAACAACGGCCATTTCTGCAATCGTTGGCTGGGCAGTACCAATTGCCATGCCGGTATAAATTTGACGGGAATCTAAGCTAATAATTTCGCCCTTCAGGTGCCGGGCGATCTCGATCGCCAAGCTGGTCTTCCCTACCGCTGTGGGTCCTACGATTGTTAGTAACGGAATTTTGGAATTTTGCATTAATTAAAGTCTTTCCATAATGTCGTGATTTCTTTCTCTGTAGCCCCGTCATTTAGAGGCTGTGTGAAAATTAATTCCACACTTTTATGTGAGTATTCCTTCATTTCCGAACATAAACTCCCATTCCCGGGGCCATATTATTGAAATAAATGGCTGACAACCCTTTTTAACCCGCATTCCAACTGTAATTCACC
>JABMQW010000024.1 GCA_013203115.1 Fidelibacterota bacterium
AATTAGATGAAAGTGAGATCAAAGGCAGAAATATCAAAGTCAATCAAGCTCGCCCCCGGGATGAAAAATCCAAACCAAAACGGCGGAGTTGGTAATACCTAGCGCAATAAGAGTCAGCAACCGCCGGAGCGTCGCTTAGTACCAAAGGTATCCTTCCGGAACAATTCAGGATAGTACCTGTTGCATAGGACGCACCAGGTTTGGATCAACAAACTGACGTATTTTAAACCTGACTGGCAGGATGGTGTTGCTGCGGTTACAGTTTATCCTTAGTCAGCATAAAAATCGATCAACCATTTAGAAATCGATCGCCGAAGGAGGCTGTTTCAGCCTCCTTTTTGTTGAAATCGGTTAAGTCCATAAAAGGAAACAGTCACCGTCGCGCTGGACTCGATTTGTTGGGAGTAAACGGGGCTTTCTGGGCAAATGTGTAAAACCCGCAATATTCATTGCAGAATGAAAATGTTTTATCTGTGGAAACAGCATAGGATCGGAGGAATATCAATTGTTTCCCTTAAATAAGTATGGTTACATTCTTTTTGGTAATAAGGGAGAGTCATTCTACGCTGACTGTCAGACCTCCGGGAATCTTCAAAATACGTTGTTTTATTCCTTGTACTACCCCCATGATTTTCGCGTAGGCTTGGTTCTCTAATTTGGGAAATTGACTGCTCTTTTTTGGTGGAGAAAATTATGATTCAATCCTTGGGAATCTGTGTGGGGGCTTCAACAGTTTCATTTGTAAAACTGGGCTTAAACGGAGCCCGTCCGGAAATCCTGGAGCGCGTTTCCAGAGCTCACGATGGTAATCCCCGTGACATGCTAAAATCCATGCTACAGGCCATGGACATCGAACCGGACACCCCCCTGGCGGTGACAGGGCGGCAGTTCAAGGATTTTATAAACCTGTCCCGGATTTCAGAACCACAGGCGGTGGAATATGCCTTGAAATATGTTAATCCGGATGGCCGCCCGGTGGACGCGGTAATCAGTGCCGGCGGTGAAACTTTTATTCTCTATAGTCTCGATAAACATGGAAAAATCACCCGTGTCTATACGGGCAATAAATGCGCTTCGGGGACCGGCGAATTTTTTCTGCAGCAGACCCGCCGGATGGATGTCGATCTAGATGAAGCTATCGTTCTTTCACGAAATGAAGAACCGCACCAAGTGTCTGGACGCTGTTCCGTTTTTTGCAAGAGCGACTGTACACATGCTACCAATATTGGCATCCCCAAGGGACAGGTTGTGGCTGGTCTGAGCCGGATGATGGCTCAAAAAGTCCTGGAGCTGCTGAAGAATTCGGACCGTAAAAACATCATGATCGTCGGTGGCACCACGCGGATCGAAGTAATGGTAGATTATCTGCAGAAGGAGATTGATAACCTGATAATTCCTGATGAGGCAATCATTTTCGAAGCCCTGGGAGCCGGACTGTGGGCTCTGGAAAACGGCTGCAAAACGTTGCCGGACATAGAAGGTTTATTCCGGGATCATATTTCTCAGTTCGATTTTCATGAGCCTCTGGACCGCTTCGCCTCCCAGGTGCAATTCAAGACACAGGAGCGGGGAACCGCCCGGAACGGCGACAAGTGCATTCTGGGTTTGGATGTGGGGTCCACTACTACCAAAGCCGTAATTTTGCGAATTTCCGACCTGAAAATTCTGGCTGCGGAATACCTCCGGACTAACGGCGACCCGGTTAAAGCTTCCCGGGAATGCTACCGCGCTGTTAAGCAGCAATTGAATGGAACAATAGTTGAAATCGGTGGCCTGGGCGTGACCGGTTCGGGCCGGAAAATAGCTGGCCTTCATGCGCAAACGGACGGTGTTATCAATGAAATCATCGCCCACGCGGAAGCGGCCATTCATTTTGATTCAGAGGTAGACACCATATTCGAAATCGGCGGCCAGGATGCCAAATACACTTATATTACCAACGGGGTCGCCAGCGATTACGCCATGAATGAAGCCTGCTCCGCCGGTACCGGCTCCTTCCTGGAAGAATCCGCCTTAGAAACCCTGGGAATCGAGATGGAAGATATCGCCGATTGGGCTTTGAAAGGACGGCGGCCACCTAATTTCAATGATCAATGTGCCGCTTTTATTTCTTCCGATATTAAAAGCACAGCGCAGGAAGGTATACCCAAGGAAGATATCGTAGCAGGTCTGGTGTACTCTATTTGTATGAATTATGTAAACCGGGTGAAAGGTGCCCGGCCGGTCGGGAAAAAAGTGTTCATGCAGGGCGGTGTGTGTTACAACCGGGCGGTACCGCTGGCCATGGCGGCTCTTTCGGACAAGGAAATCATCGTTCCGCCGGAGCCTGGCCTGATGGGGGCTTACGGCGTAGCCCTGGAAGTGCTGCACCGGATTGAAAAAGGGTTGCTGAAAGAACAATCCTTTGATTTGGAGCGGCTGATGAATCGGGATGTCCGGTATAAAAAGTCCATTATCTGCAACGGCGGCCGGGAAAAATGTGATCTGAAATGTGAAATCAACCGCATCGTGATTGAAGACCGGACGATCCCTTTCGGTGGCGCCTGCAATCGTTATTACAATCTGCGCCAGAAAATCCGGATTGAGCCCGGTGAGCACGATTTCGTAGTTAAGCGTCAGCAAATGGTCTACCAGGACTATGCCCCCGATACCAGTCATATTAGACCGGATGCGCCGACCATCGGTTTGTCCCGGTCACTGATGATGAATACCTATTATCCCCTGTTCGCCCATTTTTTCGTGGAACTTGGTTTTCGGCCGGTTCTGGCCGAGCACGTGGATCAGCAGGGTATCGATCAATGCGCCGCTGCTTTCTGCTATCCCTGCGAAATAGCCCACGGTTATTTCCGGAACCTCCTGGAAATGGAACCGGATTATGTGTTCTTACCACATATTACCGGCATGGCGGTAAAAAACGGGTCCTATCCCGCCCGGACCTGCCCATTAGTGCAGGGTGAACCTTACTACCTGATCAACACCTTCCTGTTCCAGCGGCCGGGGGGTCCGATCCCGTTGTCACCGGTCATTGACCTGGAGGCCTCGGTGGAAAAACAGGCCGAGGCGCTGTTAGCGCTGATCCCCACCCTGAAGGTAAAGAAAACCCAGATTCGTGCAGCTTACCGGAAGGCTGCGCTCGTTCAGGACGAAATGCAGGACGAAATGCTGCGGATCGGCCGGCAGGCGCTGGATAAGATTGAAAGCGATCCCCAACAAATCGCTGTGATTCTATTCGGCCGGCCCTACAACGCTTATGTGCCCGAAGCCAATAAGGGCATACCCCATAAATTCGCCTCCCGGGGTGTGACTGTGATTCCAGTGGATTTTCTGGATCTGGAAGCCGAACCGGTGAAGGACCACATGTTCTGGGCGCAGGGTCAGATCAATTTGAAAGGCGCGGAGTTCATCAAAAAACACCCCCAATTATTCGGCACTTTCATCACTAATTTCTCCTGTGGTCCCGATTCGTTCATTGTGGGTTATTTCCGGGATATTCTGGGGAAAAAGCCGTCCCTGACACTGGAGCTGGACAATCACACCGCCGACGCCGGACTGGAAACCCGAATCGAGGCTTTTCTGGATATCGTGGCGCGCTACCGGAAAATCACCACCACCGCAAGGACCGAAGAACCGCAATCAGCCTTTCAACCGGCTCAGTCCTGGCTGAAGGACGGGAAGTACACTATTGTCACGTCCAACGGTGAAACCACTGATCTTTTCGATCCCCGCGTGAAATTAGTTTTTTGTTCCATCGGTCGTTTCATGACCGAAGCTATCGGCGCGACCTACCGGGGGATGAACGTGAATACCGTGGCGATCCCGGAATTGACAATGGAGGAATTAAAGATCGGCCGGGGAAATACCACCTGCAAGGAATGTTTACCCCTGCAACTCACGGCCGGCGCTCTGCTGAAGTACCTGCAGAAAGACCGGGAAGCGGATGAAATCACGGTGTATTTCCTTCCCACGGCCGATGGTCCCTGCCGTTTCGGCCAGTACTGGGATTTTATGCGGGATTACATCAAGAAAAACCGCATCCGCGACGTGACCTTTTTCTCCATGTCGTCCCACGATGGTTACGGTGGCTTAGGCAAGCGGTTTACCTTAAGCATCTGGAAAACCGTGATTCTGGCGGACCTGTTCGAGGATATTTACCATGCCTTGCTGGTCCTAGCAACTGATCGGGATCAGGCGTTGACCGTTTTTGAAGACGCCTGGAGCCGGGTGAAAAAGGCTTTGAGTGTCAATCCGGACACTTTTGACCAGGCTTTGGAAGAAGCAGTGGAACTGCTGCAAACTATACCACGAAAACAATCTTTGGAAGCAACGCCACAGGTACTGATCGTAGGGGAAATTTACGTCCGTAAAGAAGGAATCTCTCGCCGCTGGCTGCCGGAACGGCTTATTGCGGAGGGCATCATTCCCCTGGTGTCACCGTTTCATGAATGGGGTATTTACGTGGATTGGCTCCATCGGGAGCGGTTAGTGACTGGCGCTCAAAACCGTTGGAACCGGATCGGGAAAGCCATCGAACGGCGGATTAAAATCCGGGTGGAACGGCGCTTAAAACGCATTCTGGCTCGGTCCGGGTGGCTTAAGCCGCGGTTTATCGACATAGAACACCTGATTGCCGCCGGCGAAAAGTTTATCTCCCGGCACCTGCCCGGGGAAGCGATCCTCACCGTGGGCGGACCTTACGCCGAAGTAGGCGAGGAATACTGCGGCGCCATTGCTATCGGACCGTTCGGCTGCATGCCTAACCGGCTGGGCGAAGCGATTCTGAATCTCGGCATGGATCAGGAGCACATTCTTCAATTCCGCCGGAATGAGAAAATCAAAGCACTCACCGATGAAATTCAAAACTTACCGTTTCTGGCCATCGAAAGTGACGGGAATCCTTTTCCGCAATTAATCGAAGCCCGGCTGGAGACCTTTATTATGCAGGCCAAGCGCACCCATGCCGCCATGCAAAGAATCGGGATCTAAATACTGTCCGCCTATTGATCAAATATCCAAAGCTGGTGTTTATTCGTGGACTGATAAATTCACGCTTTTCAGATAATGTATCTCATCTATTATTCATACTTGTTCCTCTTTAATGGTGTGGGACTGTTATCAACAAAACACTGCCGTTGTTTTGCCGTTCGGCAAATGGGAGATAGATATCGATATACGTTTCGAGCGGTCATATGCTAATTCGAGCTGAAAAAGACAGCGATCGGGATGCCGTGTATGCCGTCAATGTATCAGCCTTTGAAACGCCATCCGAGGCCAATCTGGTTGATGCTCTACGAGAACAAGCACAGCCGGTTGTTTCGCTTGTCGCTGAGGATAACGGGCAGGTTGCCGGTCATATCATGTTTTCACCTGTTTCTCTGTCCGGTTATCCTAACCTCAAGATAATGGGGCTCGCCCCCATGGCGGTAGTACCGGAGCACCAGCGGAAGGGTATCGGCTCAGCGCTTGTTCGCGCAGGTCTTGAGCAGTGCCGGCAACTGGACTTTACCGCAGTTGTTGTTCTGGGACACCCCGAATATTATCCCCGCTTTGGTTTCTCGCCTTCTGACCGGTTCGGTATTGACTCTGAATACGAGCTGCCAGTGGAAGTGTTTATGGCACTGGAGCTGCAACCGGAAGCTCTGAGTGGAAAAACTGGCAGGGTGAAATACCATACTGCATTCAGCAACGAATAACACAATAAGAGTCATCAACAGACGGAGCATCAGCTTGCCTGCCTGGCTGCAGACAGGCAACTCAGGGTTACACCTGTTGCAACGAACGCACCAAGTTTGGATCGACGAACTAACCGGCTGGCGTAGCTGCGGGTACAGTTCGGCCTTAATTAGAAATAACCCGATCAAGGTAAGGAGTACCATTAACCTGTAAACAATGGTGGCTACCTTCAGCCCCCTTTTTGTTAAAATCCACAGTAGTTATGAATTTTATTCAAAGTAATCCTGCCCCTGTATAAATTCCACCAACCGAATACGAATAACGCTTTTGATTGTACTGCTGGGACCGGGATAATGGGAACCGGGATTATTTCATCCAATAGAAGGAAAAGGCATGACAAACCAATTAGAAACCGCGATTGAGAAATTATCAAAACTGCCGGAAAGGGAACAAAACGTAATGGCACGGTGGATTGTGGAAGAAATTAATTCAGACAAAAGGTGGGATGAACTGTTTGCAGATTCTGAAGATCAATTAAAAGCATTAGCTGAAGAAGCCCTTAATGACTTTGACAAAGATAAAACAGAAAAACTGGATGTCAATAAACTGTGAAATCTCGTACGACGGAAAGATTCTGCATAGGAATACATTCAGATTGTGAAAATATGCTGAAGCAGTTGTAAATATTGGTATCATGCCCACTAAAACACAATCACCGATCCAGCAATTTGACATTCGCCACTGTATATTCCACCAACCGAATATGAATCATGAGCTTGATTGTACGGCGGGAACGGGGATATTGGGATTATTCCATGATAACAATAACAAATAGGTAATACAACATGGCATTAAAAAAGATCAAACTCTCCATTGCGCAAGGAAAGAAGCCCGTTGATCCGCTGGAGATTTTCAAAAAACTTACGCTTCGAGGTTCCATTGAGAATATCTGGGAACCCCAAGGCGAAGCGCTAAAGAAATGGCAAAAAAAAAGAAACGATCCCGATGTTGTCGTACAAATGAACACAGGTGGTGGTAAGACTCTTGTTGGGCTTCTCATTGCACAGTCACTTGTTAATGAGACAAAAGGAAATGTACTTTATGTGTGCCCGAATAATCAGCTCGTTGAGCAAATCGTAGACCGTGCAAAAGAGATCGGCTTGTCACCTGCTGTCCGGTATAAAAGCGAATGGAGAGATCGGGAAGATTTTGAATCAGGAAATATCTTTTGTGTCACCAACTACGCCACCATTTTTAACGGCAAATCAATCTTTCGCAACGAAGATATTGACGCTCTTGTATTTGATGATGCGCACGTTGCCGAGAATGTAATCCGTGGACAATTTACCTTACGAATTCCTTATGATCACGGAGCATTCAGCAGAATTTTCCATCTTTTTCGAAAGCACTTTGCTAATAGCAGCCAGGCTGAACGCTTTGAGGACATCTCTAAAGGTCGGTTCACATCGGTTTTGTTTGTTCCTATGTTTATCGTTTGGGAACACGCCCAGCAGCTTCGGACGATGCTACTTGATTTTGGTGTGGAAGACGACACTAAAACAATGTTTGCTTGGGCTCATCTTAAGGAGCACCTTAGTCACTGTGCTATAGTTGCTGACGGAAGTGGTATGGAAATCACACCAGTAGTTTTTCCTTTCTCACAGCTCAACTACTTTCAAGAGGGAGTGCGCCGAATATATCTGACCGCCACGCTTCCTTCACGAGCGTCTTTCGTGCGTACTTTTGGTGTCGCTAAACCTACAATTATTCAGCCAAGTGGCAAGTCCGGTGACGCACAACGGCTATTCGTCTTTGTACCTGGGAAGGACGATGAGGAACAGCGGAATGAAGCAAAGTCGTTAGTTGAAAACCGCAAATGCTGCGTTATCCCACCTTCACATAAAAAAGGACAGGAATGGATTCCTCCTGCGAAAATCTATGACACGGATTCCGGACAGGAGGAGATCGATCGTTTTCGCAGGTCAAAAGAACCGGAGATGCTTGGGCTGGTTGCAAGATATGACGGCATCGATCTACCTGGGGACGCTTGCAGGGTACTGATTCTGGACCGTCTCTCTACAGGTGAAAATCTAATGAACCGTTTTATTGACGAAAGTATCCGCGTCGAAACGATCCGCATTTCAAATATCGCCACGCGTGTAGTGCAGGCTATTGGGCGTATTTTTCGCAGCAACACTGATCATGGTGTTGTCTTACTTGTTGGCCCACAACTTCAGTCATGGGTACGAACTCCCAAAAACCGGGCTTATCTACCAATACTTCTCCAGCAGCAACTCCTTTTAGCTAGCGAGTTAATGAGGCAAGTCGAGGCTGAAGAATTTTCTTGGGAAGATCTAATTGAAGGAGTATTGACTGGAGACGAAAAATGGGATGAAATGTATGACGAGTACATTGACCAATTCGAAACAAACATTTTGTTGCCTACCACTGACTGGCACATTGAATTGATTCTTCAAGAGCAAGAAGCATACGAGCGACTTTGGCAAGGACAGTTCCTACGGGCTGCGGACACCTATGCTGTATTAGCAGAGACGGCCCAAAAATACGATAATAGATTGACAGCGTGGTATAACCACTGGCGAGGCCTTGCTCTTATGTGTGCAGACGATAAGCAGGGAGCGTTCCACGAGTTTATTACAGCTGCGAACAGCCGATCGGAATTAGGACGTCCTTCAGAGAAAAGGGAGCATGTATTCAAATCGGCGAAGCCGGATGAAATCGGCCAGCAGGCTAACAATCTTGCGAACTGGTATCGTAGGAGGAAGAATCAGATTTCAGTCGCTATTAGACAGGTTGAAACGGACCTGATATATGGCCCTGATACGAAAAAAGCTGAAGAAGCTTGTCGAGTACTTGGAATACTTCTCGGTTTGCAGGCTAAACGACCTGATAATGTTAAAGATACTGGCCCTGATGTGACCTGGGAAGGCAATGGTGAGCTTTTAGCGTTCGGATTCGAACTAAAGACCGATAAAAATAAGGATGGTGAGTATTCGAAGAAAAATATCTATCAATGTCACGATCACACTGAATGGCTCTCGAATAACTATGATGGCAAAGCAGCATTGACTATTGTTGGTCCGACGCTTCCCGTATCTAAAAAGGCAAATCCTTCAGGGATGCTCCAGATTGTAGAGATCAATTCGATACGTGATTTACTTGCGAGGGCTAAGGCTATGTTCGAAGCCGTAGAAGCGGGTGATAAGACCAGCTTAGAGCAAGCTTTCCAAACGTGGTTGAATTACTACGGGCTTAATTGGCCAACCTGTGTAGAGTCATTGGATAGCATGCTCGCTATCGATTTGAAAGCGGGTTAATGATGATAAAGACACGTGGGATATCTAAAAAAAATAAAAGATGATCGAACTTGTCGGTCCAGTTGACTATGACCACTGCGGGCTTATTGAAAATTAATTGGAATTATCAAAGTGGTTGCTTTTATCTTTTCTGTGCGAAGGCCCTGTCAACTGACCTTTTTCGTTAGCTAAAAAATGCAATCATGAAATGGAATAATCGCGATGGAAATTCTTGATCTAACTGAAAAGTACTATTGCCAATATTTCTGCTGCCTGGAAGACTGGTCGGACGAGATGAAAGAAGCAGGCGTTATTGAATGTTGAGTTTTGAATTGGCCGCCCTACGCTAACTATCTACGTAAATGCTACGATAGTCAAGAAGCTATGGGCGGTAAAAAATTAGAAAATGAGAACTGCCAAAATTGCAGTGAAGATTTTTGATATGCCTGTAGAGGGGGTATTGATCGTTGAATAAAGTCTACGCCATTGATGATATCCGTCTAATTAAGGGACTCGACAAATGAAAAAAGAAATTATTAAACATTTAACCCAAGATTTTGAATCCTATGCCAACCAAACACGAAATAGCATCGAGTTCTGGTTTGCCCGGGATTTACAACATTTATTGGGATATACTGAATGGCGGAATTTCAGCAAGGTTATCAATAAGGCAAAAACAACTTGTGAGACAGCCGGGCATCTAATTGTCGATCATTTTGTTGACGTCAACAAAACGATAGCCATGCCTAAAGATGCTTCTAAAGAAATCCTTGATTTTATGCTTACCCGCTTTGCCTGTTACCTGATAGCCCAGAATGGCGATCCAAAAAAAGAGCAAATCGCCTTTGCTCAAAATTATTTTGCTGTGCAAACCCGCAAGTTTGAAATTATTGAAAGGCGCATCAAAGACTGGGAACGCCTGCAAGCCCGCCAGAAACTCACCTTTTCAGAGAAGGAACTATCCGAGCTTATCTTTGAACAAACTGGCAATGATAGAGATTTCAGTATAATCCGCAGTAAAGGTGATCAGGCGCTCTTTGGTTTTACAACCGGACAAATGAAACAAAAACTGAATATAAAACCAAACCGACCTCTGGCTGATTTTCTGCCAACCATTACCATAAAAGCCAAAGATTTTGCAACAGAAATAACCATATTTAATGTTAATGACAAAGATATTCATCAGGGAGATCAAATTGCCTGGGAACATATCACCAACAATAAAAGCGTCAGAAAGTTATTGCTTGAACGTGGTATACGTCCGGAAGAACTACCGTCGGAAGAAGATGTCAAAAAACTTAAACGCAGGGTTATATCCGAAGACAAAAAGTTTGTTAAAAATCCGGATAAGTTGAACTAGGTATCAATTACGAATTACCCACCTACGTCAACTGAAGTTGAGCTTCGGTGGGCAGGCCGAATTACTAATTGGAAACTGGCCACCCTACGCTAACTATCTACGCTAACGCTACGATAGTCAAGAAGCTACGGGTGGTAAAAAATTGCCGATTGGCTATCCTGTATAAATATTACCGATGTAAAAAATTGGAATATACTTTGAACCATTTTGATTTTCTTGTGTATCTTCTATGTAAAAACAAAAGGAAACAATGAAATGCGAGTTCGAATTCAAAAATGGGGTAATAGTTTAGCTCTTCGCATCCCAAAAGCATTTGCAAAAGAAACACATATTGAAAATAATACTGTTGTCGATCTTAGTTTGGATAATGACCATTTAATAATATCACCAATCAATGAATTAGAAGATTACAGCTTATCAGCCATGCTATCTGAAATTGATGATGATAATTTACATGAAGCAATAGATTTTGGATTACCGGCCGGTGAGGAAACATTATAATGGTTCGACAATATATCCCGGATCGTGGAGATATTGTCTGGTTAAACTTTACACCGCAATCCGGGCATGAACAAATAGGAAAAAGACCTGCCCTGGTATTATCACCAAAACAATACAATTCCAAAGTAGGCCTGGCGGTCTTTTGTCCAATTACAAGCCATGAGAAGGGTTACCCGTTTGAGGTGAATATTCCAGGACAATTAAAAATTAATGGCGTCATATTAGCAGATCAATTAAAAAGTCTGGACTGGAGAGCGCGAGCAGCAAAATTTGTAGATAGAGCACCTGAATCAGTAATAAATGAGTGTTCATTAAAAATTAAAGCCTTACTGATCATTAGTTAATTCAAAACCACTATACGTCCGTAAAACAGACGGTAATCAATTACGAATGGACAATTAAGAATTATGAATTATTTGACTAATAATTGGAAACTGGAGATTGGAAATTGTAAATTGGCCATCCTGCGCTAACTATCTACGCTAACGCTACGATAGTCAAGAAGCTACGGGTGGTAAAAAATTG
>JABMQW010000197.1 GCA_013203115.1 Fidelibacterota bacterium
GACATAATGCGTGACAAAGTGAGTGACAACGAAATAATAAAAATAATGACTTTCAAATCAGCACAATTTGTATTCTCTTCCAAATTTGAACCCGATGTAATGGAGGGGCTACTAAGAGCCAGGCTGTTATATAGCTCATTTCAGGATTTACCGATCATGCCCGCTGACGACAATAGAATATATACCGATTTAGTCCGCAGATCGATTTTTTGTACGGCCGCAATCGAAGGTAATCCGCTAAACGAGGCCAGGGTAAACGAGATTATTGATGAGCCGATCCCAGAAAAAATGAAAGGGCCGGCTGAAAAGGAAATTGTCAATTTAAAAAACGCTTACGCTGTAGCTCTGGAGTTCGCCCAACAAACAAATTTTAAACTAACTGAAGCCCTAATCAAAAAACTGCACTCTTTAATTGTAAAGGATTTGAACGATGAAGAGCTGCTACCAGGCATTTACCGAAATCACGTGGTAAAAATTGGCAATACGGAGCATGGTGGGGTTTATACACCCCCCAAAACACAGGCAGATATTAAGAATTTAATGAAGACCTTTGTTACCTGGCTCGGTAGCGCTAGAATGGCAAAATCCGATCCCATAATCAAGGCTGGAATTGCCCATTATCATTTTTGCTTGATCCATCCATTTGCCGACGGTAATGGAAGAACTGCCAGGCTCATAGAAGCGGCAATTTTATTTAATGCCGGTATAAAGTATGTCCCGGTAATGCTTTCAAATTATTATTATTCAAATATAGATCAATACTATACCGTTTTTTCTAAAACGATCAAAGCCAAGAATGACAGTGTCAGCCATTTTCTCAAGTTTGTTATCGATGGTTTTATCAAGTCAACCGAGGATGTGAGTAGCAGCGTCAAGGACTTAATTAGGACCCTGTTATTGCGGCAGCATTATGAAGTTAATCTAAAGGCTAAATTAATTAACCAGCGACAGTTTGATCTATTAAACTATATACTCACCCAGGACGATAAGATCTATTTAGAAAAATTCCTTATAATTATCTTCAAAACTGTATCAGTCAGAACGGCCAGGAGAGATTTAGATAAGTTAAACGAAGAGGGATTTCTAATTATTGAAGGTGATTCTCAGTACATTGTGAATCGCCATTTTATTGACTAAAGCCGCTTCAGACAACAAACTTCTGATTTCACCCTGAGAAATATTCCCAGCTAAACAATCAATAACATCAAAATAGCAAAGCTATTCCTGAAACTGGGATCGTTAATCGATCAACGATCCCTCGTTCAAGTTTGCCACCGGTGAGCTAGCCACACCATTATTGCGCTTTGTTGTATTGTTTAATAGGTACAATAGAAGTACCTTTAGGCATACAACTGGAGAAAAATATGAATAAAATTCCACCAATTATCCCGATTAGTGATCTCAGGCAAGATGCAGCAGCTGTTTTACAACAAGTTCGTAGTTCTGACGGACCAATGGTTATTACTCAAAGAGGTCGTCCAGCCGCTATTATGCTCAGCCTTGAAACCTATGAAAAGTCAGAGCATGATAGACAATTACTCCTTCTATTAGCCAAAGGAGATAAAGAGGTTAATATGGGTGATGGATATACTCTAGATAGTGTGTTGTCGGATGCAGATAAAGTACTCGAAGGCGAGTAATGCATTTAAAGTTCACACCTTCCGCTCGCAGACAATTTCTTGATGGAATCAGCTATATTAAAAAGGATAATCCAACAGCTGCACACTCCTTTCGCATAAAAACTGAAAGCGTGCTTAAGCGTTTGATAGAATTTCCTCAGTCTGGGAAAGTAATTCGCGAATACCCAGATTTGCCATTTCGTGAAATTGTTGTACCACCGTATCGATTCTTCTATCGAATTAAGGATGATATTATCTGGATTGTAGCAGTATGGCATAGTTCCCAAGACACAGACATTCCGACTTAGGTGGGATAGTTCACAACCTCCGAACACAAAAAGTGGGCTTGAAGCGGGGATCTTATATTATTTCTGATTAAATATTCTAAAATTCCTCAAACGCAGCTTCAGACAACCAACTTCTAATTTCTCCCTCTGAGATATGTCTTGCTAAACTATCAATATCCTCATCGTAATCAATATCATCGAAATAGCAAAGTTGTTGTCGAAACTGTAACTCGATGAACAGATCCCCAAATAGCTCGCTCGCTCTTATAGTTATTTCCTTCAGCGAATGATGATCCTTTAATAGATAATAAAGATCGACATAATCTTTCCATTTAGATCGGCGGCTAAGGGCATAGGCCTTCATAGTTGCAAGATCTAATAGGTTTGGCATCGATATCCATGATTGAAAATCAATTAGGTTTGGAATATCGAATGGATAATTTAAAAAGATCAGTTTTACACCATGAATAATACAGCTGAATTCTTCATTCGACTGGGAAATTATTTTTTCTATTTCATAGCCTTCCCGCTCAATGCGATTTTTAATCTGTTGTGGCTTGACAATTTCCTGATGAAAAAGATCAAAATCAATTGACCGGCGATGACCAATTTGTAATGCAATGGCTGTTCCTCCCACCAAATAATATTCTCTCTTAAAAAGTTTAATAAGTGGGAGCAGCTCAACCATTCGATTAGATAAAACTTCGTTATGCATGACGCTTAAAATACTGTCTGAAAAAGTTTATTGTTTGTGGTTTATAATTGGGGCGTGGCCCGGCAATCTGCCGCATAAATATTGCTGCGACCGGGCCAATTCCCATTAAATCAAATAATTCTTTAATATCCTTTATATCACCATAATTCAAGAGCGCTTCAACAACCGCTTCTGGCTTCAAATTCTCTTTTTTATCCTCCGGAACCGACCACCAGAAATAGTGACGTTTTTTAATAAACTTTTTCATTTCCGGGCTGTTAACTGGGCGTTTTTTAGCCTTAATAATTGTGTCGTGTTTGGTGTCAGTCGGTTGAAATCTATCTTCCCAGTCCTGAAATTTATACTCGAGTTGCTGTTCTTTTGCTATTTTCAGCAGTGCTTTCTCTTGAGTAAAAGCCAGGGGGGCCAGTTTTCCCTCTAGTCCATTTGAATCATTTGCAAAATGATGTATATGGGCATCAAAAGTTTTACGATTAATCTGGCCAATTGCCCTCAAACGCTGGATAATTGTCACGGCACTCACCTGAAAATAATCTTTGAGTAGCTCAATTAGACCAACAGTGATGGCCTGCTGATGGCGAAAACGGCTAATCAGCTTTTTAAGCGGCTGCGAAGGAACCAGAAACGAGCCAGCAAATGTCTCCGTAAATACTTCCATTAGCTTCATGGCGCGGCTGGTCCAATTAGGTTCAGTCACCAAGCGATCTTTTTTTTCACAGCATACTATGAACGATAAGGCTTCAAAAAGAGCATACCGCTGCTGTTCTATAGCGATTTCTGGGTTGGTATTTACCATAATGCCATATGCATCATTTCCTAATAATTCACCGGCGATAAAACTAGTAGTACCGAAACCCAAATCTCGGCCAGTAACAAATAATCCTTGCGACTCCAGTAACTGGACTGGATTATCGAATGCCATTTCCCCCAATCCCCAGTAACTGCGTAATCGCCCGGATAGTTCTTCAGCTTTTTCCTTAGCATCAAGTTCTGATTCAAATTCGGGACTAATTTGCGGTAGCCTTAGGGAAGCAATTGTAAACATTGTCCGTGCCAGCGATAAATAGCTGTAGTACCACTTTTCAAATCTAGATTTAAGATCATCAGAAAGTTTTTCGCGCATATCCTCCGGCATATAATAGCTGAATCTTGGTGTGGTAGATTGTCCTGCTATTGTGATAATATTAGTTAAAGGAATCTGGCAATGTTGGGCATAACCCTCCAATTGCTCCACAGTAATACGCTGCACCCCAGTCTCCAAGCGCGCTATCGTATCACGTGATAGTCCCATTGCACGGGCCAATTCAACTTGGGTCAGCTTGGCTGCAGAACGTGCTAGCTTAAGTCTTTTTGGTAATTGCTCTACTATTGACATTTTAAAATTGTAAGCTAATAATAATGCTAATTTTTTTACCGGGAATCAGTGTCCCGTCTAACTTCTATTTAATAATGCCCAATAATATATATCTAAACAAATATTTAGTCAAGCATATACCACACAATTATTACTTAATACTATTAGTTATTTGAATTTTTGTGTATTATACGCTACAGTATCATTACACAACACTGTTAAATAATTTTACTTATTCAGAGCTATATTTTAATATTATCGAAAAACTCTGGTGAGGGAATCTTGCGAAGGAAAAGATAATCTTGCATTTCCTTAATAATTGCTCTATGCTGCTTAATTGATAGAAAGCAATGGATTATCCACCCATAGTAAAAATTCCATATAAAGTCAAAATGTTCGAATTCCAGCAGGAGATTAATATTATTTTTCAACCATTTATATAACGATTCAGATGATTCTGGTAATTTACCATGGATTTTTTTGTAGCTGAATGACCATTCTTTAATATATCTGAAAAATTTCCACAATATCTCAATACTATCCGCATCAATGGGCAGATCTTCAATTTGAGGTAAGTCCACCGGATTCTTGGTTTCCATGCTATATTTCTCCGATTATTTTAAAATCACGATTACAGAAAGCTGGGCTCTAAAAGAGCTCGGGTTCATCATCAAAATTAATATTGTCTTCAAGATAATCTAAAATTTCCTCAGATTTGGATTTTCTCTGCTTTACATTCCTACTGCTTGGATGAGATAAGCCCAATTTTGCCATTTTCCCTCTACCCGAGTTTTCCCAAGCGCCACGGCGGTCCTTAAATAACCGAATCTTCTGTAGACTAAATTTTGCACCGTAACTATTCAGCAGCCAGTCTTGAAATTCTTCATCGGTAGGCTTTCGATTATGCGTGTTACAAAAATTATGAAAAGCATCGCTGAATATTTTCATATCTTTGTCATAATCATCTTCAGCCTTATCGAATTCATCAAATTCATCATCTTCATCGAGTAAATCGGGTGTAAGGGGTTCACCGATATCAACCAACGGCATTCCACTGAAGCGCCATTTACTGAAAATCAAATTCACGCAGATACTAAAGGCATCCCAGGCGTCTTTGGACCCATTGGGAGGATGATCAAGCTTGGACTGCTTTTCAAATTTTAATAGTTTCATCTCTCGTAGTAATAAAGCATTGTCCAGATATTCGATGGAGTTATTCCAAACCAGATGCCTTACCAGTCGACCGTACAAAACTTGTTGTGGATTGGAGAAACTTAAACGCTCACAATCCCTCACACCCAAGTCAACAAGCTTTTGTCTGATGCTTTCCGTATTATACTGATCAAAATGAACCGCCCGTGTTCCTGGAAAATGATTTTTTATTAAGTCCATTAAGAGGTTTTCAACATTATTATAATTGATTATCTCGCCGGCTCGCTTGGGCACCCAAATTAAAATTATGTCGATAACCGGTCGGCAATTGACGGCTTTTTTCTGTTCTTTCTCTTCACCAGTTTCAGTGCGCTGCCAATAAGTAAAATTTTCAATATCTTGCAAACAGCGCTCGCCGTACCCGCCGACAATTACAAGTCGGTCATTTTTTACTGCAAAGTCTGCTCCCCAAAACCGCTCCCGGTTATCACCCTTAATTTCAGTTGGCTCAAGCCCGATATAATAACAAGTCTGTTCCTCGCCTCTTACTTTTTCCTGACGCGCGGTAATTGTTTCACGAACCTGGACTGGGCTAACCAGATTTGGGTTGGCACATTCCTTAATCTTCTCAAAATGAGGCATGAAAAATCCAAAAACACTTTCAGGGACGATTGCTCGCCAGCGTCGGTTGGCGTCTATTGGATCTTTATCAAAATATTTCTGATAGGCGATCCGCTTTGCTTCCTGCTGCTTGCCATTGAAAACATAAGTCGCATACCAGGCCGTCATAACGCCATCAACAATCTCCACGTGATTCTCCTGGGGGTTTTCTGAATAAAGATTGAAAAGCTCCATCAAAAGGTCCTGGTTCTTTTGTTCGGGATAGGCGAAGACTAGGGTAAGTCTATGCTGTGGATTTGAAAACCGTGTTTCTTGATTTGTGTGGGCGGTTTCATACTGGTGTTTTGCTACTGCGAATGTAGCCTCAGTATTTGCCCGACTGGGTTCATCCATAATTGAAACCCAAATCGTGTAGCCCTCTACTGATTTAGCCGTACTATCCAGACAATACACTCGGATATTACCTTTTCCTTTCCGGCGATTCGGAATAATCATTTCCTTGTCTTTGATGTCGCGAGTACCGTACTTTTTAATTTTTAAACCCATGTTCTTGCCAAACCAGTTCTCCCCGGTGTCTGGATCCCTGGTTACGCTAATGATATCTGTCAGGGACCTGAAAAAGACGTTTTTAGCTTGCATGGCGTTGACCTGTGAATAATTAAGGATATCGAAATGCTCACTTTCTGCCAGGCCGAAATAGGTGTGGGGATCCTCGAGACAGCACCAGAGGTAGATCAAATATACCACGCAACGGAAAATTAGAAAATTCTTACCACCTCCTTGGCCGATCCGTAGAATAGCCTGCTCAACATTAAAAAAACGATCTGTGGGGTCATCTCCGAATATCCCGCGAATCACGTCTTTCTGCGGTTCGGAAAGCGTTGGTGTTTTGATGTACTTTTCCATGAAATTGATTGGACCGACTGGCTCAATCCGCCAAATTCGGTTTTGGGGGACTGCTTCCTCAACTATGAGGTAGTTCAAGTTTTTCTTCATTTTCGTCATGCTCCTTCAACAATTTTTGGAATTCTGGGTAAATGTCTATGCCGTTTATCTTAGAATTGGCAATCGCTTGCTTAAAAAGGGTATGATGCAGCCTCAGTAGGGCATGCATATCATTACGCACATCCAGAAGCGTTTTACCCTCGAACTCAACCCTTATGCGGGCCTCAATTCGACTTTGGATGTCCTGTACTATTTTCATCTCTTCAATAAAACGTACCCGGTATTCATCGGAGGTTAGCAAGCCTTTCTCAGACAACATTTGGGTTTGAGCCTGCAGTCGGCGGATTCTATAAAGATCAATTTTATCATTCATCAACCAGTTTAAGTCATCACTACTAAGGTCAGCAGCTTCCCGCTGTCCCAGCAACTGTTCTTTTAGCGTACCGTCAGGATTGCTAATAAGCTGCCGTGAATATTGCAAATTCAAGGTTTTGCTTAATTCCGCAAGCGCCTTTAATACAGCTGGAATATTAGGCTCACAAACTTTTTCCTTCACGGATGTCCATTCGCGAGTCCCGGTGACCACACCCTTACGATTTACAATTTTCTCTTTGGTCTTTGATTTGACCTGATAGACCCTAACTTCCAGGGCTTTCTCGGCAACTTCAAGAAGCTTAGCTCTGATTTTGTTCAGCTCTTCAACTTGCAGGTCATGATGCTTTTTTAAACTACACTCAAGAGTAGTATTAAATTCTCTATCTTCACGTCGCAAACGTTCTATAGTCGAATGATCAATTTTGTTTTCACGCGCTGCCTGGATTATGTTACCTGATTCTGTAACTGCTTTCAAAAACTTGGCTTGGTCAATGTGTACGGGAGTATTTGTTTGTTTCATTGCGCGAGACATTAAGTCGAGCAATCAAATAAGGGACAGAAATAAATGAGACTATCGAGGGATAAGAGAGCGAAAAATTAGCTCGTTTATCCCTATTTCAATTAGGACTTTGGCATATTATTTGTTCTTAATTTTCTAACTGCGTTTGCGAAACGATGCCATGATTCGGGTTTATCAGGTGCATAATTTTCAGGTAATCTTGCTTGATTATATTTTAATACATTCTGACAGATATTTAATATTGCGTCTTTATGTTTTTTCGGGGGGTGATGGGCTATATAATTTTTTCTTATCCTCCCTAATATCCTTAAAAGAGAGTCAAATTTCTGTTTTCCCCAATCTTTCGGTATAGTATAATTACCCTTTGCATCGAATTCTACTACATGCAATAAATTTTTATAGGTTGGCATAGGAATATTCTCTTTAGTCATTAAATATAGACGAAGGATATCAATGCTAATGTCAATAGTAAAATTGTTGTCTTTCCAGGCAATATCTCCCACGCGTACTTGAACAGTTTGTCGATAGTTTTCACATAGATGTTGAATAAAATCCTTCTGATCTAACGTCAACCTTATTTGTGGATTATATTTTGCTTCTATTACACAACTCATTAATTCATTTAAAATATCCTCTTCCACTTTTAACTCGTCCCTAATCGGTTTCAATAAATTTGTTACTTCCACATCACGAGAATTATACTTAATTAGCTCAGTAACTAATATTTCATGCACTCGAACATTCACGTTGATATAACCTATTTTATATTTATCTATAAAATCAGTCGCTAGATATCTAAATATCTCCATAAACCTAATTGATTTATTCATATATAATCTGTAATAATCTATGTATTTATTCTTTAAATCATTAAGTTTAATGGATTTAACATAATCATCCGCAATCGAGTGGAAGTATATTTCTTGAGCCTGCTTGCTCATCCAATCAAGATTGCGTAGCTTGAGAGCAGCCAATTTCATACCGTATTCATAATCAAGGGTCTCAATATGAATATTATCTAATGTCTTTATTTCATCAGGATCATATTTTAAAAGCCGATTTAGATCGTAATACTTGTCAATTAACTCTTTATTAGTAGCCATTATTTGTCCTCTAGGTACGAATATCAAGGATAGTATACTAAGAAACCTCAACTGTTTTATCGAACGCGCACACGCGAGCAATAAACAATCCTCAAGGGAATTTAACAATGTAACTAAAACTTTTAATTATTGAAATCAATCGCTGTTTAGACCAATTGCCAGGCCTTATACCATGACCAATATCACAAGATGTTTTACCTCCTGAATTCTGCATTGTATCCAATCGGTCACACTAAAATCACCATTCTCAATATCCTCTGTTTATTGAGACAAATTCCCAATAAAACCCGCCGAATTTTAACCACATTTATGTTGTCCCAAAGCGATCTAATTACGAACTTTAAGGCCGGATTTGGGACAAATACATCTGTATAAAAAAATGATCTGTCAAATAAATCAATTCTCCCCAAACTATATCCAAAATTCATATCTCATACAATTAACCTCAAGGAGACAAATATGAAACGACTACATCCAGTTGGAATTTTCTTAATGGTATTAGCTTTACCAATGATGGTTTTCGCCCAGAATACGATCAGCGGTAAAGTAACTGATGCCAATACTGACCGCGCACTGGCCGGTGCCAACGTCTTTATCGAAGGTACAACTATGGGAGCCGCGGCCGATGCCAACGGTAATTACACAATTGCAAACGTACCATCTGGGTCGGTTACGATATCGGCTTCGGTTATCGGCTACGAAAAAGCCCGCCAAACGATCAACCTCACTGGC
>JABMQW010000198.1 GCA_013203115.1 Fidelibacterota bacterium
AATCCTTGTGTCGGCAGTTCAATTCTGTCCCAAGCCACAACCCCGATTCGTCGGGGTTTTTACTATGAAAACACTTGCCTGTACGTCGTTGCCCGGTGAAGACGTGCCTGCCAGTCGTAGTTACGAATTTTTCAGGATGTTGCCGACGCCTGCCCAGCCTTTTAAGGCTTTGGAAATTTATAGTTGCATTTTCAATCAGTAATCGGTGTTCCTATCAAACCAATTTCTGTTAAATTCCGTCCACTGGATTTTCCGGTTTTGTATAGGAGTTGTTAGGGATTCAATTAATAATTAATGGTTACGAAGATATTATGAATATGAAAGAAAAAATAAATAATCAGTACACGCCCTCCGGAATTAAAAAATGGTGGGTTGCTATTCGTCCTTTTGCTCTTCCCGCATCAGTAATGCCCGTCCTGTTCGGCAGTGTTCTGGCGGTAACGGTTGGCGGTATTGCACTTAATTGGTCACTGTTCATATCAGCAATGATAGCTATGGCAATTTTACATACCGGCAGTAATTTATTGAATGATGTCTACGATTTTAAAAAGGGCGTCGACCAGCATGTAAATCCGGTCAGTGGCGGTGTCGTCCGAGGATGGATTACAGCTCGGGAAGCTCGGTTCGCCGGAATAATATGTCTGTTTTGCGGATCGTTGCTTGGTCTACTGATTGCCGCTCAGGTTGGCTATGTAATCCTTATTATCGGGATAGTCGGAGTAACTATAGGTGTAATTTATACTTGGGGACCGATACCATTAAAGTTCAATGGCTTGGGTGATTTGGCGGTCTTTTTAAATTTTGGAATATTAGGTTCATTGGGCGCCTGGACTGTCCAGACCGGTTCGCCTTCGTGGACTCCGGTCATCTGGGCAATTCCAATGTCACTGCTGGTCGTAGGAATTCTGCATTCCAATAACTGGCGCGATATTAGCACTGATGTTACAAGCGGTATTCGAACAATTGCCAGTGTCCTGGGCGATCGGCTGTCGGAAGGTTATTATAGCTTTCTAATTATGGGACCTTTTGTTGTCATTTTTAGCCTGATTCTAATAACCAGATTGACAGGATTTACGCAACAGATGCCATATACATTTTTAATCACATTCCTGGCCATTCCGGCAGCTTTCAAATTGATAAAAAAAGGTAAACATCGATTTATTTCTGACCAGCCCCTGAACTTTATGGCACTGGATGGAGCCACTGCCCAGTTAAATCTACTTTTCGGAGTATTGTGTATCATTGCTCTGGGTATTGATAAACTGATTTAATTTAATTCGATACAAGTTAGGTTAATGCGGAAAACTATTGCCCTGTCCATATTAGCGGCCGGGCTCTTTCTACCGTTATTTATTTTCACCGGTAAATGGAATATTGATTTTTGGTGGTGGATGAGCATCAATATTGGTATTCTATTGCTACTGGTTAACATCAGTGATCCTGAATGGCGTATAGAAATCCGGTCAGATATCACTAACCAGTTTATGAAGAAAATAGGGTTAGGGATTTTCTCAGCGGTTGCATTATACCTGATTTTTGCCATAGGCAATTATCTCTCACAGACGCTATTCGACTTTGCCAGGACAGAAATAGCTGCTGTATACGCCTATAAATCATCAGCCAGTACCTTGCGAATTGGGATTTTGATGTTACTAATTATCGGTCCGGGGGAGGAATTATTCTGGCGTGGTTTTGTTCAGCGGCGCTACCAAAATGACGCCGGCCAATGGCCCGGTTTTCTATTAACGACTGGTATCTACACCTTTATTCATTTGGGTAGCGGTAATATCATGCTGATTCTGGCAGCCGGGATAGGTGGCCTGTTCTGGGGTTACCTCTATCTGCGTTATCGGTCGATGCTGTTAAATGCTGTCAGTCATACGATTTGGGATATCTTGATATTCATTATCTTACCAGTCAACTTTTAAGGTAATAATAAATGGTAATATACCCCAGAGCAGCCTCCTCCGCCATAGGATCGAAGGCGGATTAAAATAAGCGGTTAATAAAATACCATAGATTACAGTTTGGTGATTTTATATGGTATCAAGAGCCTTTTTTTTAACACGCGGTTAGAATATCGTCTATTAATTGCTTATCGTGATTTTAAATAATCCATTTTTTTAGAAAATGTACTAATTACTACCAGGATTTTTCTTTATTTGCTCGACTCAGTTCAAAATGACAACTTGGACATACCCAAATACAACGCTCATTTGGCAAACCAAATACCATTAGGTATTCATTACGAACCTGGCATCTCTGGCAACCAATACCTCGTTTCTGTTTATGGTGAAGGCGATTAGCTTCTAAGTGGCGCGTCTGGATTACATTCATTATCTATTCTCCCTACATAACTAACTGTTTGTATCCATTGTTAATAAGACAAATACCGTGCCAGCAATCGAGGAAAGAATTGACTGCTAAGCGCCTATTTAATTATAACGCGCTGTTATACAGTCAGATAAATAATTTAGGCTCTGTTCTAGGAATAGACTGAATTAATGTATATATTTAGCTATCATTTAAGAAGGTGATATAGATGGAACACAAACAATTTACAGAATACTTCAGAACCTGTACTCATGCTGACCAGGAACGA
>JABMQW010000199.1 GCA_013203115.1 Fidelibacterota bacterium
AGAACGATTAAACCGTTTGGGATAAATGGCAAGTTCAAATTTCAGGTTATCAATGCCACGAATCATTTTAATGTCCTTATTGGACAGACAATTCCCAATACTAACCCTAGCATGATCCGGGCTTTCAGTATGTTCCCGGTGATTCCTTCATTTGGCTTCGAATTGGAGTTTTAGTCAAGGATGCAGACGATAATAAAAATGAGTAAAAGAAAGATATACATTTTTTTAGCGATCTTCGTTTTCTGCGGTTGCGAAAAAGAAATGTTATTAACCGAATTCACTGATTATCAATTCCAGTATGATCCCGAGTTGCGGATTGAGGCTATCCTTGATACTGAAAATCCCGAACAAACGGTGGTGCGGATCGATTATTCCATAGCTATCACCGATACATCCATTTTTAATGGACATGATGATGACGGCGACTGGCGACCCTTCGAGGATTTGAACGAGAATGGCAAATGGGATGAATCTGAGCCTTTGAATGATGACTTGGGTGAAGATGGGATTTCAAGTGTCGACAACCGATTTCTCGAACCGGATGAGGGGGAAGGTGATGGGCTACCCACAAGCGGTGAGCCCCATATCGATGAGTTGGATGAAATTCTAGGTCAACTACACGATTCAACCTACACCGTGGAGTTGTATAATAATACCACCGGGATTAAAGTGGCTGATTTCGCCTGGCAGGCAGTGGCCGATTCTATATCTATCACTGAAGAAAGTGATGATGATTTGCAGGAGATCGTTCGTTTTGGCGGCTATAAAATTTCCACACTCTATGATTCAATCATTTATAACAATGAATACTCATTTGTGATATCCGGTCATTCCCGGGTGATTGAAGCAGGCTTCCAGCCGGAACCACCAGTGGAATTTCTAACCTATTTCTTCACAATGAACAATGACACATTAATGGTGACCGAAGAAGATTCGTTGGCACCAATTTGGACTAGCGGCAGCGAGCCGATCGTTTACTGGGTTAAAATTGAACAAATTTTCCGACCCGATTCCATCGAAATTATATCCGATCACCCAGCTATACCGATCAGTTTGGAAAACGGTATCTATCTTGGCGGTGATTTCACGACATTTTATTTCCCCGGCTTGTACCGCTGGACGGTTTATGTTCCCAGTCATAATTATGGCCAGTATGTCTATTCCAGATTACCAATTACCGATTCCAGCATCAGCAACTGGCGTGATGAAAATGATAGTGTTGTCCTGGGTTGTGCTGGCTCGATGGCCGGTCGGTCCATTTATGTTCGAATTGATAAAGAACTTGAAAAATTGAATTAAATCCGCCAATTGGAATTGTTAGGTAGAATAATGTGACAACCAATCTGCTATTCAGATTGTCATAAAATCATGATTATCGACTTTTACAGCCCAATCTCCTTATCTCTTGACTCTAAGCGAAGATGTCAGGTAAGTAATTATCGGATCATATTTTCGATGATTGGTAATGGCTATGCTGAAAATTTTCGTCAACTGTCATAAGGCCTCCTTTAGGTAGAGTGGATTCTCTCTGGCTGTAAAACCTGGTTGATAGACAACATGGGATAGAAGGGGTCGGCTGATTACCGGCCCCTTAACATTTCTATTGTTATGAATTATAAATGCAGATAGTTATGGGTATTTCAATTACTACAATTTTGATTTATTCACTAAGTATTTAAGAGTACGAGATCTTAAATTTTCCACCGTGAAAGAAGTATCAAAAGCCCTGTTAATTCCAGCCAAAGAACGCCTGAAGCCATTTAGCTGGTCGATACGTAATTGGGTTCAAACTGCTGTATTAGCATTAACGGTCCTGATCGGTCTGCAATTTTACATATACGTATTACAATTGGAGCAGGGTGGGGCAATGTCAATAACACGACCACCAGGGGTGGAAGGTTTTCTGCCCATCGGTTCTTTGATGGGTTGGAAATACTTTTTTTTAACCAGCCAGTGGGATCCGGTACATCCGGCCGGGATGGTTATCTTGGGATTTGCCATTCTTATTTCACTGGTTTTGCGAAAATCATTCTGTGGCTGGTTTTGCCCCGTTGGAACTATCTCTGAATGGCTCTGGCGGTTGGGGCGTAATAAAGCCGGCCGGAATTTTCTACCACCGAGCTGGATTGATATTCCTCTGCGCAGTTTGAAATATATATTGCTGGCCTTATTCGCCTGGGCTGTATTTTCCATGGATTCCGGGTCGCTGGAACGTTTTTTTGCTTTACCGTACTGGAAAGTCTCGGATATTAAAATGCTGTACTTCTTTGAGCGCATGTCATTACTGACTGTCGCTGTGCTCTTCGCCTTATTGATAGGCTCCATATTCATTCGCAATTTTTGGTGCCGCTATCTTTGTCCTTATGGTGCACTGGTGGGTATTTTTGGATTTCTGGGGCCAACCCGGATTAAGCGCAACGAAGAGACTTGTATTGATTGTAATCTCTGTGCAAAGGTTTGCCCGGCTTATTTACCGGTTGATGTGAAACCTCGAATCATCAGCGCCGAATGCACCGGCTGTATTAGTTGCGTCGAAGTTTGCCCAGTTAAGAATACACTGGAGCTGAAAACCATCGGCATTCCGGCCAGTTTCTGGAATGGCAAGCGGATGGCAGGGGCGGTTATCGGTTTATTTTTAATACTAATTATAAGCGCTCGATTCAGCGGACATTGGACATCAAGTATTACAATTCAGGAGATCCGTTCTATTCTTCCATCAATCGATTTTTTAAATCACATATCGCGTTAGTTATCGCTATCATTTGGTTAGAAGACCAGATCTAATTTTTCGTCAGATGTAGTTTTGCAAGTAGTATTATATAACAGTTCTTATTATATTTGAATAAGGTACATGAACTGACTCGCAGGGACTTTTATTATGGCTGATAAAACCAAATTATGGTATTTACAAAATTTCAACCTTTTTACCGGGATGGAAAAGTCTACAATGCTATCGTTGGACCAAAATTCCCGGATGCAGAAAAATGCTAAAAAAGAGATCATCTATTTTCCGGATGAGCCTAACAACACGATTTATTTCCTGAAATCAGGTAAAATTAAAATCTCACGAATTACCGAAGATGGTCGTTCAACAACCTTGCAATTAATCGGTCCTGGTGAAATCTTCGGCGAGAGCGCTATCTTGGGGCAGGAAAAACACGAGAACATTGCGGAGGTTATGGAAGATGCCATTATTTGTTCAATCAGTAAGGATAATTTTGCTGATTTAATGAAAAAAAGCCCAAATCTCAATTTAAGCATTAACAAATTAATTGGATTCCGTCTGCGTAAAATCGAATCACATGTTGAAGACTTGGTATTCAAAAGTGCCCGTGAACGAATTGAGGCCTTTCTAAAACGCTATGTAAAATCTTTTGGAAAAATGATGGTTGATGGCTGGATGGTCAGACCATTTCTCAACCACACAGAAATAGCGGAATTAACTGCCACCACGCGGCAAACAGTCAACACGATATTAAATGTATTAGTCCAAGAGGGTGAAATTGAATATACCCGTCGCTACCTGCGTATTCTTTCGGAGGATTGGTTGACTTAACTCTTTTTTGTCGCCCAGACGACAGGTTGTTTTACTTGTGAATTATAATTTCGAGCCATGCAACAGGCAAAAAAAGAGAACACAGTATTAGTCGAGCTTGTAATCCGTAATGATTGCGTTAGTTGTGAACAGGTACGATCTCAAATAGAAGATTTTATTCTTAACGTTCCGGGAATCAATCTACGGACATATGATCTTGATAATGATTTTTTTGTCCCGAAAGAAAAGCAATCGATTATCACACCTGCAGTTTGGATCGCTGGTTCATTGTGCTCTCTGGGAATACTTGACATGAACAATTTTCGTAAAAAAATTGAACAATAAAAACAGTATACAATCGAATAAACAAGGAGGTAATATGAAACAATTATCAAAACATTCACATTGGTTGGTTCGCCTATCTTTGGCAGCTACTTTTCTTTATCATGGATTTGCAAAATTCCCCATGGCTGGCATGATAGCTGAAATGATGGGTATGCCAGTTATTATGGTATACATGTTGGCACTGATGGAAGTCATCGGTGGAATATTAATCCTATGGGGTGGTTTTGGACCGGAATGGACCACCAGGGTTGCCGGAGGAATCTTTGCCTTGGTGATGCTTGGTGCAATTTTTATGGTGCACTGGCCCAATGGTTGGAATTTTATGGCAGGTTATGGTGAAGGTACTAATAATATGGGTGGAATGGAATTTCAGGTTCTGATTACAGCAGTAGCACTATTCTTTTTAACACGTGGAAATACGAACGACGTATAATACGGAACAGCTGGATTACATGGATGATGGGGAAATGACCAAATGGTCATTTCCCCATCGGTGTTTTAAGTGGCTATCGAAATAGTTGTTAGCTGATTGCGCATATCAATGGTCAAGTATTTAATATAATGGAAACGTAAATTCTGCTGTTGGAGTAATATACTAATTAATTGATATCGGGGAGTAAGTAATGAAAAAAAATATGCTGTTTGTACTGCTATTTTTAAGTATTGGTTTTTCCCAATCGCTGCCGTTTGGCTCAGTTGCTGAACTTGATGATGCCGGAGCTGTTCTTGTTAATCCGGCCGGCTTAGGCGTAAAACGTAATTTCAACAGCCGTGTTCTTTTTCCGGTTAATTATTCCAATCCTGATTCCCAGACGTTGAATTTTACTTGGAATGGTCAGGTGGAAAATAGTGGCTTCGGATATACCTATAATTCTGATGGTTATGATCTATTTCATTTTGGCAGTGGCCAGAAAATCGATTACGGGTTTTATTTTGGCACCATGTCCCATTTAAGCAAACGAGGTTATGAAGCATTTGATCTGGGGTTGTTGTGGCGTGGATACGAATGGTTATCGATTGGTGGAAACTGGAAAAATATTTATTCACGCGATAAACTCGCTCAATGCTTGAATTTTGGTGTTGCTCTCCGACCTTTGGGTAATCGGCTCACTTTTAGCTATGATTATTTATTTACAATTGATTCGGATGATGGAACTTCCGACTTGGGCGGTAATCTGCAAATTAATACTGAAATTTTACCAGGGATCGGAATAATTAGTGGTTACAGTACCGTTTCAAAAAGCATTAATCTGGGTGTATCAGTCAGTTACGGGATAGCTGGTTTTGAAAGCTACTCCAGTTTTAATGAATCCGGTGAATTGCAGGATGGTGGGATATTAGGTGTGAGTAGCAATTTGGACCGGAAGCGCTCCTTGATTAAATCCCAAAAACCACGTTTTGTGGAAATACAGTTTAAAAATGGGATCGAAGATTCACCTGGTTCACCGCGGGTATTATTCGGGTCTAAAATGATTACTCTGCGCCGTGCTATCAATCTTATTGACCAGATTGCAGAAGAGCCTGACGTGGCTGGAATTATTATCTATCCCAGGCAGATATCGATGGGTTTTGCCATGCTTACTGAATTGCGCGCTGCTTTGGTGCGACTTAAAGCGGCTGGTAAAAAAATATATGTTTTTGCCGATATATTGACGGATTCCCAGTACTCATTGATTTCAATGGCGGATGGAATATATCTGAACAGTGGTGGGGTAATGCTGATCGATGGAATTGGAATGCGTGCTGCTTTCTGGAAAGGTACTTTGGATAAAATCGGTGTGCAAGCCCAGTATTACCGACGTGGTAAATACAAGGGTGCAGCGGAAACCTATACCCGCGAGCATCTGTCCGAACCGAATCGTGAAGCTCTACAGGCAGTGTTGGATGATATTGACGACATCTACCGCGAGCTGCTGCTGGATCGCCCCGGCCTGACCGACAGTCTTTTAACGGAAGTATTTAACAGGGCGGTTTTCACGGCGGTGCAGGCTCTGGATTATGGTCTGATTGACGGATTATTTCACCCGGACCAAAAAGAAAGAATCATTAAAGACCTGATTGGTGAAGATATCACGCTTGTGAAAACCAAACAATGGGCTCGAAAATGGACTTATGATTGGCATGCCGACTTACAGCCTACGATTGCTCTGGTTTATGCCGAGGGAACGATTCTGCCGGGCAAGAGCAGACCCTCGCCATTTGGCGGTA
Source organism: Fidelibacterota bacterium (assembly GCA_013203115.1). GTDB lineage: Bacteria > Fidelibacterota > Marinisomatia > Marinisomatales > TCS56 > JABMQW01. Next base: position 6,089 of record JABMQW010000199.1, read on the forward strand.
ATAAACAAATCGGATCGATCACAACGGCGGGAGCCATTCGCCAAGCCCGCGAAGATAAATCAGTGAAAGCAATTGTGTTGCGGGTAAACAGTCCTGGGGGCTCGGTGTTGGCTTCGGAAGATATCTGGCGGGAAGTACATCGGACAACGCATCCGGACTCCAGCGACGCGGAGAATCGGAAACCGGTGTTTGTATCAATGGGAAACGTGGCCGCCTCAGGTGGTTATTACATTGCCTGTGCCGCTGATACAATAGTGGCTGATTCGGCCTGTATCACAGGATCAATAGGTGTGTTGGCGGGGAAATTATCGTTGAGCGGTCTCTATGAAAAAATTGGCTACAATATTGATATATTAAAAAATGAACCCCATGCAGACATGTTTGCCATCCACCGTGCATTTTCCGCAGAGGAAGGGCAAAGCATACAGGACGTTATCGATAGTTATTACGAACAATTTCTAAAGCGGGTGGCCGAAGGACGTGGCATGACCCGCGATGAAGTTGATTCAGTAGCCCAAGGACGTATCTGGTCTGGAGTAGCGGCTAAAAAGATTGGGTTGGTTGATGAACTGGGCGGATTAAAGGAGACTATTCTGCTGGCGAAAAACCGAATTGGATTAAACGCAGACGATGCTGTGATGCTGAAAATTTTCCCAGGTGTGGAGCGGGCTGAATTTGATTTTAAGCTGGAGACGGCTTCGGTGATTTTGGATGAGCTGGAAAAACTGGATCCAAAACTTGATACACGGTTATTATTGGATCGTATCACTATACTGAATAGTGAACCGGTTTTGTATCTGATGGATGGGATTATTTCTGTGAAATAAGATTGAAAGGACCTGCTGTTAACGATTATTTTTAATCACTGAAAAATCTTAAAAAGGAGATTATTGTGCCAAAAGTAGGAATTGTAATATCGGGTTGCGGGGTATACGACGGGGCTGAAATTCATGAAACAGTGATCACGATGTTGTCTCTGGATCGGGCAGGGGCTGAAATTGTGATGATGGCACCTGACATCGGTCAACTACACGTGATAAACCATCTTAGCGGTGAAGAAATGCCAATGGAAAATCGCAATGTTTTGGTGGAAGCAGCGCGAATTGCCAGAGGTAATATTCGTGATCTGTCGATAGTCTCCGGTTCGGGACTTGATGCGCTTATTTTTCCTGGTGGCTTTGGAGCGGCGAAAAATCTAAGTGATTATTCCATGGTAGGAGCAGATTGCGAAGTTAATCCCGATGTAGTCCGGTTGGTTACCGAAATGGTTGATGCAGGAAAGCCAATCGGGGTTATTTGTATAGCACCGGTTATACTGACCAAGATCATGGAATTAATGGGTAGATCAGTTAAGCTGACTATTGGTAGTGATGCCAATACTGCACGTGATATCCAAGTTATGGGTGGGCAACATATAGTTTGTCCTGTGGATGAATTTGTTGTAGATGAAAAGAATAAAATTGTTTCCACGCCAGCTTACATGTTGGGACCACAGATTAAAGATGTAGCGGTAGGAATCGAAAAATTGGTCAATAAAATTTTGACTATGATTTGAATATTTTAGTAAAAATCGCTGATAATCAGCGGTTTTAGATATTAGAGAATTCTACTTAACCAAGTCAATATCGACCGATCCCAGGCCGATTGAAATATCAAATTCGATCGATGGCCAGCGTTTATTCCAGTCGGCTGTACGCCATTCTTTATGACCGGTCTTGATCATATCATCGACGTCCACCGATGACAGAAAACTATCATCCACGCGGATTTTGATATTGGCTTTTTCCGGCAGTAACAGTTCTAATGAGCCCAGACCGACATCGATATCTCCGGTCAGATCAGATTTTTGTTTGCTCAGATCGATATAGGCTGAACCGAGCCCCACATCGAGGTTGAAATATTCGGCCCGTAGCAAGCCCAGGCCGTAGGCATTGAAATCACCCAGTCCGCTCTCAATATAAACTTCTTTACATTTGGTCGTATTGACTTTGTCGATTTCGAGGCGTACGTCACTCAATCCGCATTCCAGTTCCAGGCTGGTAAGAGCCAAATTTGAAAGATCGATGTCAGCATCCCCGAGCGCGAATTCCAATTTCAGATCGGTCGGAATAGCAGGCGGAAGCTGGAAGTCGAATTCCTGTGAATATTTATTATTTTTGAAATCTCTGAAGCCAAATTTAAAATCGATACCTTCAGTGTCATTATCGTATACATGGCGGCTATTCAGCGATTCCATCTTGACTTTGAAAACGCCTTTCGAACCAAAGACATCATATTGTGCTGATGGAAGAAATTCTTCCGGATCATATTTTATTGCTCCTTTTATCTGTTTGGAGGCACCCGCTTTTATCTCAAGCGACCCGGCCATATAATTAAAACTGACACTTAAACGTGTAACCTCACTTACATCGAATAAATAATCATCGGTTACGAGATTGGTATTCTCGGCTTCATCGCGACCATTTTTAGATTGATCGTCAGGGTAGATCCATGCGGAAAGCTCAGGCAAACTCGGACGGACCGTAATTATTTGACCAACGGCCAGACTAATAAAAAGTACGCTGCTAAGAGTAATTGCTGTGATTGGTCTCATGATCCCTTCAAAAGTTAAAATTAATCCGCAGAGTGGATTCCCAATAATCGGTGCCATCCAATGGGCGGGCTAAATTAATGCGCCAGTCAATGTCATCGTGATCGCTCGACCCAAAACCAATTCCAACAGCGGATTTGCCATTATTGATGATCGAATCAACATTGGTTATGTCATATTCATCACTCATCCAGGCATCACCGGCATCAGCAAACAGGATCAAGGTCCAATCATCATCCAGAAATTCAGGAGCAAAGATAAATTCAGTATTCAACTGTACGAATCGATCGCCGATCCAGGGGTCGCCATTCCACTTGGTTTTATAGGGGTAGGCGGAGATTGATCCAAGACCGCCAACGCTGAAATGGCGGAATTCTGGCATCGTACCGGTTGCAGTTCCGACCATTAAGCGCGCCCGGATTACGACGCCGGGACTGATTTCAAGGCCGACTATACCCATTCCTAATATACGTTGAAATTCATATAGACGTTGAAATTCATCATAAGCATCCGTTTTGAGGATTTGTTCCGCTGTAGCATAAAGCGCAATACCAGAGCGGTAGGGATCGAAATGTCGTGGTTTAAAAGCAATAGAAATTCGAGCGCTTTCCACGTCTCCGGGCTGAATCGATAGATTATCCCGTAATTCACGATTATCTCTAAAAACGGTCCATAAACCGCGGTCAACCGGGATTGAATCCTGATATGCCGTTACATAGGTGACTCTAATCCTGATCCAGTTCAAATCGAATCCGATGCCGCCTTCAAACCCGGTCTCATCCCAACGGTCATAGAAGTCCTGGCGACCTAGAATGCCAGCTAATGAATTTTCCAGTTCAGGCAGACGATAGAAATCATCGGTGCGACTTTCTCGGAAACCGCTCCCAAACAGGATTAAATGACGGTTCAGCAGGTAAGTCTCCAAGGTTATACGACCGGCATAGGTCTGTTGGCTGAAGCGCCAGCCACCGGTAAGATTTAAACGCAGGTTGGATAAGGAACGCCGATCCCATTTGAAATTAAAAGGAGTCAGTAACAATCCTTCATTCCGGTTATAAATGAACCAGGATGTTTTGGGATGAATCCAACTGCGGCGTGAATACCAGGATCGTTCCTTCAATGAAAATTTCGATTCACCTTTCAGTTCGGCGGATTCATCGTAAGTCTCTTTGAAAGATAAACCTTTGGATATATTGGTTTCGATAATTTTCCCGTTTATCACTGCTCCCGGAGCCTGGTGAACTGTGCCGCCAATGGCGATGATGCGACCGTTAATCACGGCTTCGGGTTTGATGAAAATGTCGCCGCCGATCACCGTAAATTGCCCGTCGATCCTTCCGTATACCGTTAGATCTCCACCGATAATTCGTACCTCGGCATAATTTATTTCACCGGTCTCGATTATGTAATCGCCAAAGAATTTCACTTCGTCGGTGCGAGTTTTAGGTCGATCAGTGTCGCTGTCGGATTGACTTCCTAAAGCAATACTTTCCGGCAGGTCATTTGAGGTGCCTTTTTCGATTGCTGTTTGTGTCGCCGAATTTGCTGTCAGACCGGATTGATTAATGATTTTTTCCGCCTGGCGTGACCATTGCTCCTGATTAATTTCTGTTTCTGAATCCTGAGCCAGAATTGGAATAACACCCACCATCAGGGCCAATAAAATATTTAATATCTTCATCAGTCTGAACCTTTTTCAATTGTAATCGTGCCATGACTCGTGCGCAGTTTGACGGTATAGGTACCGGCGCCGATGATACTTTCACCACGGATTTTATCATATTTTTTTACAACTTCAATGGGAAAGTCGCTATCAATCGCACCTGCTGAAATTTCGTCTTCTACTACAGCATCGATCTGGGCTGGGAAATTCTCCGGCAAAACCAGATATATTGACCCATGATTGTTAACGATATGGATATCGTGCTCGTTAATCTTGCGGTCCCAGATTTTTTCAATTTCCAGGTCGCCGGCGCTGGTCTTGGCCCGTATTGCACCACGCAGACCGGTTACCGTTATATCCCCGCTACTGGTAGAAAGATTGGCATTCCCATAAATTTCCTCTACATCAATGTCTCCGCCTGATGTTTCTGCTGTTAGAGATCCGACCAGGTCTTCGATATCAATATCGCCACCACTGGTTATTACATCCATGTCGGCTTGAATCCGGGTAGCTTCAATACTGCCGCCGGATGTAATACCGGTCAATTTCGAACCGACTATATCTTCGAAGCTGAGTTCACCACCACTGGTTTGGACATCAACATTACCTTGTACCGATTCAACAACAATATAACCACCGGCTGTTTTTGCGGTGATCTCTCCAGCCACCTGTTCAATATCAATATCGCCACCGGAAGTATTTAAAGCCAGGATACCTTCACAATGATCCACGTTGACATCGCCACCGGAAGTACGCGCAGAGACTTTTCCGGTCAGGTATACCAGGTCCAGATCACCACCGCTGGTTGAAAGGCTGATTTCACCTGTTATCCGCTCGGCCTCAATATCGCCGCCGCCTGTCTTGGCGCTGATATTACAGTTTATTGGTAGTATAATTGCGTATTCAAAGGATGAACGCGCTTTCCACTCGCCCAAGCCGATAATTTCGATGACACCGGCATCTTCCAATTGCCTGACTTGAGCATGGTAATCATCAAAAAGTGATTTCGCCTTGAATCCTGAAGACGACCAGATTGACACATCTTCCGTAATCTGGATAATATCTCCAGGTTCGCCCGTAAAGAAAATATCACCCTTTACATTATAAATATTCAATGTCAAGCTTGATTTTTTATTGATTTTAAACTCATAGGTTGTTGTGCCAACGTAGTGGTTGCTTTTATCGAGATCGAAATGCTGCAGGATCTCCTGTCCACAAACAAGCTGGGATAGGATTAACACAGGCAGTATTCTATTCATTAGTATTCCTCAATTCGTTCTACTGCAACTTGACCTAGGAATGAATCCGCGATCCGTCGCGCCTGATCACGAATAAATTCATTCTTATCCATTCGTTTTATAATCTGTAAGGCCGGTATGATATCTTCAGTGGGGTTATTGGATAAAATTCCCAAGGCAGCCATGCGCACCGCTTCATTCTCATCTTCGAACAGGACTTTAATGCAAGCGTTTCTGAGGGTTTTATCCGATTTATAAGAGTTAAGCGATTTGGCGGCCCGTAACCGTACTCCCGGATTGGGATCAGTCAGCAAGGAAGATATGAGGACAACTCGGCCTGCTTCAACGGGTTGGGCTTCTGATAAAAGGCTTATCGCTTTCAAGCGTTTGCCGGGATTACTGTCGTTTTTCAGCATGTAATATAAAATTTGCTGAACCGTCTCGTCATTCAGACCACCCTGTACGTTAAAATCATTTTTAGCTTGTAGATTGAAATTGACGGACTGAGCATCGTTTTGATAAATGTCGATGTCTGAACTGGATAGGGCGCCACTTTCAAGCAATTGCATTACATTAGGTTGAGGGGCGGTGGCTATTGGCGTGGTAACGGTTTGTACCGGCGGTAAAACCAATCGGCCGACCAGGAAAGCTACCATGACATAAGTAGCCACCGCCCAGACCGGCTGCTGGGGAATGAAAATCCGTTTAGTCAGGTTGTACCATAGATCGGATAAGCTGACCTTGAAATCGGATTGCCGGTTCCGGTTTTCGAGTTGTTCAATTTTACCCCGCAGAAGATTGCGCTGACCTTCCAGGACGTATTCCGGCAGTTTTACATCGGATGCCAATTTAGTAAGATTGAGGGTTGCTACAATTTCGTCAACTTCTTTTTGCAATACCGGATTGACTTTTAATAATTGTTCAAATTGACGCAGCTCGGAATTTGTGAGTGCATCCAAGGCATAAAGAGTGGCTTGATCGCGCAGTTTGGCGGATAAAGTATCAGGCATAACGATATTCCTTTAATTCTACACGTAGTTTTTCCATAGCACGGAATAAATACCGTTTTACCGTGCCGTCAGATATGTTTAGAATTCTTGCTATATCTTTGATTTTAAGGTTTTCAAGATGTTTTAATATAAATACGGTCCGCTGTTTTTGAGGCAAAACCGTCATTGCTGACTTCACGGCCGTCATTATTTCTTTACCGGAAGTGCCGTTGTCGCCCGGATTTGCTATCCAGTCCAGATATCCCGATTCTTTTTCATTATTCGGTTCGTACAAATTTAAACGGGCCAGTTTGCGTTTAAAATTATATGATGTGTTGACCGTTATCCGGTACAACCAGGTATAAAACTGGCTTTCAAAGCGAAAACTCTTCAGATTTTTATAGGCTTTAAGAAATACCTCTTGATAGAGGTCTTCGGCGTCTTGCTCATTATGTGTTAATTGGTAGGCTAGTATCATAACTCGTTCATCATGTAATTTTACCAGTTTGTGAAAAGCCCCGGTATCACCGGATTGGGCTTTTTTTATCAATTGTCTGATTTCGTCTTTCAATTTCAGATTTTGATTACGTTAAGTTTGACATGATGAATGAAATTTGGTTGTCACAAACTTATCGGGAGGGGCGAGAAAATGCAAGCCGGAAAGCAGAACAACAGGATGTTTTATAATGTAAGAACCCCGGATATTCGAGGGCCTTACGATTTTTCTGTCATGGATAGTGTTCAATGAGAAGCAATGCTTAGAACAACTCGCGCTTACTGTCCAGCTAAAATTGCATATTACCCGATATACTACTATTAGAACCTGCGAAACCAGGTATCCCGAACAGTAATTGCGGGGAGAAATCCAGGTTAACCGGCCGCTTCGATCAGTTGTTCGGGACCGACAATGGAACCGTACTCTTCTTTAAGCGCTTGAAGTGCTGTTTTCCACTCTTTATAAACCTTGAAAAGCTGTGGTGGCAGGTTATCTTCTTTGCTGTAGGCGTTAGTCTGCAGGTCGATCCGGTTGATGATTTTGTCAATGTAGAATGCGAATTGCTTATCATATAGACTCTTTGGATATTCTTTATCGATGCCGGTGAAGAGCTTTTTCAGGTCTTCATATTTTGGGATATATCCAATCGCTGTTTCAATTGCCTCCAGATCACCTTGGGCGAAGAGTTCGAGCCAGCCCAACCAGACCTTGACGTCCCGCTTTTCACCCAGCAGATCCCTGCTGTCACCACCACGGTTTTGATGGGTCAGGAAATAGTTAAGCCCGGCCATAATCGGGCGGCCGACTTTGCTGAGCTTGTCGGAGTTGAAGAATTTGAACTGGGCATCCATGTAATCGGACAGGGCACCAGGAATAAACGGCGCGTTAGCCCACGGTTGACGTTGTACACCGGTGGTTCCAACCTCCATTGCAGTGGCCTGTGATACGATCGAGGCGCCAATGGCGACACCGGCGTCGGCGGATTTTGCCACCAGGATCGGAGGCATAGTGTCGGCATCGCGTCCCGAGTAGGTGATGACTTTTATCGGAACACCGGCCGGGTCGGCATTCGCCTCGGCGTTATGGTTGTCGATTGCCGCGCATAATAGCGTACAGCGTGCGTTCTTGTGCGAGATTGGGATATCCTGGCCATTGGTGTCCTGCTTGCCCTTGAACCAAGAGCCCTGGAAATTTATGCCTTTATCCGGATGCTGTTCACCATTACCTTCCCAATGGGGAACCAGTTGATCATCGATCAGCACATTGGACCAGATTACCTCAGTCCCAGCGCCCCGCAGGCATTTCATCAGCAGCGGGTCACCGGCACGATTTACATCAGCCACGATGCCGAAAATTCCCTGCTCGGGATTCACGGCACGAACAGTACCATCCTCGGCAATCCATATCTGGGCCAGGTCATCACCGATAAAGTCGGTGCCTACCATAGCCGTGGTAGTTTTCCCACAGCCCGATGGCGCCGCACCGGCGAAATATGTTTTCCGGCCATCCGGTCCGGTCATACCAGTGATGAACATATGTTCACTGAGTTCTTTTCCGCGCTCATAATAAGTGGCATAATCAACTGCAAAACGGTGGTTGCCTTTTTTCATGAGCAAGGTATTGCCGGCATAGGTGCAGAAGGTCGAAAATGTGGTTTGCCAGCACCGATCCATGAATATCCGGGCGTTGGGTACGTCTTCCGGTGTGTTGGGACCTTCCGAATGTACATTGGTGAAGAAGAAGCCTTTGCGTACGACTTCCTGATCGAACTTGGTGTAAATGTTGCGGTAGAGCAGTTCAGCCGAATGCAAGACGTATCCCGACGACGAAATCTCAATCGCCGGAATGGTGGCTACGGCACCGGTAGGACCGCGACCGAAAAAACCAACAATCATCGTCATTCCATTCATAATTCCCCGCATGTACTTTTGCATGTATTCGAGGGCTTCCTGACGGGGGATTGACTTGGCCAGGGCGCTGACCTTTTCGTCCTCATTTACAATGTAATAGGTCTGCCTAACCAGGCGGGCTTGATCTTGGGGCAAGTCATAGTGGATCGTGTGCCCCTCCTTGGCAAGTTTCTTTTCCTCACCCTTTTTAATTGAATAATCTCGAATCCACTGAACGTCATCGGTGCTACCGCTGTCGATGAACACATTATCGGGTTCGCACATCATAATGGCGTTGGCGATTTTGATCAGTGCTTCTTCATTCTTGATCAATGCAAGTTTTTTATAATTCTCATCATTGAGCGTCTTTTTAATCAGTGTCATCGCTGCGTCAATTGTCTTTAGGTCGCCGACTTCAGCGAGGATGTCAAAACCTTTTCTCAGTTCCAGCATAAGCTTCTCCTTGCTTGATGGGTTATTTCTTGCAGCGGATCAATACTACCCCACATTATTGTTTTAGATTAATCACGTACTAAATCGAAATAACAATCGTATTGTATATGGTTTTTCATGTACCGGGAGGGTCGAAGATGGCTCCCGATCCAAATTGCTTGGTACAAAATATTGTTTGTACCAATGATTATACGGTAGAATTTATATAAAAAAAACCCCGGTCAGTTCCTTATACCGGGGTTTTTTTATCATCTAAGTATGATTTAGTTAGGTAAAACACTAACCATTTTGCGATTGCGGCCATTTCGAACAAATTTTACAACCCCATTTGCCGTAGCAAACAGAGTATCATCACCACCACGTTTAACATTCAATCCGGGTAATATATGGGTGCCACGCTGACGAATAATTATCCCGCCGGCTAATATTGATTGACCATCGCTGATCTTGACTCCCAAACGTTTAGCATTTGAATCGCGTCCATTACGGGAGCTGCCTACACCTTTTTTATGTGCCATGATTATTCTTTCCCTGTTTCTGCAACGGTTTCAGTTATATCTTTCTTGGGAGCCGCTTTTTTGGTTGTTGCCACATCGATATTTTCAATTTGGATTAGGGTATAATCCTGACGATGACCATTTTTACGCTGATAGCCCTTGCGCCGTTTTTTCTTGTAAACTAAAATTTTGCGATCACGACCGTGTTCCAAAATATTAGCTGTAACTGTTGCATTCTTGACAAATGGACCACCAATTTTAATTGTTTTATCATCATCAAGTAATAATACCTGATCAAAAGTTACCTTCTGACCAGCCTCGGAAGCCAATAACGATACCTTTATCCGTTCTTGTTCGGTAACCCGGTATTGACGTCCATAAATATTCACAATTGCGTACATAATGTTCTCCTAAAGCGCGCGAAGTTAATATTTGGCTCAATCCTTTTCAAGTCCGATTTGTTCAGTGACGTCTATTCCGGTTTTAACAGACTTAAATCTGAATTCATCCATTGGTACACTATTATCGTCCTTTATTTTAATATGTACCAGATTTTGCCACATCAAACCACGTAAAACCATCCGTTTCTGATCGCGAAGGTAGTCAGCCATAGAGGAATGGAGGTGTAATTCAAGCCGCAAGTCACGATGCGTGCTGCGATAGCGTCTGATCCAATGATCGATCCTGGTCAAAATGGCATCCTTGGAGAGAATGCGACCAGACCCATTACAAACAGGACATGCATCACTCATTGAATCCAACAGACTGAGGCGGATTCGCTGGCGAGTCATCTCCAGTAGTCCGAATTCTGAGATAGGGGAAACGGCAACTTTTGCACGGTCTTTGCGTAGTTCTTTACGTAATTCATAATAAATTTTGCGTTTATTAGTATCTTCCCGCATATCAATAAAATCAATCACAATTAGTCCGGACAAATCCCGGAGTCGTAACTGGCGCGCTACCTCCCTGGTAGCTTCCAAGTTGATTTTCAGAGAATTTTCCTCATGCTCCTTCTTACCGATGAACCGGCCGCTGTTTACATCCACAACCACCATGGCCTCGGTTTTTTCTATGATTAGATAGGCCCCGCTTTTCAGCCAAACTTTAGACCGTAAAAGTTTGTCAATTTCCGCTTCGATCCCCATGGATTCGAATAATGGTGTTTTGGAGCGGTAACGTTCCAATCGGGAACCCAGATTAGGTGATACATCCTCAAGATAATTCTGCAATTTGCGGAATAGTTTACGGCTATCGATTATAATTTTACCTATATCCGGTGTAAACAAATCGCGCACAACGCTGGAAGCTGTTTCCATATCTTCATAAACCAAGCAAGGTGAGTGATTGCGATTAGATTTATTGAGCATTTTATTCCAGTTATTGATCAAACTGTCGTAATCATTACGCAGGAATTCTTCACTTTTTCCTTCTGCCACTGTACGAACAATGATACCGAAATTTTCCTCTTTTAATCCGGTGACGATTTTCTTTAATCTACGGCGTTCATATTTATCCCAGATTTTTTTTGAGATACCAATGTAATTGGCATTGAGCACTAAGACCAAAAGACGGCCAGGCAGTGCGGTTTCGGTGGTGACACGCGGACCTTTACCGGCAAATGGTTCTTTGATAATCTGAACAAATATATCCTGTCCGGTATGTAAATCCACTTCTATCCGATCACTATTTTTGCGACTACGTCGATTGCTTGAATTATCGTAATCATTGTCAGTATCGGAAAGGAAAGCGTTATTTTCTATCTCTGAAAAAGGTAAAAAGGCGTTTATTTCGTAGCCAATATCAACAAACGCAGCCTGCATGCCGGGTATAACGTTTTCAACTTTTCCGTAATAGATATTACCAACCATCCGTTGATGGTCGGGTTTTTCAACATACACTTCAACCAATTGATCGTCTTCCAGTATGGCGATGCGGGTCTCTCCCATACTTTCATTTATATAAATTTCTTTTTTCATTTTCCTAATCCATCCAATGCGGAATCCGGGTTTTGTAACTCAAATGAAATAATGTTATGCCAAATAGCAGCATAACACCTCTGGTTGGATTTATTACCTGATAAACGTTACCGTTGAAGCAAGCCGGACGTTGATAATACCATTACCAGCAGGTGGTGATGAGGGAGGGAGAAGGAAAGAAAAAAACTTTTATGAAGTAAAAATTTTTGTTAGTATTGGAAAAAAATGCTTCAAAAACCGCCTTCAAAGCGCTCTCATCGAAATCAAAATTAAGTTTTTTCTTTAATTTTCTCAAGCGCTTTGTACGTGTATTTAAGAGCGAACGAGATAAACTTGAATTTTTGTGTAAATTAATTGGATGTGTACTGTCAGGTTCATGGAAAATGATACTCATTAAAGCGAGGCATAATAATATTGATCGGGTAGCAAAGTTACTTCCGAAATAGCCCGATGGAATGAATTGCCAAAATATGTAATTTCAGACTTGAACGTGTACCGGCTATTGTAATTGATCTGAACACCCACATTGTCGATTTTCGTTACACTTAAAATTTTATAACTATTTAAACCAGGGAAAAAATGACCAATCTGGATCCTGAACTGAAATTGGCTATTGCCGCAGCCCGGCAAGCTGGCAGTACAATTATGAATTATTATAAAGCTGATTATGAAATTGAGGAAAAAGGCTACCACAATCCCGTAACCACTGCTGACCATGCTTCTGATTCATTACTTAAATCCATGCTGGGGGAAGCTTTTCCAGATTATGGATGGTTATCAGAGGAAACAGTGGATTCTCCCGAACGGATGAAAAAAGATCGGGTTTGGGTTGTCGATCCACTGGATGGTACCAAAGAATTCATTGAAGGCGTACCACATTTTGTGGTAAGTATTGCATTAGTTGAAGATAACCAGTCGGTGTTAGGTGTTTTATACAATCCGGTGACCGAAGAATTATTTTCCGCCACCCGTGGAACCGGCGCTTCTCTGAATGATAAACCGGTTCGATGTGCCAGCCAAGAAAACCCGGCCGATATGATTATTTTAAATAGTCGATCAGAAACACGCAGAGGATTGTGGGCACCATTCGACGGAGTATTCGGGGAACTGCAGGCCATCGGTAGTGTGGCCTATAAATTGGGTTTGACAGCAGCCGGGAAAGCCGATATCTTTGCTTCCCTGCGACCGAAAAATGAATGGGACATATGTGCCGGCAATTGCCTAATCAATGAGGCTGGGGGAAAACTTATTAATCTGAATGGTCAGCCGGTTACTTACAACAATACATCAACTCTGATATCACCCGGATTGATCGCCGGAGACAAAGCGGCAGTTGACAAAACATACAATATTTTAACAAAGTAAAGAGGGCTGCATGGGTAGTAATGATTTACCAGATGGTGCTGTAAAATGTTTGGATAAAGGATTTGTGCGACTGGTGGATTCCATGGGGAGTGATGCGGCTATCGTGCAGGCTGCCCGGGTGAGCTATGGTAAAGGGACTACCAAAGTATCACGGGACCGGGCGCTGATCCGCTACTTGATGCGTCATCATCATTCGACGCCGTTTGAGATGGTTGAGCTGAAGTTCCACGCTAAAATGCCCATCTTTGTAGCCCGTCAATGGGTTCGGCACCGTACTGCCAACATTAATGAATACAGTCTGCGCTATTCCGAAGCAGTCGATGACTTTTATATTCCCCGGCCGGAAGATGTGCATTTCCAGAGTAAATGGAACAAGCAGGGGCGTGAGACGGTTACTGTACCGGCGGAATTAAAGGCAAAAACAGTCGCTTATTTTAAGGAAATGTCCCAGCGCAGTTATGAACTGTACACTGAATTAAACGAAGCCGGGATTGCCCGTGAACTGGCGCGGGCTGTCCTTCCGGTTAATCTTTATACGCAGTGGTATTGGAAAAACGATTTACACAATACTTTCCATTTTTTAAGATTGCGAATGGATGATCATGCCCAGTATGAGATTCGGGTCTATGCCACTGCTATGGCTGAAATGGTTAAGCGAGTCGTACCCATTGCCTACGAAGCATTTGAGGATTATCTTCTTAATGGTATGTTCTTTTCAAGGATCGACCGGGAAATATTCCGTAAAAAATTACCGGAGCGTGTTAAAGAAGATTTGCTGGATGACGTGACCTATCAGCTCGTGGCTGGATTGCATGCTAATAAACCCCAGGATGAAAATGAGCTGTATAAATTGTACCAAAAGGAAGGTGGTCAGGATTCGGAAGCTGATTTTGCTATCAAATGGGCGGCAAGAGACAATGCTGAAGGAAATGTTTTTGAAATGCGTGAATTAAAAGAAAAATTGTATAAACTGGGTTCGGAATTTAATTGAAGAAGATCATGTTATAACTACAATCTCAATTTCAAGGAGGATTATGATGAAGTATAAAATTTCGGAAGGGGATAGCGGCCACCGCCAGCGATTACGTGAGCGATTCTTGAAAGCCGGTTTGGAGAACCTGCAGGATTATGAAATTATCGAACTGTTGCTCATCTTGGGAACACCGCGCCGGGATTGTAAACAGCAGGCTCGGGAACTGCTGTTGGAATTCGGTTCTCTGAAAGCGGTGCTGGAAGCTGAACCGGTTGAATTACAGCGTATCAAAGGTGTGGGTCCATCCAATATATTTGGTTTGAAATTGATCAGAGCTATGGCCGAACGCTATTTGAAGGACCGGATCATCGACCGGGATTTTATCGAGAGTTCGGAACAGGTAATCGAATTTCTGAGTCATGCCTTGAGTATCAGAGACCGGGAAACATTTTTAGTGGTATATTTAAATGGCCGGGATCAGGTGCTGGGATCGGAGGAAATATTCAGTGGAACACTCACTACTTCGGCGGTATATCCCCGGGAAGTAGTGAAAAAAGCTTTGGCCAATAAAGCTGCAGCCATGATTTTTGAACACAATCACCCCAGTGGTAATTTGAATCCCAGCAAAGATGATATCGCAATAACTAAAAAACTGAAAACCGCCCTGGCCACTATCGATGTGGCTGTTCACGACCATATTATTATTGCCGGTAATGGCCACTATTCAATGGCCGATCATGGACTGTTATAGCCTGGCCGTTTGTGCGACCTTACTCCAAATTGAAAAAACAAACTGATACTTTTTAGCAGAATACAGGTCAGCATTCACCTGCAAACTGTACAGCGGTGTTAATTTGTAACGTATACCAGCGGTCAGAGCGAACGGTAGCTGATCGATAAAAGAATATTTCTTGGTGCCAAGATCGCTGGTACCATAATAGCCTTTTACTTTGGCAGTTCCGGCCGTTATCCCGGTTGTTAGGCAGGCCAGTGCTTCGCCGTTAGCGTCGGTAGTTGAGGAAGTTGGAATCGAACCGGGGGTCGTAGTCCAGTAGATGGTTTTAGCGGTTAAAGGATTACGGCCTTTCATATATCTCTGATTTAGTAGTTTGTCAGCCTATTATTGTTGCCCGGCATTTAAGGGGCGGACTAATTTCAATTACGACAAGTCTCGTGGTTATTTTGATCAACGATTAAGGACAACTATGGCACCAGTTTATACCGTAGGACCCAAGGGGGTTAAACCGCGTTCAGACGTACGTGTTATTTATACTCCCCAGAGTTCACCACTATCCATAAAACATCAAAGTAAAGTCGGTGTTCTTTTCGGCAATAGCATCAATGAACTAACCCAGTCGGTTTGCAACAAATTGGGTATTACGTCCGGAAAACTGGAAATTGAAGATTTCGGTGCAGTTCCGTTTGTAATGATGGCCCGGATCGAAGCCGCCATAAAAAAGGCTCATCCTGATTTATCGGTTGAAGTACTACCGGAAATGAAGGAATTCTGCCAGTATTCATCCAGCCGGGACCGTTTTCGCCGCAGTCGGCTTTACCTGCCTGGGAATCAACCTAAGCTTATGCTAAATGCGGGAATTCATCAATCTGATGGACTGATTCTCGATTTGGAGGATTCGGTCGGTCCATCGGAAAAGGATGAAACCCGTTATCTCGTACGTAATGCTCTTCGGGCGTTGAATTTCTTTAGCACCGAACGGATGGTGCGAATCAATCAGGGCGAAATGGGCTTAAAAGACCTTGAATTTATTGTGCCTCACAACGTACATCTGATTCTGGTTCCCAAGGTTGAATCGGCCGAGCAGATTCGCATCGTCGATGAAAAGATTGCCGAAATCAACCAAGTCTGCGGGCGATCTGATCCAGTTTTTCTGATGCCGATCCTGGAAAGTGGTCGGGGAATTTTGAAAGCACTGGAAATCGCTGAAGCATCACCTAATAATGTGGCTCTGGCCATCGGTCTTGAGGATTATACCGCCGATCTTGGTGTGCCACGCACCGATGAAGGTAAAGAATCATTCTTTGCCCGAGGAATGCTGGTAAATGCCGCTCGTGCTGCTGGTCTCCAAGCCATCGATACCGTTTACAGCGATGTTGGCAACGAGGAAGGCTTGCGGGCCTCGGTGCTGGAGGCTAAAGCGCTGGGATTCGATGGTAAAGGCTGCATTCACCCACGGCAGATCAAACCGCTGCACGAAGCGTTTGCTCCAACTGCTGCCGAGATTGATAAAGCCAAAGAGATCGAGTTGGCCTTTAATAAGGCTCAGGAACAGGGTCTGGGGGTAGTGGCGCTGGGTAATAAAATGATCGATCTACCAGTGGTGAAACGTGCCCAGCAGACTATCGTGCTGGCGATTGCCTCAAATTT
This sequence comes from Fidelibacterota bacterium, assembly GCA_013203115.1. Lineage (GTDB taxonomy): Bacteria > Fidelibacterota > Marinisomatia > Marinisomatales > TCS56 > JABMQW01. The sequence goes on from JABMQW010000199.1 coordinate 22,604, forward strand.
GTTATCCGAAAATTGGAAAGAAAATCTTTAACCACATATTTCACTTTAATAACCACAGATTACACGGATTGCACAAATTTTAAAAAGCTATAAAGAAAAGTCTTAACTATGGATTTAAATAACATCTTTTAAGGAGTAGTGTTATGTCATCAAAAAATCAATTAATTGAAAAAGTTGTTAAAATTACAGGGAAAGTAAACTAAGATGAATTTGAAGAATTGCCGAAATAATAACACCTACTATTCCAAACAATTGAATTAAGAAAAGTTGTGTCCTTAATTTTCTGTACTTTTGAATTAAGCTGAAAGAAAGGGTCATGGTCTCCGATTAAATTTGTTTTGATTCGAAACAAATAAAAGGAGAAAAACCATGACCCGTAGCAAGGATACAAATAAACAGATTGATAATCCAGAGTTTTTGAAGGGATTAATGCAGGAATATTTACAAGAGTACCTGGAGCAGGAAGTCGCATTGCATTTAGGTGCATTGCCCTATGAACGGACAGTAGACCGTCGTGGCCATCGCAATGGCTATAAACCCCGACAGCTGAATACCCGGGTTGGTAAGTTGTTCTTATCAATACCCCAGGCCAGAGACGGTTCATTTAGTACCGAGTTGTTTGAGCGCTACCAGCGCAGTGAGCAAGCCCTGATCTGCTGTTTACAGGAGATGGTGATTAATGGTGTATCCACCCGAAAGGTCAAAAGGATCACCGAACAGTTATGTGGTCTGGACTTTTCCAGGAGTCAGGTATCTGAGATCAGCAAGAAACTTGATAAAGAGATCCAGGCCTGGCTGAACCGACCGCTCAATGATGAATATCCCTACCTGTTTGTTGATGCCCGATACAATAAACTGCGTCGTGATCATAAAGTTGAGAGTCATGCTGTTTTGATAGCCAAAGCTGTCAACCAATCAGGTAAACGAGATATAATCGGTGTTGATGTATGTAACAATGAAAATGAAACCAACTGGTCAGACTTTTTTCAAGGTTTAAAAGAGCGTGGCTTGAAGGGTGTCAAACTGGTGATCAGTGATGCCCATGGCGGTCTGGTATCGGCCATTGAGCAGTACTATCCGGGAACACAGTGGCAACGCTGCCAGGTCCATTTTAAGAAGAACATATTAGATAAGGTCAGAAACAGGGATAAGGCCTGGACCAAACAACGCTTGGATGACATCTTCCATGCTCCGGATAAACAGACTGGCTTAACCAGATTAAGACCGTTAATCGAAGATTTATCAGACAAATATCCCCGGGTAGCAGATCTACTTGAAAACGATGGTGAAGATGCACTTACCTGTCTGAATTTTCCACTGGAACATCGACGCAGAATCAGGACGACCAACAGCCTGGAGCGCTTCAATCAAGAAATTAAACGGCGGACCAATGTGATCCGCATCTTTCCTAATCGTGAGTCAGCTGCACGTCTCATTGGTGCTCTATGTATGGAACAATCGGAGGAATGGATAACTGGTCGACAATACTTGGATATGAGCCTGTTAGATCAGGAAGAACAGAAGTTAATAACTAAAAAACCAAAACAACACGAGACTGTGGCCGCTTAAATGCATTTTACAGAACTTTTAGGACTTGACCATACGAGTATGTCTTACCGTATAACTAATATTAATACAGAATTACCTGGTTGTTCAATTCAATAATATTCAGTTTATTCTATTATTGGATTTTTTCCTCGCTTTCCCAAATATAATTTCAGTAGATTATGCAACAATACACAGTAAAATATACAGCCCCAAACCGGTATACAAACTTACATTTCATGTCAAATTAAATGTTTAAATAAATGGATTCGGTCATCGGTTAAAATGGCAATACGGAAACAGATAAAGGATATCGGTAAGAATACAGCTGTCTACGGTCTGGGAAATCTCCTGTCCAAGTTTGCCGCCTTCCTCCTGATACCCTTATATACACGATATCTGTCCATTTCGGATGTCGGTATTTTTGCCCTATTGGAGATGTTGGAAAGGCTACTGGTCACGGTGGCGCCCCTGGGTGTGTTGCGTGCAATCTGGCGGTACATTCCGGCGACCAAAAAAGCCGACCAGTCCCAGCTGGTCCTGTCCGGTTTCTTCGGAACAGTTCTGATCAATTTGGGATTACTGGGCGTCCTGGCACTGAATTATCGCGGTATCGGTCCCTTCCTGGGACTGACAGCTGAAGATCAGGGACTCCTTTTTCTGGTTCTCCTGAATATTTTTCTGACTCTTGGCAGCCAATTTTTAAAATCGCTTTGGCAATATGATAATAAAGCGATCAATTTCGTAATCCTCTCGCTGGCGCAATTTATTGGCATCCTGGCCCTGTCAATTGTTCTGGTTGGACATTATCATTTGGGTCTGTGGGGCTTAGTTTTAGCCAAGACTATTGTTCTGGGTGTCCTTTCATTGATCTGTACTGGAATATTAATCAGAAAATATTGGTCATTACCCTCCTTAGCGACTTTCAAAATATTAATGGCGTATGGGGCACCATTAATATTACTGGCACTAGTGGCACCAATCCTGTCCATGGCCAGTCGAGCATTCTTGAGGTATTTTGTCACTTTAGAAGAAATCGGTATTTATCACATCGGTTATAAATTTGGTATGTTGATCAATATGTTTCTGATTGTTCCATTACAGCGAGGTTGGATGCCGATGATGTATAGAATGGGAATAGCAGAGAATACAAAGAGAATTTTCAGCGATGTCCTGTTTTATTATTCCATTATTGGTTCTTGTTTTTTTCTGGGTTTAAGTGCATTTATCGAACCTGTAATAAAATTCATCGCCCGTCCCGAATATCTGGCTGGTGCCTATCTGGTCCCAGTAGTAGCTTTTGCTTATTTTATCAGTGGTTACCGCATGTTTTTTATGGCCGGAGCTGCTTTAAGGGACAAGACTCCCCGGATTGCAACAGCAGCGGCGATAGCGGTGGGCAGCAATCTAATACTAAATTATTTTCTGATAAAATATTTTGGGATCACAGGGGCAGCCTGGTCTACACTGATTTCATATCTTCTTCTATGTACAGCTGTTTATCTCTTATCACGCGATTTGACAGATATTGATTGGAAGTTCCCCCGTGTCATCAAGGTGATCTTAGTTACCTTGTTTGCCTACTATTCTATTATCATGTTGAAGGAATTTTATCCGGATAATGCGATTATTATAGCCGGCCTGGGTATTATTGTTTATGTTATGTCATTGTTTATCCTTCGCATAATTGGGGATAAGGAAATTAAAAGCCTGCAATCATTAATAAGGCAAGTTAGAAAAATATGAAGGAAGTAAAAATCTACCAGAAATATGTTTGGCTTCTGATTCCAGTGTTGTGTTTTGTGATGCTGAATCAGATGATATTATTCAACAAAATACCAATGGCTGGTGATACAGTAAGTCACAAACCAATAGCAAAATGGGTCAAGGATTACAGTGCTCAAAATGATGACCATGCTTTCTGGTATCCCCATTTGTTCAGTGGCATGCCCGCTTTTGG
>JABMQW010000200.1 GCA_013203115.1 Fidelibacterota bacterium
ATCCTGGCAGCAGGAGTTCGATTCTCCTACGGGCTACTCCCGTTAACAGTATTTTACCCGCTTATCACATAGTTTAATTTCAGTATCGACCTGATATTTATATTGGCCTTCTAACGGATTTCATGTATTTTTTAATGTGAATTATTTAAGCTATCTACGCACCGTCCAATATATTTTTACTGCAAATATTTTTATCCAATGAATGTTTTTCTATCATTCCTGGCAATTCTGTTCCTCATTGGAATGATAAAGCATCGCTCCGTAATTCGTACCTGCCGCTTATTAATGTTTGGCATCAGTATCCTGACGGATGGACGATCACGATTTATCAACTATTTGACACCAGGCATAGACTGCTTAGATACAACTTACAGTGATAATTCAAATGATCAGGCCTTGCGGATTTACCAACCGCGAAACAGGTCAAAGCCATTGCCTGCAGCAATCATCTACCATGGCGCCTCTCCCAAAGGTCTAAATCATTCCGCCATGAACCTGCTGGCCCGCAACCTGGCCCGTTTGGGGATCCGGGTTTTCCTGCCGGAATTGCCCAAATTACAGGAGCTGTATTTCAGCCCCGAAACTTATCCGCGCATCAAACGCTTCTATCACCAGGTAATAGAGCGTCCCGATGTACTTAGCGACAAGATTCTGTTGGTGGGAGTTAGTTTTTCAGGTGGGGTGGTGGTTAAAGCCAGTACCGAGCCGGATATCAATCCCGCTGGCGTCATATCATTCGGCAGTTATTTCAACCTGTCGGAAACATTGCGGTTTTTCTTCACCGGGCTGGCAGAATTTGAGGATATTAGAATTGATATGGTGCCCCACGAATATACCAAAGCGGTCTGGTTCTGGAATTATCTGAACCAACTGGAGCTGCCGTTTGAGATCGAGCATGTATGCCAATGTATCGGTCATTTCATACGTGATGAACGTAAACTGGTGGAAAAAGTCTTTCTGGAATGTAGTCAACCCCAGCGTGATTTCCTGAAGCAGGTCTTTGATCCCCGGGATCGAACATCCATAGCCTATTTGAATCAGGCTGAAACGAGAATTCAACCCATGGTTGATGAAATTTCACCGCATAAATTTATTGATCAGATCAAAGTACCATTATTCATAGTGCATGGGATTCAGGACAATATGGTTCCTTACACCCAGGCTCTGGCGCTCGGGAACGCACTCACTCAGGCTGGAAAAACCCATTACCAATATATAATGCGAATCTATGCCCACACAGAGACCACCAAAAGCAGCTTAAGCGAATTTGTCAGCGAAATGAGGGCCTTGTTCAAATTACTCAACAATCTGTTGAAAGTCCTGGAATAACCAGAAGATGGAAGTGCGACCGGAAAATTATGATATAATCATTCTGGGCGCCGGAATAAACGGCTGTGGTATTGCGGCCGAACTATCCCGCCGGAATCAGCGTGTGCTGATCCTGGAACGCAGTGCCATAGGCAGTGGTACTTCCTCGAAATCTTCACGGTTAATCCATGGCGGTTTACGTTATCTTGAAACAGCGAAATTCGGTTTAGTACGGGAAGCACTGCATGACCGTCAGGAATTACTCAAACTCTACCCCGGCCTGGTTCAGATAAAACCATTCTATTTACCCGTATATAAATCCAGTCCACGGCCGGCCTGGATGATAGGCCTGGGATTAAAGCTATATGACTTATTATCGGGAAAGTATTCCGAGTTTAAATCTCAGCGCATCCATAGAGATGAATTTTCCAGCTTTGCAGCATCTCTATTGCAGGATGGATTGAAGGCGACCTTCCGCTATTTTGATGGCAAAACCGATGACCTCGAATTAACACGGACGGTAGCCGGTGAAGCCCATAAATCCGGCTGCGTGATTCACGAGCATATAAAAATTACCGCTATTACCAATCAGACTACTGCTTATCAGGTGGCAACCAACCGTGGGATCTTCACGAGCCCGGCATTGATCAATGCCACCGGTCCCTGGATCGATGAAGTCAATCAACGCTATGGCTTTCCAACCAATTACCACATCCGCAAGATCAGTGGCATTCACATCGTGATCGATGGTTTGTTAACCCCGGACCTGATGTTCATGCAGACCGGCAATAAACGTATCTTCTTCATCATTCCTGAACCAGAGTATAAGCGAACAATTATTGGCACAACTGAGCGGGAGGAAACCGCTCTTTGTGATGAGGTGACTTACGATGATGCCGATATTGAATATTTACTGGAGAATATTAATAAGTATCTAACCACCGACCATCAATTGACCGTCAACGACGTTAAAGATGTATGGATTGGCATCCGGCCCTTGATTGCCCATAAGGATAATCCCACCGATCTATCCCGAGAGTATGCTTTAGATTTGCAGCGCAATGGAAATACACAACTGCTGCACGTTTTTGGAGGCAAGTTAACGACCTTTCTCTCCCTGGCCCGGAAAGTAGCGGATCTGCTGAAGATGTAAATTCTATTCGGGAGCTGACAGCCTGGTTAGGTCAGCAAGAATTTCTATCGAATGCGAGGTTACATCCACTTTGTTATAGATTTTTCGTATAACCCCTTCCGGATCGATTAAAAATGTTTTTCGATCCGCGAATAGTAATCCCTGGGCATCGTACAATTTTGAAACAGACTTGTCCCCATCCGAGAGTAAGGTAAATGGCAACTTATATTTTTTTATAAAAGCCCGGTGACTTTCAGGACTATCATAACTGATGCCTAGCACCACAATTTCCTGCCGCGCGAATTTTGTATAATCATCACGAATTCCGCAAGCTTCTTTAGTGCAGCCGGGGGTGTCATCTTTGGGATAGAAATATACCACGACCCAATTTCCCCGATAATCGGATAATTTCCGCATTGAGCTATCCTGATCGAGTAGCACAAAATCGGGCGCCAGTTGGTCAGGAGAAATTTTTGGTGACCTACCCCACAATAGACCCATCATTAAAATGGAAAGTATGAATAATATTCGCATTTTTATCCTCATATTTACTTTGGAATCTATACGATAATCTAACGCATTATTACTGATTATCAAAAAATTCCAGCCCATCACATCATGGGGAATCTGCCGAAAAATTTGGAAACAACAAAAGGCTTGCGGTTCCAGCATAGAACACTATAACGATCACAATAGTCCTCGACATATGGATCATTGACGCGATTTGCTTCCTGGTCTGAGTAAGGATAAATTAGTTTATGTTTATTTGGTTTACCGCATTGATTTTGGGACGAACAGGATAAAATTCCATGCGAATAGGAGTTGAATAGTAACACATGGAAAATAATAATATTTTCCATGTTTGCGAAACTAATATTGCGATAGGTGGAAACATTTTCCACCTATAAGGTTTCGACTGAAAAATAAATATAGAAAGAATCTCGAGGAGTCCTAATGAATGTAACAAATCTCAGACCAATCAAGTCCACCATTATTCCTTGCATCCTCACCTCAATATTTATCCTGCAGGTGCCGGTGTTGGCTCAACAGCCGGTTCGCGAGACGTTCCCCCACGATGATTTCGAAATACGCGAAGAAATGGTGCCTATGCGGGACGGGATCAAGCTCTACACCCTAATCCTGACTCCAAAGAAATCGAGAAAACCACTGCCCATCATGCTTACACGCACGCCCTATAACGCGACCCGGGCGCTTGGTGACCGTCCGACGTCCCACCTTGCAGTCACACTCGGACCCAAGTTCTTGGGCAATGACTACGTCTACGTGGTCCAAGATACCCGAGGTCGCTTCAAATCGGAGGGCGATTACGCCATGTTTCGCGTGCCTCGAGGGGCCTTTAATAAGACCGAGACCGACGAGACCACAGACGCCTGGGACACCATCGACTGGCTGGTGAAAAACGTACCTTCGAACGGCCGGGTCGGCGTATGGGGCACGTCCTACCCGGGCTGGCTCACGCTCGCGGCCATGCGCAATCCGCATCCGGCACTCGCCGCTGCCGTCCCATTTAATCCAGTCGTGGATGTCTGGAAGGCAGACGATTGGTTCCATTGGGGTGCATTTCGTGCGACATTTGCGTTCTCGTTCATCTACGCGATGGAAACCCAAACAGATAAGTTTATTCCCTATCCCTACGAGATTCAGGACATCTATACGTGGATGCTCGGGCAGGGTGCGGCGGGAACAGCTTTCGGTGCGCGCCTCGACGATCGGCACGAAATGTGGACGCGTTTGATGGAGTTCCCAAGCTATGGACCATACTGGCGTGAAGTTGCCGCTGACCGTTGGTTCGATTCGCCGCCACGTCTTGTGCCGACGCTGCACGTGCACGGATTCTGGGATCAAGAGGACATCTATGGCGCGCCAGCAGCCTATGCAGCGCTAGAGCGGCACGACAAGACCAATGAGTTTAACTTCTTCGTCGCCGGACCCTGGTACCACGGTCAGCACTTCGCAGATGGGAGCAGATTAGGCGCTCTGAACTTCGATGAAGACACCGCGAAGCGGTTCCGCCAAGATGTCCTGGCGCGGTTTCTGCGCCGGTACTTGCACGAAGAAGCAGTGGAACCGCTGGCACCTGTCACTGTGTTCGAGACCGGCACGAACTGTTGGCGCAGATTCGACCAATGGCCCCCAATCGAGGAGCAAATCCGCGTTTACTTACAACCAGATGGTGGTTTGGCTTTTATACCACCAATTATCGACCTGTCGATCACCGAATTCGTCTCCGATCCTTCAAAGCCGGTACCCTACGCTCCTCGACCCAACTGGGGGATCGATTGGGACAATCCACCCGTAATTGCAGCTTGGCGGCGTTGGCTCGTCGAGGATCAACGCTTCGTCGATGGCCGACCTGACGTGGCGACATGGGTTAGCGAGCCGCTTTCTGAGCCTCTAACTGTTCGTGGGCCCGTGATCGCTCAACTGCTCGCCGAGACCACCGGCACTGACGCTGATTGGGTCGTGAAGCTCATTGACGTTTTCCCAGACGATTATCCTACATTCGAGATGTCCGGCTACCAACTCATGGTTAGCGCTGACATCTTCCGGGGTCGCTACCGTGAGAACTACGACGATCCGAAACCTCTTGCGCCCAATCAAGCGTTGGCTTACACGATTCCACTACCACATTTGAACCACACCTTCCTGCCTGGGCATCGCCTCATGGTCCAGGTTCAGAGTACATGGTTCCCGCTCTACGACCGCAACCCACAGACGTTCGTTCCGAATATCATGTTGGCTCCACCTACTGCCTACAAGATGCAGCAGCATCGCGTTCATCACAACTCGAAAAACGCGTCGTATTTGAGGCTTTATATAGACAAAACTAATTAAGGTACCTAACGTAATAAGAATTAGCAACTGACGGCGCGTCAGTTTGCCTGCCTGGCTGCAGACGGGCCATACCTGCGCCAGCTAGTGCTGGACTTCGGTAGACGGGCCATACCTGTGCCAGCTAGCGCTGGACTTCGG
>JABMQW010000201.1 GCA_013203115.1 Fidelibacterota bacterium
CATTGACTCCCTGCTCCTTGCTCTATGCTCTTTGCTCTTTGCTCCACGCTCCGTGCTAATCCTCCGGTCGATATTGCCGTTGAGCTTTTAATAATAAAACATTAGCTTTCTGCTGTTCGCCATCCTGAGCGGTTGAGACTATTCGCAAAGCTTCAATGATCGGAATACGTACATTATCAAAATTGGCGTATAACGCATCCATGGCCTGAGCGATAATATCGATGTTATAACCCACTCCCTCCGCCAGATGCTGGTCAAGAATCTGATAGAAGCGCTCAACAAAATATGGCTCGCGCCAGTAGGGATCGTGTCCATACTGCATTTTCACTTCTTCCATGTGAAAAGACTTCATCCGGCTTACAGCCGTGTAGGCACCGTTTACAAAAGCCAGTTTTTCACCATCAGTTAAACTGTCCCAGTACTCAGCCGGTGTATTCTGCTGGGCATTTAAGTCAGTGACTAAACCAATGCTGATAACGATCAGTATTAATACACTAATGATGTTCTTCATCAGATTTCCTCCACACTAATTCCAGCATAATGATTGACGATGGGAATTCTCCGACCGCTTCCAAATGCTTTTAAACTTACCCGCAGTCCCGGTGCGGCCTGCCGTCTTTTATATTCATTCCGGTGTATTTTTCGATAAATATCCTGCACCATGTTCCGGTCATAGCCCTGGTCAATAAGCATCCGCGGGGATTTCCGATCTTCTATAATGGCATCCACTAATGGACTTACAATATCATAGTCAAAGGGGTCAACCTGGTCAGGACTTAATTCGGCGGAGGGTGGTTTATCAATACAATTTTGGGGAATTAAAAACCGGTCAGTATTTGAATTAATCCAACGTGCCAGAGCATAGACGTCGGTTTTTGAAAGATCGGAGATTACGGCCAGACCGCCGACCATATCGCCGTAGAGGGTGCAGTACCCCAAGGCCAGTTCAGTTTTATTACCGCATGATAACACTAGCCAGTTCATTTTATTGGAATAAGCCATCAGAATATCGCCCCTGATCCGGGCTTGATTATTTTCCTCGGTCAGATCGCGGGGTAACCCGCTGAAATCATCCTTTAAGTTGCTTTCAAAACAATCCACCACTGCCTGAATAGGCGCAACCCTAAAATCAATGCCAAGATTAGCTGCAAGCTGGCGGGCGTCATTGATGCTGTGATCGCTGGAAAACCGCGACGGCATCGCTATTCCGTGAACATGATCGGGACCTAAAGCCTCAGCAGCAATGCAGGTCACCAGACTGGAATCAATACCCCCACTGAGACCAATAACCACATCACTGTAACCAACTTTGCGGATATAATCTCTCACCCCCAGGCATAGCGCCTGATATATCTCTTCTTCCCGTTCCATCACCCGTACTTCAATCTCATGTGATTGACTGCCAATATCAACCAGCAAGAAATCTTCCTGAAAAGCTTTACCCTGTGCCAGGAGTCGACCTTCCCCTGATATAACCAGGGACTGGCCATCGAAAATCAATTCATCCTGCCCCCCTACCAGATTGCAGTACAAAAACGGAATCCGAATATCGGCTACTTTACGGCGGATCAGACCCAATCGATCCGCTAAGCGCCCTTCATGATAGGGTGAAGCAGATATGTTAATGATAAAATCAGCACCCTGCTCTTTTAATACATGAGTAACTTTTACAGGATAGTCATCATCCCACAAATCTTCGCAGATCTCAATTCCTATTTTGAGTCTCTCACCCCCAATATCAAGCGACCAGACTACCGGTTCTTTACCGGCCTCAAAATAACGCTTTTCATCAAATACATCATAGGTGGGCAACAACAGCTTATCATAAACCAGCTCAATTGCTCCATCCTTAATTAGAACAGCAGAATTAAAGAGTTTGCCGGAATCACTACGCACATACCCTACTATCACCGGAATAGTTACTTTTTTGGCAAAGCGCTGCAGGATATTTTCATTTAAGGTAACAAAATCACCTTCATGCAGCAGGTCTGAGGGCGGATAACCGGTAATAGATAGTTCGGGAAAAACCACCAAATCTGCACCTTGTTGGACGGACCGATTATACCAATCGTTCAATATTTTTAAATTACTACGGAATGCTCCCACCGTAGGATTGATCTGGCATAAAGCGATTTTGATTGGAGACATAAGTGATTTATTTAATATTTAATTTCAAAATCGCGGAATTTATGTTCATAATTAAGCCAGTTAATTTCGATATTATCAACCTGTGAACCACGAGGTCCTTTTTTTAACTCTTTGATAAATGACTCAATCCGATTCCGTTTACCTTCAGCGGCAACGTAAACCGAACCATCATGCAGATTACGAACAAAGCCCCCCAGCGCCATATCCTGTGCCCATTGTACGGTAAACCAGCGGAAACCAACTTTCTGTACCCGGCCGGTAATTTTAAGAGTGACCCCGACATTATCTGTTTTAGGTAACTCCCAGTCCATCACAGGTTCTCCTTTATTTTAGCAATCACATCTGCGGGATTTTCAGCGCTGATCACCTGAGGAATGTCCCAGGTTTGCAATCCGATGACCGGTTTGCCCAATTGTAGAGCATAAGCAATTTCGGAAAGGGTACCGTAATTTCCATCCACGGCAACAGCAACATCACAGTTATAAGCCAAGAGTGCATTCCTGCTGATACCCATATCAGTGACAATTGGAATAGTCACCCAGGGATTAGCTTCATTCAAGTCACGCCCTTTCAGAATTCCGACACATGTGCCACCTGCTTCACTCACTCCACGGCTGACTGCTTCCATTGCACCGCCCCCACCGCCACAGAACACCAGCCAGTTTTCCCGGGCCAGGAGTGCTCCCAGTTCCTGGGTTTGTTGATAAAGTTCAGCCGTGATTTTACGACCGCCAAAAACAGCTATTCGGATTTTTCGTTCGATCATGGTTCCAGACGATAGATGGTTCGTGGGAAAGGAATCGTTTCCCGGATGTGCTTAATTCCCGTTATCCAGGTAACGGCTCTTTCAAGTCCCATCCCAAAACCGGAATGCGGTATGGTTCCGTATTTGCGTAAATCCAAATACCATTGAAACGGTTTCATCGGCAGATCATGGCGCAGGATACGTTCAACCAGGGTATCGTGATCATCCTCCCGTTGACCACCACCGATGATTTCCCCGTACCCTTCCGGTGCCAATACATCGACCCCCAGAGCCAGATCAGGGTTTTTCGGATCTAGCTTCATATAGAATGCCTTTGTTTCAACAGGCCAGCGATGGACCATTACCGGCCGATCATACTGGGCGGACAAAATCGTTTCATCGGCGCTGCCAAAATCACTGCCATATTCAAAATCAACACCATTCTCCTTCAGAATCTCTGCTGCTTTGTCATAGGTAATTCTGGGAAAGGGCGGAGTAACTTTCTCCAGTAAAGTGGTATCACGCTCCAGGATGTCCAATTCGGTCTGACAATGATCGAGACACCACTGAACCACATAGGAGATGAATTTTTCAGCCCATTCCATATTTTCATCCAGATCGCAGTAGGCCATTTCCGGTTCGACCATCCAGAATTCGGTCAGATGCCGGCGGGTCTTTGATTTTTCAGCTCTGAAAGTCGGGCCAAAACAATAAACTTTGCCGTGAGCTCCAATAGTCGCCTCAGAATAAAGCTGACCGCTTTGGGTGAGGTAGGCGGTTGTATCAAAATAATCAACACTAAATAAACTGGTGGTACCCTCGCAGACATTAGCCGTTAATATTGGTGCATCGACCAATGTAAATCCATTATCATCAAAAAAATCACGACAGGCTTTTACAATTTGGTGACGGACTCTAATAATGGCATGCTGCTTTTTGGAACGCAACCAGAGATGGCGATTATCCATCAGAAAAGCCGTTCCATGTTCCTTGGGTGAAATCGGATAATTTTCAGTATACTGATGAACTTCAATAGATTTTACACCAAGCTCATAACCACCGCTGGAGCGGTCATCTTTCCGCACTATTCCGGTAACCGAGACTGAAGATTCCTGGGTCAACTTTGCTTCCAATTCAAAGATTGCCTGGTCAACTTCCGATCTGACCACAACGCATTGAATTAACCCGGTACCATCGCGGAAAATCATAAACCAAATTTTCCCAATCGAGCGGATATTGTAAACCCAGCCGTGAAGAGTCACTTCCTGCCCCTCATAATCCGCAATGTTCGATATATAAATATGTTGCATTATCTAATAATCTCCGTTTGAAAATTAACCATTGATATTAAGCTAAATTTTACCAGGTAGTCAGGATATCGTTGATTATCTCTTCGGCAATTTTCTCAACTGCAATCCGCGTAGCGTACGTTCGTGGTTCACCGAATTCATCATCATCGTCACCGTCTACTAATCCATCCCCATCATTATCAATACCATCATTGCTGATGTCTCCGCTGAGGCCATAAGCGCCCCAACCAGTATATTTTTTCTGCATAAGAACAACATTGTTTGCGACATCATACCATTCGATATCCATGGTAACAGTAAACCGATATTCAGTAACGACTTCAGTGCCGGTATAGGTTTGCACCCTATCCTCAACTTTGATGATAGTACCGCGTAGAATCGAATCTGCCTGTTCTTCATCCGCTAATCGCAGAATATTTTCATCGGTAAATCGGATTTGCAGGTTATCGGTAACTGATTCAGACATTCCAAATTCTGCGGTTTGATTATCGACCAACGGAATTGCAATACTATTAATATGCGGTGGTATCGAACCCGCCAGAGAATAGAATCCGCATCCTACAAATAATAGCATAGCACTGCTCAAAAATAAATTAATCTTTTTCATTTCAAGAACGTCCTTTAATCTTGCGCTCTAAACCATACTGATCGATTTTCCGATACAGAGTCCGCTCACTCATTCCCAGTGACCGGGCAGCTGCACGGCGATTATTGTTAAAATGCTGTAGAGTCCGCATAATGGCTTCTTTTTCCAAAGCTTCCAAAGTCATATCACCGATTGCTTCACCACGAATCATGGGAAAGTTTTCACCATTCATTGAATCAGGAACAGGTTGAATTTCGGTAGCCGCATGTGGCAGATACTGAATTTCATCAATTGGATTTAAAACCGTTTTACCGCCTATTATTTCTTTCATATCCTGAATATCCTGGCGCATCAGAAAAACCTGCCGTAGCAGTATTTCCCGTTCAGCTTGTTCAGGCGACCGATCAACTAAAATGGGTAAATTGGGGTTCACAGGTATTTTAACCGGTCGCAATTGACGGGCTATCATATCCACGGTTATACGTTGACCCTTCTCCAGAACTAAGATACTTTCAACAAAATTTTTTAACTCCCGCACATTGCCTGGCCAATCATATTGTTTCATTAAGCGGGTGGCTTCAGGCATAAAGCCACGGTAAGGAATATCATTGCTGCGTGTGAACTGCAGGGCAAAGCGTTCAACCAGTAGGGACAGATCCTCAATCCGTTGCCGTAGCGCTGGTACATTGATTGTCACCGTTTTTAGACGATAATACAGGTCCTGCCTGAAATTCCCCTTCCGGGCTTCGGTTTCCAAATCACTGTTAGTAGCCGTAATTACACGCACATCGGAATACATCATTTTAGAATCACCCACGCGCATGAATTCACCGCTTTCCAATACTCGCAGGAGTTTTACCTGGGTCTCAAGTGGAGTTTCACCGATTTCATCTAAAAATATAGTCCCTTTGTGAGCAAATTTGAAATACCCCTGCCGGTCTTCCGCCGCACCGGTATAGGCGCCTTTCTTATGACCAAACAATTCACTTTCAATAAGCCCGGAGGGAATCGCACCACAGTTGACGGTAACCATAGGTTCATTGGATCGTTTACTGAATTTATGTAACGCTTTGGCAACCATTTCTTTTCCGGTGCCGGATTCACCAGTGATAAGGACCGAGATATCAACCTCGGCAACCTGGGTAATCATCTCAATAACTTGCTGGATTGCGCTGGAATTGCCAATTATACCAGATAATTGCTGTAATCGCTCAATATTTACCATAGAATTATCCTATATCTGATCCGAAATGTCATTCGTATATATCTCCCACATACTTTTCAGGATGGTATTTAAATCGGAATATCTGGGCTTCCAATACAATTTTTCCGCAGCAATCAGGGAAGTGGCATACAATTCCGACGGATCGCCGGGACGCCGGTCAACAAGATCATATTCAATTGATTGCCCGGTAATCTCCCGTGCTTTTTCAATCACTTGCATTACCGAATATCCTGCTCCGGTTGCCAAGTTGATTCGAAGATTATCAGGATTATTAATTAAGTAATCCAAAGCAAGTAAATGAGCGGTGGCAAGATCGTTGACATGAATATAATCACGAACACCCGTTCCATCAATGGTGTCATAGTCACTACCATAGACCAGCAGCTTTGGGCGTTGACCCGAGGCAACTTCCATAACCACCGGCAGTAAATTGGCCGGATTGATTTCCTTACCGCGAATGCGACCATCAATATCATAACCGGCAGCATTAAAATAGCGTAAAGCTGCAAACCGCAGACCCTTCAATTGTCCATACCACTGCAATAAACGTTCAATTTCCAATTTGGTGAAACCGTAAAAATTTTCAGGCTGTAACGGATGGGACTCATCTACCGGCAGGTATTCGGGATTACCATAAACGGCAGCGCTAGAAGAGAATACAAATTTCTTCACACCATTGGCCAACATGGCATTTAACAGGTTAATCGTGCCTGTCAAATTATTATGCGCATAAATCTCCGGTCTCAGCATCGATTCACCGGCCGCCTTGAAAGCAGCAAAATGAAATACGGCATCAATACCCGGTTTTAACACGCGCTTCAAATCGTTGGTACTTAATATATCTCCAAAAACAAATTCGGCCTTCGGATTGATATTCATTTTCACGCCGGTCGACATATTATCGAGGATGACTACTTCATGCTCCGCTTCAATAAGTTCTTTAACCACATGTGAACCAATATACCCCGCTCCACCTGTCACTAGTATTTTCATATCTTTACAGTTCCCGCTATTTCTTTTTCAAGCTTATTTATTTCATCCCTTAATGTCGCTGCTTGCTCAAATTGCAGGTTTTCAGCGGCTTTTAACATTTCAAGTCTCATAATATCAACAACCATTGCTTTATCGTCAAGGCCAAATTCATCTCCGCAGCGTTGATACTTTGGTGATCTCTCTGCTACCGCAGCCGAATCGGCAACCGCAGTGGATTGCATTATTTCATCCATTGATTTATATACGCTCTGAGGTTTGATTTGATGCCGGCGGTTATACTCTTCCTGAATTTTACGTCGCCGGGTAGATTCATCGATCAGGTTTTGCATTGCATCTGTCACACGATCGCCATAAAGGATTACACTGCCGTTAATATGCCTGGCTGCCCGGCCAGCCACCTGCATCAGCGCACTACGGGAACGGAGAAAACCCTGTTTATCAGCATCCAAAACCGCTACTAACGATACTTCCGGCAGATCCAGACCTTCCCGCAATAAATTAATTCCGACCAGGACATCAAATTCACCGAGCCGTAAATCTCTCAATATCTGTACTCGTTCCAATGATTTAATCTCAGAATGCAGGTAGCGTACGCGTAAATTAATACCCCGTAAATATTCGCTGAGATTTTCGGACATGCGTTTTGTCAAGGTCGTGATCAGAACCCGCTCATTGCGACTGGTACGAACTCTGATCTCGCCGATCAAATCATCAATTTGTCCCTCAGTTTCGTGTACTTCCACCTTAGGATCAAGCAAACCAGTGGGACGAATCACTTGTTCCACTACAACACCCTGTGATAATTCCAATTCACGTTCGGCCGGTGTCGCGGTAGTGTAAATCGTCTGGTTCTGCTTTAACTTAAATTCATCATATTTCATAGGACGATTATCCAGCGCACTCGGTAACCTGAAACCAAACTCCACTAAAACCTTTTTACGCGCCCTATCACCGTTATACATACCCTGGATTTGCGGAATGGTCACATGTGATTCATCAATAATAGTAATAAAATTGTCAGGGAAAAAATCGATCAGGGTCCAGGGTCGTTCTCCTGCTGCTCTTCCTGAAAAATACCGTGAATAATTCTCAATTCCGGAGCAATAACCCAGTTCCTGAAGCATCTCCAGATCAAAATTAGTGCGTTGCTCCAAGCGCTGCGCTTCCACCAGCTTATTCAGCTCGCGTAATTCTTCCACCCGCTGGGCCAGTTCTGCCCTGATCTCAGGCACCATGCGCTGTATTACCTTGGGATCCGTTACAAAATGTTTGGCCGGGTAAATATGAAGGACATCCAATTCCTGTTTAACTTCACCAGTCAGTGGATCGAACCGAACAAAATGGTCAATGGAAGTACCAAACATTTCAATCCTGATACAATCTTCATCATAGGCCGGAAATACTTCTATCACATCACCCCGAACCCGAAAATTACCACGTTCCAGAACCAAGTCATTGCGTAAATAATGGATATTGACTAACTTGGAAAATAAATCACGTCGCGAGATGGTCTCACCCCTTTTAAGACTAATGACCTGTTGTTTGTAATCGCTGGGTGAACCAATACCATAAATGCAGGATACCGAACTAACGACGATTACATCCTGGCGATGCAGTAATGAACTGGTAGCCTTCAATCTTAAACGGTCGATTTCTTCATTAACCGAGGAATCTTTTTCAATAAAAGTATCGGTTACTGGCAAATAGGCTTCCGGCTGGTAATAATCATAATAACTGATAAAATATTCGACTGCATTTTCCGGAAATAATTGCTTGAATTCGCCGAATAACTGGGCAGCCAGCGTTTTATTATGCGAGATAATCAATGTCGGGCGCTGGACTGTCTCGATAACCTTGGC
The DNA here is from genome assembly GCA_013203115.1 of Fidelibacterota bacterium. GTDB lineage: Bacteria > Fidelibacterota > Marinisomatia > Marinisomatales > TCS56 > JABMQW01. The sequence goes on from JABMQW010000201.1 coordinate 8,867, forward strand.
AATCGTGTAGGTCTTACCGCTACCGGTAACACCCAGCAAAACCTGGTGTTCCAATTCCTGTTCCAGACCGGATACCAAACCGGCAATGGCTTCCGGCTGGTCGCCGCTGGGTTCGAATTCACTGTGGATTTTAAACTCTGCCATATTGTCCAAATTTACCGGATATATCTGATTCCGGGCAATCAATCTTCCGTTAATATAATTCCAGTGCCGATTGTTCCGGGGTAATGATATTTAACGCACATTTTGGCAGATATTTTTTGAAAAGTAACCAGGTGCGTAGTGACAACTCTCAAGAGTTGTCACTACGATTGTAATTAATGAAATGCCGGTCATTTCAAAAGCGCTGGCGGACGGAAGAGAAATCTGCGCCGGGTGGGATTGGGGTTAAACAAATATGATACGGTGTAAAATTTATTAAGACTTCTCCTAATAAATCATTTCGCAATTCTGTTTGTAGGAAGAATGGCTCTCTTAGTCTTGTAATTTCATAATACCGCCTTTCTACTTATTTAATGGTTTTGATAATTCTGATTGTTTTGCTAATTCTGAAAAAATTTGCATTTCGGAGTGCTTCCAAATTTGTATTTCAAATTTGTTATTGTTTACTAATATCATGTCATCGTTTTGTGAATAAAATGATAAAACTAATCTTTCTGAAAAATAGCTGGACAATCCTCCTGCAGGTATGGCCAAGAGAGCACCAAATACAATTTCATCTTCTATTTTATATTTGATCAATAGCTCTTTAAATTGATAATTGTTTATATCATAGAACATTTTTCTAGGGGGTTTATTTGGATCAATAAATACCAGGAGGATTGAATTAGTATTTAGATTACTAAAAATATTTTGTGAAACTCTTGATATTAATTGCACATCGGTACTATATATACTTAGCTGATTAGTCCATTGATTTGCTCGTACCTTTTCAAAATCATAAGGTGTTTCCTTAATGTTTGGAGTGTAAACACAACCTAATAACCAAGAAACAATCATCAGAAAAATAAATACCCGCATAATATTATATTTCATCCGATTTATCCATATTTTTGTAATAGTTCGATCTGGTTAAGACGAATTGCTGATCAACGCACCGCATGCAATACAATATTGCTACATCCGATCCATTAACAGCTAATTGAGAACTGTAAATTCTAATGTTTAAACGGCATGTTACCAACAATTACCTCCACTTAAAATAGCAATTAAAAAACCAATTACAACTTTTGAAATTTATATCTGCGATCACTACTGTCCCGTTAAGCCAATGAAAGGTTTATGTAAATACTGATATTTCGTAAGATAGCAATCATTTAAGGATTTTTCGATTTGAACATTCATCTAACTGATATCGTTATGTGTTACTTTATTGATAACAAAGAGG
>JABMQW010000202.1 GCA_013203115.1 Fidelibacterota bacterium
CTCTAAATGTCAAAAGTACACCTTAACTTTTTAGCTGAAGTGTCCGAAAGATTTAAACAACGCACATAAAACCCAATTTCATCTTTATATTTATCCTTGTGTTTAAAGACTTTCACTATACTATTCCTCATTCTTCTCCAGATTACTATCAGCATTATAATCTAATGCTTCTCTTCAAGATGGCTTGTGATGACATTCAGTAGTCTGGTTATGCTTACACCAATAGATTCGCCTTCTTCGGTATTATCCACTATTCCGATACATATATCATAATTAGGCAAATATAAACTAGCCGCCGCATATCCCGGTGCATTACCACTGTGTCCATATGCTTCCAAACCGTTTATGAGATCAGGATTAAACTTTCCTACACCTAAACCATAGCCTGTACTTAAATACTCTTCACCTGTACAAGGAGAATGAAAAGTAAGCATCTGATCGAGAGATGCTTGACTGATTACAGTGCAATTCTTAAATAGGGCTTGTGCCCACCTAGCCAAATCCTCAGCAGTAGTAAACACCTCGCCGCCAATGCCGCTGGCAAAGGCGGTTCTTGGCCAGAAGAAAAAGTTATCATAAGTGCCATTCCCGTCAAGGTCCCACCACCCGTGAGCAGTATTAGTGGGAAGTGACTCCCCCATTAATGTAAAAGTATTTGTAAGACTTAATGGAGTCCAGAAACGCTCCGCGTTCACTGTCGCGATGTCTGATTTAGAGATCATTTCAATAATCATTCTTAGCAGATTGTAGCCTGTCTGTGAATAATGCCAGTCAGTTCCTTTGGAAAAAACCGATTCGCGATTAAAGGCTAGTATTATTTCTTCCGGCGTCCAAACCATTGAGGGTTCAGAAAAAATAGACGTCCAAAAATCGTCGTTATCCACAAAGTTATAGAGACCACTTGTGTGATTCAGCAGCTGCCGGATGGTAATTGTACTGTCAATATATTGATATGTCGCTAACCATTCATAAAGCGAATCTTCCAAGGTGAGCTGGCCTTCTTCCGCAAGTAGAAGAATAGTCGCTGCTGTAAACATCTTTGCAATGCTTCCGGCCGCGAATGGCATGTCCGGTGTTATCGACGTTGTACCATGAGATACACCGCTTACACCGATCCAGGTCTCGCCATCGGGCATGATTACTGTTGCTGAGACGCCAACTCCAAGACCTGATTCAAGTGAAACGTCCAGGGCTTCCTGCAATTTTTCAGAAAGTGTGAGTGCTGAAGTTGTATCATCTGTGCAAGACGGACAATTAATAGAACGAACTGACAACCCTATCGTCTTATCAAAGTAACCTCTGAGTACTGTACTATTGAGTTTGCTGATGTTGTAGCCCCACGCATCAATGGCGCTGGTCTCTGAAGAGCTCCACCAAATACCGAAGCTACAAATGTCAATGAAATCACCATTAAGGTAACGGCCACCGCCTGGAAGGCCGGTAAATCCGCTCGAATTGTCCCCATTACCATCTGAATCCCAACCGGTATTTGATTTCATCTTACTACCAGCTATATCTTTTCCCCCTAAATTATCGATAAGTTCTGCCCATTCCGGAGTACTTGGAACACGCCAATCGGCAGGGCTTAAACCTCTGAGATCATTTATCGCATACCAATTGTACAGTTTACCGTAGTTATTGGCATTCGTATGATCGTTGTTATAGTAACACCAGACAGGTTTACGATCTGTTCCGGCAAGCTCCCATTCTGCCTTGGTTTTCGCTTCAGGGATGGGGTCTCAATTTCTGAAATGACTAACATTCAAATTTTCGGCCATCCAAATCTGATTGTCAATTTTAACTGTTTTGTAAACATTACCATCAATATCAATAATGGGATCTGATTCTTCTATAATTGGCTCGGTAGGTGAGTCTTCAGAACAAGACATGAAAATCATGGCTAGCAAAGACAGTAGAACAGATATAAATAGTAATTTTTTCATGTTACTTTTCTTTTTTTTGTGTTTCAAAAATCATTTGATTCTTATTACATTTATAATGATCGCTTATCTCTAATCTATTTTACAACACAGCTCCGCCGACGTCAGTCACATAATATCCACTGACGTCAAAATTATATTTATAAAACAAGTATAACAAAAACGTGCTCTTTTAATGATAAAAAAGTTCTTTTTGTTGTAATATATTCCGACAATTAGTTCGGTTCATTTAAAACCACACAATCCTGTTTGGTCCCCATGAAATGATATAAAATGAAAATGCGGATCGTTTATCATTATAACTCTCAATGCCAATTCCGAATTGATCAGAATAACCACGTGCATCACACCTTAATAATTGGGCTGAAATCTGAACGGGGTCATTGTACATTCGTACTGCTACGTAGATATCATGATCATCAAAAAGCAGTCTGGCGTCAGAAGATTGGCTTCTCAGCGATTCTGATTTCGGCAGGTACTGGGTAAAATAATCGGCAACCTCTGCCATTCCCCAGAATGCATCATCAATAATTCCATTAATTACCGGTGTAGTCGTTACTTTAACTATAGAATATGTTCGCTTTTCAAAATCATTCCCAAATGATAGTGTAGATAATGTAAGACAAGTCTGAACTATTCTTTTTATTAGATTAACTGATTGCATATTATCTCTAAAGACAATGGATCATTTCAATAGATATTATGGTATCTGAATTAGATTGAACTACTTACCTAAAAATTGTAGTCAATGCCGCCACATCCAGCAATTCACCGCCGGAAATTTCTTCGAATTCAGCTACAATTCTTTCAATATCCGCAAGCTGTTTCCTATCCTGGAGGCTGACGATGACTTCATCCAACACCAGCTCGGTATGAATACCATGATGATATAAATATGAAAGCATAGGACTTCTAGTGTAAACAGCCTGATAGACATCACCTGCCTCAGAAAGTAGTACAATCAGATATTCGGAAGCATCAATTACCAGGTTCATCCACTGCACATCCCATTTGCTACTGTATCGTTTAGCACGGCTTTCCGGGACTATTTTGGCACCTGCGATTTCCACTGGCTGATAAGCCTTGATTAATACTGTCAAGCCCCGATCAATCTCAGTCCTGATTACAGCATGAAAATCATCAAGAATTTCGGGAAATGTATCAATGATTGCGATTCGTTTTGCCCTTTTCAGCATAGTCCTGAATTGATCATAGACTTGTTCCTTAGATTGGATCTGGTAAACATTATCATCCCAATCAGCGGTTTTAAGTTCTGCCAGTGATTCTACTGCCTGTTGCTTGGAATGTAGAAATTTCCGCTCCAAACGATTCAGCATGTCTGTGTAGTTAACAGATCGGTACTGACGTTTTTTGCTCTTATCGATTAATACGGCACCCTTTTGCTCCAACGTTTCCAATGCCTTATATGTATTAGCTGCTGGTTTTCTAATGGCTTTTGCTATTCTGTAACCAGTGGCTGGACTTTCTGAAACTAAAAATTTATAGATTTGGGCCTCTAGTTGTGTAAAACCCAAGGCCTTTAAACTGTGAATTATCTGATTGTCATTCATATTAAACATTTCTATTAGTTGTTAGTACTACTAATATACATGCGGACAGTAAATAATCAAATTATTTTCTGATACATTTTACTTAGATACAAAGGCGGATCAACCAATTTTAATGGAGTGGGTGAGGAAATCTCGCACTCGAATTAGAAGAATAGAGTGCCCTACTCTATTCTTTACGGTTTTTCAGGAGATTTCGTTAATTGATGAGGAGAAAACCCGATGATTTGGGCAATTGGTCAGGAGATAAGTGTGGAAATGTGGTGAAAATTGCTTGTAGCACAAATTCCTAGATACATTATTTTCTAATTAATCATTTTGAAATTAATTATCTCAAACACCTCAAATCTAATTATTATCATTTTTTTCAAGTTCCCGCACAAGACCCTCAATCACCCTGATTTCTGATGTTCGTTCACGAATGGAAAACGCCATTTGTTTTCCATCAGGGTGTATACTGGTGAATTCTATTCTATTTTTTAAGTGCCAGACTTTTTCAGGAATTCCCCCATCCGCAGGAATGCGCCATAAGTTAGTCCCCTCCGAGCCATCACTAAAGAAGATGTATTTACCATCGGGAGACCAGGCCGCCATACCGAAATAGTTACCTTCCTGCGGAGTGCATAATTCAATTTCTTTTCCTCCTTCTACCGGCATTGTGAAAAGATGACTTTTCTTTTCCCGGGAATTATATATTGCGAAAAGCAGGCTTTTCCCATCAGGGGAACGACTTAATATGTTCCTGTTAAAATGAGAATGTTTGTAAAGCACCTTTTCTTTTCCGGATTCCAAATCATGTTTCACCAGCCGGTCTTTATAAAAGAGAAAGAAGATACTTTTACCATCCAACGACCATTGAACATCAGAGACTGGCCAGGAAGCATCAGCCGGGCGGTTGAATTCATAATCGGATAAAAGAACAATTTCGCTTGTTTTGCCTGTTTTAACATCAACCAGGTAAACTCCTCCATTATAATCTTTGGCGGTATATTTCTGTCTATGTGGTCGTCCAATCACTAAAATTGAATTCCCATCAGGAGACCAGCAGGGTGAATTGGCAGTAAACAGATTGGTCGCAAGTTTACGTTCTTCGCCGGTTTTTAAATCCTGGACAGTGAGTTGGCACCAATTATCCGCTTTTAAATTTTCTTTAATATAGGCTATGTATTTCCCATCTGGGGACCATTTTACCTGAAAATTTGAACCCAATATGAATTTACCTGAATGCTCATTAAGCTCACCTTTATCGAGGTTAAACGGTACAATGTATGTGTTAAATATTCGTCTGGAAAAACTAAAATAGCAGTCCCCGTTTTCTGTAAAACCCATTGGCTGTATTTCCCCAATATCAGTATATATCCGCTTAGCATCTTCGGATGGTTTTCCATCAATAACTGGTATAGCCCATAAATCCCATGTCCCTGAACGATCACTGGTAAATAGTAATTCATTTCTGTTTGGCAGCCATCCCAGCAATTTGTCCTTTGCGGGGTGTTTAATAAGTGGTATTTCATTTTTCCCGTCAATTGAAAGTAAGTTAATATCAGAATTTCCTTTGTTTTTTACATTTTGAAAATCAAAAGCCAGGTATTTTTCGTCTGGCGACAATGATACATTTGCCATAAATCCATTTTCAAACTCTTTTAACAATTGAATTTCTCCGGAATTGACATTGATTAAAGATAACTGCCATGGTACATTTTCTTTTTTTCTGGATCCCTGCACAATAATTTTATCACCTTCGGGAAACCAGAAGCAGGGATACATTTCTCCTTTACTATTGTCCAGAGTTACTTTAGAATTATCGCTCAATCTAATTACTCTCAAGTCAGTAGTTTCATTTTTATTATACCAATAATAAGCAACTTGTTTTCCATCGGGAGAAATTTTATTTAAGTCGGCAAATTGCTGAGGGTCTTCCAAAGTGGCTTCGTGCGTTATGCGCTGATTTTCCCTGGTTTTTAAATTCCGTAAAGCTAAATCACCTGTTTCCCAGTCAACAAATGAAAGATACTCTCCATCAACTGAAACACTCCCGGAATTATCCACTTCCGGACCGGTCCATACTTGTTTGATCACGATTCCCTCTGGTTCTTCATTTTGTGCCAGTTTTTCAAGTGGCAGGAAATTTTCCAGGAACCAGAATTCCGTGTTGCCGCCCTTCACCCCACCAAAAACAAATCTTTTCCCGTCAGGCGACCAGTCCAGTTGAAATATCTGTACATCACCAAGGTTCGTTTTAATGTCCTCAATGCTTCCATCGTCCAGAGACATTACTTTAATGACTTTGCCCTTTTTATCATTAAAGGCGATCCGTTTGTTGTCAGGTGACCAAGCCAGATCAATATTAAAATGTGCAGCTGGAACTTTACCAACTACCCGTGATTTGCCAGTGTTGACATTTATTACATTCAGCGCTTTGCTTACTGAAGCCTCTTTGTCTTCAGTAATATAAGCTATCATTTTCCCATCATGGGACCAAACCGGCGATATCAACCATTTTCCAGATTCTGTAATTAATCGTTTTGGGGTTCCTCCTGAGGACGATACCGTATATATGCTTGATTCTCCAAACATATCTGTCGGTGGTTCATACAATTTGATCCGTGTAAATGCGACTTCTTTTCCATCTGGCGACCAACTGGGGCTTACATCAACGTATGGTCCGTCTATTTCAGTAAGTTTAGTCTGTTCAGTTCCATCAATAGATATTTTCCAGATATGGCTTCCGGGCCAGTTTATATTAGCAAGTGTGTCATCGGTACACCATGCTGCCGAAATAATAGTCTTTCCATCGGGAGATATCCTGTTACCTCCCTGGCCTCCGAATGGCTTTAGTCTTTTTCCGCCTGGCGCCTGGGGAAGAAATTTCCTGACACCGCCCGTAGCCGAAACTGAGGCAAGAGTCATACGCCAATACTTATTATCTCCTTCAGCCGGAATTGTTGTAAAGAATATTTGCTGCCCATCAGGTGACCAGCGTGGTTGTAAGGCAAAAACGTCATTTAATATTATAGCCGCCTGACCGCCTGCTACCGGCAAAGTATAGATTGCATACTCTTGATTAGTTTGTAATATTGCCCCGATTTTATTAGCAGGGGTCCAACCTGCCAGGTGCCTTACTCCTTCAATACTTGCGGGTACATCAATAGTCGTCACTTTTCCCGCTGCTTTTCCAGATTTTGAAACCGGAATTATATTAATTTTCTTGTCACTGGTAAGGTCTACAAAAGCAATCTTCTTGCCATCAGGTGACCAAACCGGGCTGGATGCTTTGCCTGCTTCAGCAATCAGGTTAGGTGTTCCTCCCTCAGCTGGAATAATCCATAATCCTTGATCGCCTTCGCTTTTTCCAAGATCTTTATCCTCCACATAGGCGATTAATTTTCCGTTGGGTGAAAAAACCGGTTCTCTTGCCATTGCATCGGTTAATTGTTTTGGTTTACCTGCTTTAACAGAAATTGTTTTTAAGTGCTGCTGCTTGTCCTCAATGGATGAAAAAGCCAGTTTTTCCCCTTTTGGCGATAGACTTATCTGGTAATTTATCGTTCTTACATCACGAAAGCATTCGACGATCCTTTTAGCATCACCACCATTTGACGGTACAATGTATATGCCTTGAGTCTGTTTGTTTTCTTCCGGATAATCATTAAATGTGATCCATTTGCCGTCTCCAGACCAGGCAAGTCCGGACCATTCAACCTTTATGCCTCCCGTATTCAGTTGAACAGGAGTACCGGGGTAATTTGGGCCAAGGTTTCCGGACAGCGGCATTTTCCACAGTTTCTTTTCTGAAACCATAGCGAGATACATACCATCGGGAGACAGTTTTACAGAACCCCTCAGTTCCGTTGGGATATTTATCTTTGTGAATTTTGGAACCAGAATAATATTAGAATCTTTCTCAGCCGTAAGCATCAACCGGTCCAGCCTTTTCCTGGCAATGGTTACTTCATCTTTTTGACCGGGATAATTGTCGACTAGACTTTGATAGGCTTTGGCTGCTTCATTCCTTCCCAGCTTTTCATAACACAGGCCAGTATACAGTAATGATTGAGCAGCTACTTTTCGATTTTCAGGGTATTTCTTGGTAATCTTCTGAAAATTCTTAATCGCCTTTTCCAAGTCCCCCTCAGTCTCCATTATATATTTCGCTTTTTCAAAAAGGATATCAGCCTTTGAAATGGACTGGGATTCTAAAACACTTAATATGAGAAAAAGGGAGAAGGTTATACTAAATATTCTTCTGGCAGTCATGGGGTTACCTCCATTTACAGATAGTAAAGATCTTCATTTCATATACAATATAATCCCTTTTTGCCACGCCGATTGTCAAATGAAAGTACAGCAATGTAAAAGATTGTCTTTAATCCACAAACCGATACCCACTGCCATATACTGAGAGAATATGTTTTGGATGGGCTGGGTCATGTTCGATCTTTTTTCTTAATTTGAGAATATGATTGTCGATAGTTCGGGTCATAGGGTAGCTTTTATATCCCCAAATCACATCAAGCAGGGCATCCCTAGTAACTACTTCACCTTTATGCGTAATGAGATATTTCAGGACATCCATTTCGATCGATGTAAACTCAAGTGTTTGTTTATTTCGCTGAGCAGAATACTTAGTGAAATCAACCTCCACATCACCTATAGTGTAAGAATTAGGTAGAAATTTATTTTCTCTTTTTAATCTTCGTAAATGTGCCTTGACCCGCGCCAATAATTCCCTGACACTGAAAGGTTTTGTAACATAGTCATCTGCCCCAATTTCCAATCCTATGACCTTATCAATTTCAGATCCCTTCGCCGTCAGCATAATAATTGGAATGTTGCACTGTTTTTGTCTTAGTTCCTTACATACATCTAGTCCATCCATCCCTGGTAACATAATGTCCAAAATGATTAGATCCGGTGTCTCATCTAATGCCTTTCGTAGTCCTTCCTTTCCATCGAAGGACCACTCGACCTCATAGCCTTCATCAACTAGATTTATTTTTAATCCCTTAACCAAATCCACTTCATCTTCTATGATTAAAATCTTCTTTTTCATTATGATCCCAACTTCTAAGGTTCTTTTAACGGCAAGTGTATCGAAAACACACTTCCCTCACCGGGCTCGCTTTCGACTTGAATCCAACCAGAATGCGCTTCAATAATATATTTTACCAAGGCAAGGCCCAAACCACTTCCCTTTGAAACTAAATCCTGATTGTTTTTTACACGATAAAATCGCTGAAATATCCGCGCTATTTCAGCTTTTGGAATCCCAACACCTTTATCAGCGACCTGTAGAACAATTGATTCATTTTTTCTAAATAACCTTATTATAACCTCTTTCCGATCAGGCGAAAATTTCAAGGCATTGCTTAATAGATTTATCAATACACTGGCTAAGGCTTCTGCATCCACAGGTATTGCAGGTAAGTCTGTAGCTATCTCTTTTTGAACGGTAAACCCTTTCTTTTTCAGGTGATACCGATAGGACTCCAGCGTGTTTTCAACTACCTTACTTAAGCTGACTTCAGTAAAGTTAAATTCTTTCTTTCCCATTTCAATCCGTGAAAAATCCAATACGTTGTCAATCAGGTGGGATAAACGTTCGCTTTCTTTGGTTATAATTGTACTGCTGTCCCTGATCTCCTCTTTTGATATATCTTTTTTTCTTTGGAGTGTTTCGCTAAAAAGGCGAATAAGCGTCAACGGTGTTTTTAACTCATGGGAAATATTGTGAACAAATTCAGTTCTCATACGCATTGTTTCAGATTCCCGTGAGATATCCCGGAATATTAATACGGCACCAAATATCATGATGGAAACCAACAGTGCTATCAAAGCTCCATAATAGAAATTTTCCCAAATAGCCCCTTTTTTAAAATCCGCAATCTCCGGATGCGTGATAATCAGTTTCCAAGGAAATGGAAACTGGCGGTACGCAATAGCTAGAGAACCTTTAGAAATTGATTCTTCGTTATTATAGTCTAGTGGCAACTCAAAATTATTAATGTTGTTAAAAACCAGGTCGGATTCCAACATTAAACTATCGAGGATATGGGGGATGGTAACCTGTCTCATAAAATCAAGATCCCAACAAAACCCGCCGTAATAAGTTTGACCCTTAATAAAGTCTGGAAGAATTGTGTAGGAAATTAGAACCGGTGTCTCACCACTTAAGATATGGTACCGCTCGGGAACTGTCTCAGCACGAAATGTATGCCTATCAGTTTTATCTGTAATCCTCGGGATGATTACATATTCTAACAATTCTGTGAATTCCAAAATGGACTTATATACACTGGATTGAGTCTGTAAATAATTATAGGAGTCCAGAACATCCTCACTGCCCTCGATATCTCCTATACCGATAAATATGGATTCAATTTCTGCGATAAAGAAAATGTAGGACTTAGAAGGCAGAAGCCATTTCCCATTTCTTATTTCTTTATATAAATCAAGTAAACGGTTCAAGCCCTTTTTATCGTATCCCTCCTGAGTAGCAAGTTTATACAACTGTAATTCAGATATAATACCATAGGGATGGCCTGCCTCATTATTAATGTTTCCAAACTTGTTGGAAAGTTCTTGATAGACGTCTCTTGCTTCTTCAAATCGTTTAGATGCAATCAAACATCGGCCTAGCCCTCCCGTCGCTTTAACTTTTTGAAACTGAGTGACTGCAACAGATTGGGCTTTCAAATATTGGTCAATAGCTTGTGTATAATCTTTTTCAACAAACTCAGAATTCTCAGCATTTCGCATCCATCCCTGATTGTAATTAACTGGTTCCATATTAGAGTATGATGACACAGGGGATTTTTCGAAGCCTGTCTGTGGAGAAATAATATGGAAATTTTTATCTATAAGGAAAAGTCGACCCCGGTATTTCTCTGATTGGAATCTCCAGTTGGAATTATATTTAACCCCTTTGGTATCGTCTGTTAAAATACGATAATTATCAGATTTTAAGACACTCGTTTCATAATCCAAAAGAATTTGCTCTATCTTATTGAGCGCATTCTCTCCCGAAATCCAAAGAGTCGATTCGAGCAGCCGATTAACTGACTGGCGACGTTCTGATACTACCTTAAAACTAAAGTAACCAATTACTATTGAAGGAATAAAAATCGCAATTATAAAGGTTAGGATAATTTTGCGGTAGGATCCTCCTTTTTTTTGATTGTTAGTCATCCCCGAAAGAATACCTGTTTATACGATTAGTACATGAGAATTTACTACTTAAAATGTCAAAGAAATGTAAAACAGTATCTGCAATTGTATTTAGAATTTCCTAGTAGGTAAGAAATTAATAATTCTCAGAAATCACTTCAATTCCATGCTTGATATGACAGAAGTAGACATAAGACGACAAAAAAATAGCACAGTTGTAGCACAAATGACATTTGAGATCCTCTATAGAACATTGGCCTTTTTAACCTACTTAACAATAAATTGTTATCTACGGTTGACAGGTAAGCCATTGGTCGCGCGTTTCCCGACCAGTCGGGTCGCCGGGGTTTACTTCCCGTAGTCCCCGCAGGGGCGTAGGGAGGTCACTAACCTGCGCCCTGATAAATCAGGGACTTCGGTTAGCAGGCACAATTTCGACAAACCCCTTTTTCCAATGAGAAAGAGAGGGGGGTCTTTGTATTTGAACTTCGCCAGAATGTGACATAAAGCGCAGGAATAGACAGGCTTGCCCCGCATAACGGGGGATAGATAAAAAAAAGGACTCTGTTAGGGCATACCAGTCTACGCTGAAGCTACGACAGGCAGATTTTTACCTTAAGATCCTCGTGAGCTCAGTATTATGAAAACTGGTCAGATATTATGGAGCCCCACGGGTAAACCAGTGGCACCCTAAATTTGCGCCCTATAGTGTGACATCCCGATCCTGGGATGAATTATGGAATTCACCCACACCTAAAGCACGTACTGAACAGCCTGCCCCGACAGCGGGATGCAGTGGAGTGTATCGGGAAAGTGATTGTGACATGGTATTCTTCTTATCGGGATAAATATGAATAATTGTGTCGCATATTTTCACTTGCACCTTTTCAGATTTCTAATTAAACTTAGGTTAGTGAATATTAACAAACATTCAAAATTAATAAGAAAATGAAACAGTTAACCAAAAGACAAAATCAGATTATTCAAGAATCTATCAAGCTGATTGCTGAAAAAGGCATTCAGGGATTGACCATTAAAAATATTTCCAAAGCTATTGGAGTCTCTGAACCTGCCATCTACCGTCATTTTGAAAGTAAAAAAGAAATAATAAAAGGCATCATTGCCTTATTACAAGAACCTGCTGGTAATGACAAACCAACTGCTCCGGATGCAGTGAATGGGTTTGCGAAGGTACGCACTTTGGTTGAAAACCATACCGCTCGTTTTATTAAAAACCCACCTATTACGGCTATTGTGTTCTCAGAAGACATTTTTAATAATGAAAGCTCGATTTCACAGACTGTTAAATCATTGATGCAACGCAATCAGGAGAAAATAATTCAAATTGTTATAGACGGACAGGCAGATGGGTCAATTCGCAATGATCTGGGAGCTGAACAATTATCGTTGACTATCATTGGCAGTTTTCGATTCCTGGTCAATAAGTGGCATTTGAATAATTATGATTTCAACCTGAAGAATGAAGTTTATAGTCTATTGAACTCAATAGAAATAATGATAAAGCCATAATTTTTTTTAAATACAAGGTTAGTGAATACAAGCTAACAAAGGAAAATCTATGATACATTTAATGGAAAAATTTGTTAAAAGACCTGTAATTACGCTAATAATTCTGGCAGTTATTACAGGCTTCTTTTTTATGCAGATGAAGTCGAAATCTCAGATGGAAACCAATCTGGATAAATACATGCCGCAGGATCATCCGGCCTTCATATTCAGTGATCAAGCAGAAGAATGGTTTGATATAAAAGATGGAATTATCA
>JABMQW010000025.1 GCA_013203115.1 Fidelibacterota bacterium
CGAAAACACAGCCACGGGGCAATTACAGCTTTGCGGGCTGCGGACAAAAAACCTCGGAATCAGTTATCGCTCTGGAATTAAAAACAAATTCAAGAAGTGACAAGAAAGTAAAAACGGTCAACCTTATTTAGGCATTGACTGGCTGTCCCCTGTTCCCGTTTTCCTGTCTCCTTTCTCCTTCCTCCAGTCCCCCGTCCCCTGTTCCCGGTCTCCCTTCTCCTGTCTCCTGTTCCCAGTACCCTGTCCCCTTTTTCCATTCTGCGTTTTCCGTTTTTCCGTCTCCAGTCCCTGACTATTTAAAGTGCTTCCGATTTATGACAGATGTAACTTCGCGGCTGATATTTTTACATTAATTACTTTAAACATTTTGACAATCGATAATTGTATCTGAAAGGATGATTTTGTGAGTACAACTTTAATTGAGCCCCACGGCGGTAAGTTATGCAACCTAATCTTAGGATTAGAAGCGGCCGAGCAGGCCAAGACCGAATTACTTAACCTGCCATCATTGACTATTAACGAACGGCAGATCTGTGACTTGGAGATGCTGCTAAATGGCGGTTTTTCACCGTTGCAGGGCTATCTGAACCAAGCTGATTATGAAGCGGTGGTTGCTGACATGCGCCTGTATGATGGCACCCTGTGGCCCCTACCAATAACTTTAGATGTGGAAGAAGCTTTTGTAAAGGATCTGAAACCGGGCTATAAGATCGCCTTACGGGACCAGGAAGGTTTTGCCCTGGCCCTGCTGACGGTTGAGGATGTATGGCAGCCGGATTTATCCAAAGAGGCAGAACTGGTTTACGGAACCACTGATACCAAACACCCTGGTGTCAACTACCTGTTGAAGCAATCCAAGCCTTGGTATGTCGGTGGCAAACTGCAGGGATTGAAACCGCCCAAGCATTATGATTATCAGCTTCTACGCCGCTCACCCAAAGAAGTACGCGACCGTTTCGCCAAGATGGGCTGGGAGAAAGTGGTAGCATTTCAGACCCGCAATCCCATGCACCGGGCGCATGTGGAACTCACCTTACGGGCGGCCAACGAGATTGGCGCCAATATCCTGATCCACCCGGTTGTTGGCTTAACCAAACCAGGCGATGTTAACCATTATACCCGCGTACGCTGTTACGAGCAGGTGATGGATAAATACCCCAAAGGAACGGCCTTGCTGAGTCTGCTGCCCCTGGCTATGCGTATGGGTGGTCCCCGGGAGGCGGTCTGGCACGCGATTATTCGCAAGAATTATGGTTGTACCCATTTCATCGTCGGCCGCGATCATGCGGGCCCCGGTGTGGATAGTAATGGTGAACCGTTTTACGGTCCCTATGATGCCCAGGATCTGCTGAAAAAGCAGGAAACTGAACTGGGCATTAAGATGGTTCCCTTTAAAATGATGGTTTATGTGGAGGACCGGGCCGAATACCGGGCAATCGATGAAGTGCCCGAAGGCGCCCGCACCCTGAGTATCTCTGGTACCGAACTGCGCCGCCGCTTGGATAAAGGCCTGGATATCCCGGAATGGTTCTCCTATCCCGAAGTTGTGGAAGAACTGCGCCGGTCACAGCCGCCTAAAAATGAGCGGGGATTCACGGTATTCTTCACCGGCTTGTCTGGTTCCGGCAAATCCACGATCGCCAACGGTCTGATGGTCAAATTATTTGAAGACGGGCGCCGGCCGGTTACCCTTCTGGATGGTGATATTGTGCGGACCAATTTATCAAGCGAACTGGGATTTACCAGAGAACACCGTTCACTGAATATCCAGCGGATCGGCTTCGTGGCTAGTGAGATCACCAAGAATGGTGGCATCGCCATCTGCGCCCCGATTGCTCCTTATGAAGAAGACCGAGCTTATAACCGCGAATTGATTGAGCCGCTGGGCGGCTATATTGAAGTATTTGTAGATACTCCATTGGAAGAATGCGAACGTCGTGATACTAAAGGCCTGTACGCCAAAGCCCGTCAGGGGATCATCAAGGAGTTCACCGGTATCAGCGACCCTTATGAGGCACCTGCCGATGCTGAAATTGTGGTCAATACCGAAGGTGTCGATCCGGAAACCCTGGTCCAGGACATCCTGCTGAAGATCGAACAGTTGGGGTATATTTAAACCAATCTTCATTTTGTATTTTTAGCCCCTCGGTTGAGGGGCTTTTTTGTGCAGTGCGACAACCATCCTTGGTTGTCGATTGCTGTCAGGTAATATGGTCAAGCTGGGAAGCTTGACCCACATTCAGGTAACTGCCCAGCACTAAGACGAACTTGTGCAACGTAGTCCCTAAGGGACGAAGGTGAGCCTGTCCGGCGTAGCTACGGTGTACGAAGACGGAAATGTCTTAACACGATTTGTAGTAAAAAACTTGCCATACTGGTAATTGTCGGTTATATTACTTGTAGGATAAACTACATTTGCGGAGTGATTTATGAGTGTCTTAAGTGTCAGAATCAATGATGAAAAAAGAAAGCTCCTGAAGCTGATAAGTGTATTAGAGGGTACTACCATAGGCGGACTGGTTGAAATATGGATTGATGATTATATCCGGGAGAACCGTTCAAAATATGCTAAAGAACTGGAAAAAAACGAATTGTTGTCCATGATGAAAGTCTCTGAACCGGCATTTGCGGAATGGAATAACCCTGAAGACGAAGTCTATAATGATTTATAAACAATGGGATATCGTTTTAATTCCCTTTCCGTTTACTGATTTGAAAGTTGTTAAAAAAAGACCGGTGTTGATTATTTACCCGAATCATTTCAACCAAGATGAGCAGGATGTGATTATTGTTTATATGACCAGCAATTTAAAATCCAGGGATCGTGTAGGCGATTATAAAATAATAAAATGGGAAGCGGCTAACTTACCCAAACCAACGCTGATGCGCATGAAATTAGCCACTATCTCAAAATCAATTATTCTGAAAAAATTAGGTCGTCTCCACCAGCAGGATCAAATTGGTTTCCAGGAAACCTGGAACTTGTTTTTTCAATTTAACTAAGCCTTCCGGATCTTTAAACAACTTTCCGTGCGACTGGCCTACCCGTCGGCTTACTGTCCACACTGTTGGTCTGCTTTTCCCGTTGTAAATCGGTTTATACAGAAATATCCGCCCTACCTTTGGCAACAAACATCTTTGTTGGTCGTTTGAGTATAATGCTTAATTTTGCGTCTATAAAAATCTAATAAATATTAAAGCTTATGAAATTATTCATCACCGGCGGGGCTGGCTTTATCGGCAGCAATTTTATTATTCAGCAGATAAATGAAACCAGCAATGAAATTTTAAATTTTGATAAACTGACCTATGCCGGTAATCCGGAAAATCTGGCTGGTGTCAGTGATAATAAGCGTTATCAATTTCTACAAGATGATATCTGTTCAGCCCAGGCTGTCGGAAAAGCACTGGTTGATTTTCAGCCTGATGCAATCCTTAATTTTGCGGCGGAAACCCATGTGGACCGCTCGATCGATGGTCCTTCCCAATTCATTCAAACCAATATCGTTGGTACTTCAGTCTTGCTGGAAGAAGCGCTGAAGTATTTTCAAAATCTGCCGACGGCTAAAAAAGCGGTTTTCCGCTTGCTCCATGTCTCAACCGATGAAGTTTTTGGCTCACTTGGTGAATCGGGTTATTTTACCGAAGCCACGCCCTACGATCCCAGCTCACCTTATTCCGCCTCCAAGGCTGCTTCCGATCATCTGGTGCGGGCCTGGCAGCGCTCCTTTGGACTACCGACCCTGATCAGCAATTGCTCCAATAATTACGGCCCGTTCCAGTTCCCGGAAAAATTGATTCCCCTGATGATTATTAAAGCACTGGCAGAACAGCCCCTGCCGGTCTATGGTCAGGGATTGAACGTGCGCGACTGGCTGTTCGTGGGTGATCACTGCGAAGCTGTTTACACTGTCCTTACCCAGGGTGAGGTGGGAGAGACCTACAATATTGGTGGCAACAATGAGCAGCAGAATATTGATATCGTTAAAGCGATTTGTTCAATTCTGAACGAACTAAGACCACGGTCAAAGGGCCAATCCTATCAGGAGTTAATTACTTTTGTTAGCGACCGTCCGGGACATGATCTGCGCTACGCCATCGATGCCACTAAGATTAGCACCCAACTGGGCTGGGAACCGAAAGTATCATTCAATGATGGTCTGCATTTAACCATTGACTGGTATCTGGAGAACTTGGACTGGGTAAAGAATATTCAAAATAAAACTTATCGGCAGGAGCGCCTGGGAGTGTTGAAATCATGAAAGGAATCATTTTAGCCGGCGGCAGCGGCACCCGTTTATATCCGGTTACCAAGGGGATCGTCAAACAATTATTACCAATCTATGATAAGCCAATGATCTACTATCCCCTGTCTGCCTTGATGCTGGCCGATATCCGGGATGTGTTGATCATTTCCACCCCCCAGGACACGGCGCGCTTTGAGGATATACTGGGTGACGGCAGCGACCTGGGAATGCAGTTCTCCTATGTGGTCCAGCCCAAACCAGAAGGGATCGCCCAAGCCTTTCTCCTGGGAGATAAATTCATCGGTAATGATCCGGTCTGCCTGATTCTGGGGGACAATATTTTCTATGGCCAGAATTTCTCAAAATTGTTGACCGATGGCGTTACCACCGTGGCCGAAAAAGATGCGGCCGTTGTGTTTGGCTACCAGGTTACCGATCCGGAAAGATACGGCGTGGTGGAATTTGGGCCTGATAATTCAGCACTGTCGATCGAGGAAAAACCTGCTCAACCTAAGAGTAATTTTGCAGTGGTGGGGTTGTATTTTTATCCCAATGATGTCGTCGCAATTGCCAGAGATTTAAAACCGTCGGCCCGAGGCGAGCTGGAAATTACGGCAGTCAATTCGATCTACCTCGCTCAGCAAAGATTGAAAGTCCGCACGATGGGCCGGGGTTATGCCTGGCTGGATACCGGCACCTATGACAGTCTCCTGGATGCGGCTCATTTTGTGGAAACGATCGAAAAACGCCAGGGTCTGAAAATATCCTGTATCGAAGAAATCGCTTATCGGAAAGGATTTATCGGTAAGTCGGACCTGAAGAAACTGGCCGTCCCATTCAAGAATAACCAATACGGTCGGTATCTGCTGAGTATTATTAAATAAGATATGTGTGCGACAACCAACCTGGTTGTCGATATGTAATCTAATATAGTCAAGCGGAGATGCTTAACCTACCTCTCCGTACGACAGACATTCCCGCCTTCGTTTAAAAAACTTCGGCGGGCAGGCCAACTTATGTGCATCGCAACTTCCTCTTGATTTTCGGTTAACTTGGGCATAATTCGCAAACCAGTCGGCTTTGACCGGTTTATAATTCAGATGTTTGGTGCTGGTGTCTTTTCACAGTAAAATATACATTGTTAACAATAATGTTAATTATATATATTTGATCTATGGGAAATAGCTATCGTAACTTCGCTAGTGCTATGTTTACTGTTGGTGACATTGCCGGCCGTCTGGGAATTACGCCTGCTTCGGCGCGGGTCAACGCCAGCCGTCAAGTGCAATGTGGCAATTTTCTGCGTTTAAAGAATAATTTATATATTCTGACTGATGATTGGTCCAAGGCTGATATCCTTTTCCGGTACCGGATTGCCAACCGGATTCAGGTTCCTTCCTACATATCTTTGCTGTCGGCCCTATCCTGGTATGATCTCACAACGCAGATCCAGCAGGGCTTCATTGAATCTATGGCGCAGAAACGCAGTTACCGTAAAACCATTCAGGGTACCGAGTTCCATTATTTTTTGCTCAGTTCCAACCTCTACTTCGGATTTTCGCGGCTTAATGGTGTTTTTATTGCCGAAGCTGAAAAAGCACTGGCTGATGGAATTTACTTGATGTCGCTGGGTCGTTACAGCCTTGACTTCAGCGCGTTGGCTTGGGAGCGAATTAACCAGGAACGCTTTAACCAGATTTTAGTTGACTACCCTGATTATACCCGACGGTGGTGGAGTGCAAATGGAAATTTTTGAATCCCATGAGCAATTTGAGTTGGAAGTTCTAACACGGCTGCAGAGTGCCCGCCTGCTGGAACAATTAATCTTCGGTGGTGGCTCCATGCTACGCTTATGCCATGAACTAAAACGCTTTTCCACGGATCTGGATTTTTATCTGCAGGATTTGGAAAAGAGTACAGTGCTGTATGAAAAACTAACCCAGTTAATGGCAGAGCATTATTTGGTAAAGGATTCCCAGGACAAATTTCGCACTATTCTGATAGAAATAGCTTCGCCGGAATATCCACGGCGCCTTAAAATAGAAATTAATAAGGAAAGAGTCATTACAGATACCCGGCTTTCGATTGCCTGGTCACCTTTTTCAACGCATCAGATACCGGTTAATAGTATACCACTAAGCCAGATGATGACTTTAAAAATTGAAGCTTTACTGGATCGTAAGGAAATCCGTGATGCCTATGATATCGAGTTTTTACTGCGCCGTGGTATCAGCCTGACGACGTCAGCTGAAATTCTTGTTCGGCTTCTAAAAGTAATCAGTGCATTTAAAACCCAGGACTTCAAAGTTAAGCTGGGTTCTGTACTTCCGGAAGACGAACGGGCTTATTACCGAGAGAACAGATTTAACTTTTTAGTGGGACATTTGAATAATCAGCTGGCACGTCCCGGGCAATGATGCTATCAGAATCTGTAATTGACCAGTTCTGTTAGAATTCTTTGATTTAATATTATTTTAGTGATTCCTTAATCCGTTTGATATGGCCACGCCCGAGGCCTTTGACTTCACAGCCTAGTTCCAGATAGCGCTTGATAGCCGCATCATCCAGGATACCGAAACAATCGATGACCGCGAATTGCTGGCCGACCGCTTTAACGACTTCATCAGGTTCCAGGGCTAAGTAATCCTCGTGACGGACAGCCAGGACCACCGCGTCAGCCTGATCAAAGCTGGCCGGTAAATCTTTCCGGATGCGCAGTTCAGTCAGTTTTTCCTGATTACGGAAGAAACGGCTCTTGCTGCTTTCCGGGTGGTCATTCTGATTTTCAAATTCCCACCAGTGCTCAACGTAAGGATCGTGGACCCTGATTTCAGCCCCCATCTCGGTCAGCTTGCGAATCAGGACTTCGGAGCCGGAGTAGCGCGTGTCGCCCACATCCTCCCGGTAAGATGCACCTAACACTAAAACCTGGGCGGCCGCTACCGGTTTATTCATATTCCGCAGGGCATCCCGCACCAGCTCGGCCGCATGCAGTGAGCGGGTATCGTTAATATCGATTGCCAGCGGCGTCATCTTGAAAATATCATCCTCAAAACCAAGGATGTGTTTGTAAGCCCAGACCCCCAGTCCGCCATCCTTGGGCAGACAGTAGCCCCCGATCCCTGGTCCGGGGAATATCATATTGCTGTGGGTCGGACGCACTTTGATGGCCTTAATTACCTTCATGATATCCACGCCATTGCGCTCCGAGTACAGACTCCATTCATCCAGAAAGGCCAGAATGGTAGCCCGGTAGCTGTTTTCCATAATTTTAGCCGTTTCCGATTCGATCGGCCGGTCTAATACGGTAAGAGGGAATTTTTCCGTATTTAATACTTCATTCAGAAATTTATCTACTTTTGTACGGGCTTGGTCATTTACGCCGCTGCAGACGCGCCAGAAATCACGGATGCTGGACACGTATTCCCGTCCCGGCATGACCCGTTCGTAGCTGTGGGCCAGGAGGGGATCGGTATCAATTCCACGGGAAAGGAAAATTCGCTTCATAGCCGGGAACGCCACTTGTTCGGTAGTGCCCGGGGGGACGGTGGTCTCGATCAGGACCAGGGCTGCCGGGGGAATATACCGGGCGATGACCTGGAATGATTTTTCCAGGGCGGTCATTTCCACATGCCCAGTGCGGACATTCCCCAGGTCCTGTTTGGAGTAGTCGCACTGGACATCCACCACTACCACATCCGCCAGGGCGAGAACTTCATTATTAAATGAGGCTACCAGTGTTTTCTTATCGATCACAGTCCGCTTGATCATTGGATCAACCTCCGGATCCTCCGCCTTCACCGGTGAAATACCGAGGTTCAGTTTTGGTATTTTCCAGTAACTGCGGACAGATGGGCGCTGTAGACCAATTACAAATTTGCTGGGTTTACCGTTATCATCAACCGTGTCGGCTACAATGGCGGCCATGACAACGCCCACAAATCCGACGCCCATAACGATCACAATTTCTTTACCTTCCACTCGAGCTTGTTCAGCCAACTGCTGCATGCGCTCCAGTTCAGGTCCATATTCGTTTTCAGTTGGTAATGGATAAGCTATTCCATCCGGACTAATTGATACTTTATTAGACATTTTTCCCTCGGTTTTAGCTGAGTTGATTATTGAATTAATTAAAGAATAAAGTCAAATCTTGCTTAAGTAATATTTGGGCTATTCTCTGAGCAGCCTGGCCATCCCAGCGCTCTGGGATTCGTTTTGGTACCGAATCGGTTTCCAGAACCTGCCGGACTTCAGCCGGTATCCGGCGGTAATCGGTACCGATCAAGCGGTTGGTACCATTGGTAATTGTCACTGGCCGTTCGGTATTTTCCCGTACCGTCAGGCAGGGCACACCAAAACAAGTGGATTCCTCCTGAATGCCACCGGAGTCGGTAATAACGATTGTCGCATCTTGCTGCAGACGCATGAAATCGATATAGCCCAAGGGATCGATCAGGTGGAAGCGGGGATTGTTGTTGAGCCGCTCCAGCAACCCGAATTGACCCAGGTTCTTGCGGGTCCGGGGATGCACCGGGAATACGCAATCCAACTTGCCGGTTACTTCCTCCAATGCTCTGACCAGTTCCGCAAGTTTGCTGCGGTCGTCCACATTCGATGGGCGATGCAGAGTAATTAAAGCATAAGCACTTGTCAGTTTCAATCGCTCCTGAATTTTTGACCGGCTGAAATGCTCCTTGAAGGTTTGCAGTGAGTCGATCATGGTATTGCCCACAAAATGAATTGATTCTACTGTCTTGCCTTCTTTTAACAGATTATCCCGGGCATCCAGCGATGTAATGAATAGAATATTAGCAATCTGATCAGTGAGCACCCGGTTGATTTCTTCCGGCATGCGACTGTCATAACTACGGAGTCCAGCCTCCACGTGGGCCACCGGGATATGCAATTTCACAGCCGCCAGGGCACAGGCCACGGTTGAATTTACATCCCCGAAGACCATCACCAGATCCGGGCGATTTTCCAGGAGCACTTTTTCGTAGCGCTCCAGAATCCGGGCGGTCTGGGCGCCGTGGGAGCCGGAACCCACCTCCAGGGTAATGTCTGGTTCCTGCATACCCAGTTCATCGAAAAACAGTTGGGACATCTGGTGATCGTAATGCTGGCCGGTATGCACCAGGGTAAGTTGAAATTGGGCGGTGGCAGCCAGCGCCTTATAAACCGGGTCGGCTTTCATGTAATTAGGCCGAGCACCAATAATTAAATGAATATGAGACATTGTATATTAGTTTTGGCTATTTAATGACTGTCAGAATTTCATTTTCCAGACGATATTTTCCATCGCTGCTGACATTATTCTGATCAAATTCAAGGCGGTTACCCTTTTTATCGACCCAGCCAACCACTCGGCCCGGATTACCGATGATCAGGGCATGAGCTGGCACATCTTTAGTGACTACCGTACCGGCCCCAATCAAGGCATATTCACCGATGGTAATACCGCAGACAATCGTGGCGTTGGCTCCGATCGTGGCGCTTTTTTTAACTAACGTTTTCAGATAGAAGTCACTGCCGCGCTGGGGAAATTCAGAGCGGGGGATCATAATATTGGTAAAAACCATGGAAGGTCCGCAGAATACGTAATCCTCCAGTTCAACACCCTCATACACGGATACATTGTTTTGAATCTTGACCTTGTTGCCGATCCGGACATTATTGGCAATATTCACATTCTGACCGATCGAACAGCCTTTACCGATGGAAGCATGGGACTGGATATGGGAATAATGCCAGATTTTAGTACCATTGCCAATTTGGGTATTATCATCCACGATACTGGTGGGATGGCAGTACCAGCCTGAGTCCGGTGCTACACTTTGTTTGGGAGTTACCTGCTGTAATAGCTCCTGGCCGGCCTGCTCGAGAATTTCCAGCACATCTACCGCATTCCGGGCATCGGATATGGTTACGGGGCTGCCATCCAGATGGTCGATAAAATAGCGCAGTTCCTCAGTCAGTGGCATGGCTTTGTCGTAAGGAATGACCTCGGTGGGGCCATCCCGTTTGATTGGTTCCCCCTCCACCCAATCGATGCCTTTTTCGTAGAATAAAATATTTTTATCCGAGGATGAATCCTCAAAAGATAACATTCCTTTGGAGCCGATCACCACCAGGCGCTGTTCTTTGAACGGGTGCAGCCAACTCACGAAAATATGTCCGACTATATTTTCCGGGTAGGTCAGGGAGGTTAAAGTGGTATCATGTATATGTGCTTGCAGAAAAGCACCCCCGCGAGAAATTACTTCCAGCGGTTTCTTGCCAATAAAATACTGGAAAATGGAAATATCATGGGGCGCAAAACTCCAGAGGATATTTTCCTCGGTGCGGATTGTACCAAGGTTCAGCCGGTTACTGTACAGGTACTGCAGTTTGCCGATCTTATTAGTATCCAGCAGTTCCTTTATTTTCTTGATGGCGGGATGGAAGAGCAGGACGTGCCCCACCATCAGGTTGACACCGTTCTGTTTGGCCAGGGTCTGTAGTTCCCGGGCTTCACCGGCCTGCAGCGCTAGCGGTTTTTCCACCAGCAAATGTCGTTTGGCTTTCAGGATGAATTTAGCCAGATTGTAATGGAACTCGGCGGGAGTAGCCACCACAAAGCCGGTGTAATCTTCTTCCAAAGCAAATTTCAGTGAATTGTGGAAGTTTACATCCGGGTATAATTCCTTAAACTGTTCAGCGCGGTTGGCATTAGTCTCGACAATGCCGGCCAGAACACCCAGGTTGTGGAGCGTTTTGGCGTGATTTTTCCCCCAGCGACCGATACCGACCAGACAGACCTTGTCAACCATTTAAAAATCTCCTAAGATGTTCAGATATTGAAGTAATTCTAATTAATGATTTATGTGAAAATAAGTGCCCGAAACTAAGAATGCCGAGTGGATTGATAATAGTAAAAGAACTGGTTGTCGAGGTTTCCTTTTAGATTGTCTTTTCCCCGATGGAAGGATAATTTCCACCGCTTTAAATCAAGTAAAAAGGGCCCATAGCTCAACGGTTAGAGCGACGGACTCATAATCCGCAGGTTCGGGGTTCAAATC
>JABMQW010000203.1 GCA_013203115.1 Fidelibacterota bacterium
AGGAATTCGCTTTTGCTGTTCCTCGTAAGACGGTAAATACATAGAGATGTCGTCAATCATGGCAGCTGATTTTATATTTTTTAATTTTTTAGTCATTTCTCTGGATTCTTCAACGCTGTCGGTTACAATTAAGGCATAATCCATGCTCAAGTCGAATTTATCCAGTATCGTATCCTGCAGGGTGATGGAAGTTAGCCCTTTTGGTTCCATATTCATATAGTTATGGTCAAAAGAGATTTGAGAAGCAGAGACCAGTAAAAAGATAGTGATAAGTACTGCGCAAATGAGGGTAGCCCTATAACGATCGGATAACCAATTGCATCCTTTTCCAAATGCTCTTAAGGAAATATCCTGATAAACCGGCTTTGATTTTATCCTTCTCTCTGCTAGTTTCTTTTCCAGGCGGCGTTCCCGCAATACCAGTAGGGAAGGTAGAAAAAGAAAGGTAACTATTAATATAGCAAGAAGACCGGTGCTGCTAACAATACCCATTTCTTTCATTCCACGCGAAGAACTGATAACCAAAGCAAGGAAAGCAGCGCAAGTTGTTAAACCGGCGGTTAATATTCCTTTTCCGCTTTTTAGAAAAGTCTCTTCCATAGCTATATTAATCGGTGTTCCCATAGAACGGCTTTCAGTGAAGATAGAGATTATATGTATTGAAAAATCAATTCCCAATCCGATTAAGATTACCACCATCATTGAAGTCATAATATTCAAGCTCTTAACCAGGATGGCGGTCAGTCCGATTGCCCAGATGAGTCCGACCGCTAAATTCAGAAGGGCAAAGAGGGGAGCAGCCCACATTCGAAAAGAAAGAATTAATAAAATTAAAATAGCAATAAAAGCAAATATACTGGTATAACCCATACTTTGCTCGCTATAAATCATTTCATCCCGACCCAGAGGAATCATTCCGGTGAGCCCTGCCTTTACTTCCGGATAATCTTTTAGAACTTTGTCAATTACTTTTTGAATGGTATCTGTTCCGGAAATCATCTTGCTCATATCTGTCATGCTGAAATTAGGGATAACATTTATAATAAGAGCTTGTTTATCATAAGATAATAGATAGGGTTCTCCCAGTAATAATTTATCAATAGCTTTTTGAGCTTCTTCCGGAGAGTGGATTTTCCCGGAAGAATAATCTTGCATTACCGAAATCAGATTGGAGATGCCATCTAAAATAATTATAGTATTGTCTTCTTTCTCTCGAGTAGAAATAGACTCTTTTTTGCCAACATATTCCTTTTCAAAACTGTTGTTTAAATTGGTAAGCAGGGGAACTAAATTAGGATTTTGGTACAATTCTTTCATGTTTTGCAAATCATCTGCCTTGATAAGCATTAGACCATGTTCGCGGATAAAATCTACATCTTGTTTGTAATCAATTCGTTTAGCATAAAGTTTTCCATCCTTTGGGTCGGTTGCCAACTTGATTTGAGGAACAACTGCTTCAGTAAAAGCTTTTATTTTTTCTTCCTCACCTTCAACTACTACTATTATATTGGTGGCTGTTACAAATTCATTTATTACTTTATTGTATTGAATTGTCTTTTCACTCTTCGCAGGGAGCAAATCAGTCCATCTCATGCTCTGTTTTAATTGTGAGGCAAAAGCGCCCATTATCATAGTGATTATAACTACCACGATTACCATCTTCCAGGGATGTTGAGCATGCAGTTTGGCTAAAGCTTTTAAAATGCTATCTCTCATAATTTACCTCTTTTTTAAATATCTTTCAGTGAATAAGCTGTCATCTAATTCTATATTGTATTTTATTTCGAGCATTTCTATACTTGTCTGTGAATTTTCCAGTTTATTATACATTACCATTTTTGTGGCTGTAGGAATACCATCTATTTTTTTAATATCATATTGAATTAGGGTTTTTAATAAAAGTTCAGGATTTTCCGCGTCATAATAATCTATGGTTATCGGGATAAAGCTATCTTTGATTATCCACATGATCAAGCGGGAATAACCGGATTCAATACCTTCTTTTTTCAGCATCTCTATCTTGTAACAATCATATCCTTCTTTTTTCTCGGA
>JABMQW010000204.1 GCA_013203115.1 Fidelibacterota bacterium
TCGTTGCCTTTCTTCCATAGTGGTTGATTCCTTCCATGGCATGGGTAGTCTCCTTCAATATTATGAAACACCCATAGTTTAACAGAAATGTGTTACCTATGTATTGACATTCCTGTGTTACCCATGTCTTGAAACCGTACCAACCCAAGTTCCTGGAGCGCAGCAACAGGACGCAGGTTGGGGTTCTGGATTAAGCAGCTATAATAAACACCCGGATAATCGGTAAAAGCCTCTCCCCGCTCCGTGCTCTTATCTCTTATCTCTAAAATCCCAGCAAGTAGTATACCCGATCACCGCCCGGTTTGGCAGTGCACATCAATTCCACATTTTTCGGAGTAGTTTTAAAATCATAATACAAATCGGCCGTAATGGCTCCATTAGGGGGGATTATTGCCAACCCTTGATTACTGCCTTTAAACGGATTCAATTCGCCTCTGGATTTTCCTTTGCCGGTTAACTTGAGCAGCATCATTGGTGCGAAATCCAGGTTTTTGGCACCGGTATTTTTGATTTGCAAACTGATATAAACGGAATTACCGGTCCGTTTGGCACTGGACAATTTGTAGACAGCATTATCGGCAATCTGTCGTTCGCCGATCTTTTTGGAGACACGCCCTTCGAGTAAAAATTCCATAGGAATATAAAACTCGACCGTGGCTTTTATATATTTCCCAGATTTATCTTTTTTTAATTTGGTCACTGTCGCGCCCGGAAAAAGCTGACCAACAATATATTTTTCCTGACCAGGCTTTAAATAAATGGGAGCTTTTTTAATGACTTCGGTTTCCTGCGCCACCAAGAATGAAGACAGTAATATTCCGGTAAGAATTGTAAATAGTCGTTTCATTGCTGACTCTTGCTTATTAGTTAGTGACGGTAGGAGTTGTAATAAAGGCGTCCAGATAAATTTCCACCCGCCGGTTTTTAGAGCGTGACACTGCGTCGACATTCGTTACCACCGGTCGGAATTCTCCGTATCCCATGGCCGAGAATTTTTCCTGCGGGATTTCAGCAAACAGACTCAGCAATTTTACAATATTTAGCGCTCTGGCCGTGGATAAATCCCAGTTACTTTCATATTTTGCTCCAGCAGGCAGGCTTTCATCGTCGGTATGCCCCTCGCACCGAATCTCGATATTCAATTCCCGACCGGCTTTCTCAACCGATTCTAGAAATTTCCCCAGGTCCGGGTCATCGTGGACCCGCACCACCCGGGAAAGTTTGATGATGCCACTGATCTGCTGCAATAGCGGATAAACCGCCGTTTGGACATCCGCATCCATGGACTTAAACAACCTGCCACTAGCCAGAGTTATTTTAACACCTTTGGTGACCCGCTCGACCATAACGTAAGATGAAGTAACATTTTCGGCTAATTCCTGGAAGCTTTCATCCAGCAACATATTGATCACTCGGTCGATATGTTTTTCAGCATCGTTCATGATCACCAGCAACAGGATGAAAAAAGTCAGTAGCAGGGTAACCATATCGCCATAGGTTATCGCCCAGGAAGTACTCTTTGCCCGAGCCTCGGACTGTGATACACCACGTCGTTCCATGACTTTTATGCTTTAGTACGTTTACTCTGGGGAACAAAGGTCATCAATTTCTCACGGAGCAGGATCGGGTGATCCTTGGCATGGATACCGATGATGCCTTCTACCATGATATTTTTCATCATGATTTCTTCTTCCGATTTACGCTTCAGCTTACCGCCGATTGGTAAGAATACCAGGTTGGCCATCAGCACACCGTAAAAAGTGGTGATCAGGGCCAGACCCATTCCGCCCAGTAACTCGGCAAACTTGGAAGCTACATCGAAGTCGATGCCACCGATCGCCCCTTCACCGCCACCGGCGAAATTGTTCATCATGACGATCAATCCCATAACCGTGCCCAACATGCCAAAGGCTGGAGCGTAAGCACCCATATAAAAGAATATTTCCTGAGCTACGGCGTGACGCTGACGAATATTGCTCAATTCCAGGGACAAGAAATTGCGTAGCCGACCGGCATCTCGTTCGTTGATAGCCAGTTCAATACCGTTCCGCAGGAATTTTTCCTTGATATCATTCAGATCCGATTCCAGCGACATAATGCCGGTCTTGCGAGCTTTTTCAGCTTTTTCGACCAACGAATTGATCATCACCTGATAGCCCCATTTCTGGCTGCCAAAAATTATTTTTGTGACTTTGAATATTTGCAGCACATTGCTGAAAGAATAATTGACTAACGTCGCGGCCAGCGTGCCCCCCAATACAATGCCGACGGCCGGTGGATTCATGAACCACATCAACTGGCCATGACCAAAAACAATTCCCTGGCCAATCAAACCAATTCCTAATAACAATCCGATGGCAGTACTTATGTCCATATTTCTTCCTATTAAAATTGAATATCGGCGGGAAGTTAGGCAATTTAGGATGGGAAAAACAAGGGTTGAGGGTAA
>JABMQW010000205.1 GCA_013203115.1 Fidelibacterota bacterium
AAAAAATTGGTGCCCCCAGTCGCTGGAATACCCTGCGGGCGTTGCGGGTATTGCGACATTTTCAATAAATAATTAATCGAAGTGAAACAGCCTGAAACCAGGGGAAATGGATCCGTGGAATGCTAGCTAGTCAAGGATACCCATTAACATTAAGATTCTGATAAATAAATTGACTCCGTGCTCTCTGTGCACTCAGTGACTCAGTGGTAAAGTTTATTCAGGCTTTTTCCAGACATAATCTATGAAATCGATGCTCCGCTACCCACTTCCGCTTTATCCAGAATAATCAAGCTGAGCTTTTTCCCTTTTTTAGCCGCCAACAGCATACCCCGGGATTCGATACCGCGGATTTTTACCGGCTGCAGATTGTAAACCACCACAATAAATTTACCGATCAACTCTTCCGGGGTATAGAACTGAGCAATTCCGGCTACGATCTGGCGCTGCTCAGTACCGAATTTGATTTGCAGTTTTAAAAGCCGATCAGCCCCTTCCACTTTTTCCACTGCCAGAACTTCCGCCGTTTTAAGTTGCACTTTGGCGAAATCATCGATCGTAATTACGTTTTCCATATTTTTTTCTTTGGGTCCGGGCTGAGGTTGTTTATGCTTTTTCAAATCGATCCGCGGGAATAGTGCCTCGTGCTCTTTGAGCTTTGTCCCTGGTTTAAGTCCACCCCATTTCAAGTCCGAGCCTTCCACACCCAGTATTTTCAAGACAACCATGGTCCGGCTAGGCATGACCGGGTGCAGCAGTACCGCCCCGATTCGCAGAGCATCCGCCGCTGTATACAGCACCCGCCCGGCAGCGGCCTTATCCTCCCGCACCAGCTTCCAAGGCGCATTCTGTTCCATATAGCGATTAACGCTCCGAATAAATTGCATCGTTTCCTCGATGGCTTCGTTCAGGCGCATTTTCTCGATTAATCCCCGGACGGTATCACCAATTCGCGTGGCTGATTGAGTGACGGCACATTCGGCAGGTGTCATCGTGCCAGCGTCAGGAATACAACCATCGAAATTCTTCCCGATCAATTTACTGACGCGGCTCAGCAAGTTACCGAAATCGTTGGCCAAATCGCTGTTGTAACGCTTCACGAATGATTCCATCGTGAAATTAGCATCCTGCCCCAGAACCATTTCCCGGATCAGGTAATAACGGACCGGGTCCACACCGAATTGGTCGATCAGGTCCAAGGGATTGATGATATTGCCCAACGATTTGCTCATCTTTGAATCACCCATCAGCCACCAGCCATGGGCGAAAATCGTCTTGGGCTGAGAAATCCCAGCCGCGAATAACATCGTGGGCCAGTACACCGCATGGGTAGTTAAAATATCTTTGCCGATCAGATGATAGTCGGCCGGCCACCATCTCGCAAATTTCTCATCATCAGAAGCATATCCAGGGCCGGTTACATAATTCAGCAGGGCATCAAACCAGACGTAAGTCACATAATCCTTGTCGAAAGGCAGCTCAATCCCCCAGCTCATCCGCGACTTGGGCCGGGAGATGCACAGGTCCGCCAGGTCCTGCCGCAGGAAACCGAGAACTTCGTTACGACGATGATTCGGTTGAATGAATTCCGGATTGTCATTGATATAATCAATCAGGCGTTGCTGGTATTTGCTCATCTTGAAAAAATAATTCTTTTCCGCCACATACTCCAGCGGCTTCTGGTGCTGGGGGCAATTTCCAGCATCAAGTTCTTTTTCCGTATAAAAACGTTCACAGCCAACACAGTAGAATCCGCCGTATTCACCGTGGTAGATGTCACCGGAATCATAAACTTTCTGCAGTACTTCCCGCACCACCAGTTCGTGGCGTTTTTCAGTCGTCCTGATGAAGTCATCGTACTTGATATGCAACTGATCCCATAACTTCAGAAATTCCGGCGCCATGTTGTCGCAGTGTTCCTGGGGACTGATTTCTTTAACCTCCGCCGCTTCCTGAACCTTCTGACCATGTTCATCGAGTCCGGTCAAAAAGAATGTATCGGCACCAATGCTGCGATGGTAGCGTGCCAATACATCAGCCAGAATAGTGGTGTAGGCATGCCCGATATGGGGCTTGTCATTCACATAATAAATTGGTGTGGTAATATAAAATTTTTGCTTATCAGTCATAATTCACTCATTTAACTCTAATTTTGGTCTTAGCGAAAAAATCAGCTACCCGACATTCGGCGCCGTACAGT
The DNA here is from genome assembly GCA_013203115.1 of Fidelibacterota bacterium. Classification (GTDB taxonomy): domain Bacteria; phylum Fidelibacterota; class Marinisomatia; order Marinisomatales; family TCS56; genus JABMQW01. The sequence goes on from JABMQW010000205.1 coordinate 2,198, forward strand.
AGTCAAGAAATTAACTAAAGTTAACGGAATATAATAATTACGTGCCAATGCCTCCGTGGCTGTTGCAATTGCTTGATTAAGACCCAGGTAATCGATAGCCGGTTGGGAATGATTTAATTGCTCCATCAATGGTAATAAGCCATTTTCATGCAATGGATCAGGCTGGTTCATCCGCTGGCGGTAAGCAGCCCGGAACCATAATTGTAACAAATAAAAATTAAAGCGGTACTCATCCGGTTCGTTCGCAGCCAAGCGGGAATGAGTGCTCACAAATTCCCGCCAGTTATCAGCATCCTGCTTAATTACCAACCGCACTAAGGCTTCGATCCGCTTTGGTATATCTCCCGTTTCCAAGTCAGCCAGTTTGCGGGCCAGGCGCATATTACCAAGCGACAGGCCGGCAATCATTTTTACATTCTCCCTTGTAATGTAATGCGCAATAATACTATCTGCCAAGGGTGGAAAATCGATTTGCTGGCAGCGTGATAGTATCGTCGGCAACAGACTGCCTTTCTGATCGCTGACCAGGATAAAACTTGTTGCAGTCGGTGGTTCTTCCAGAATTTTAAGCAGGGCATTGGCCGAAGCTGCTTCGCCGGTTCCCAGAAGATGGGCGTCAAAAATCAGAATAATCCTCCGGCCTCGTACTGCAGTTTTTAAGTATGCACTTTTGCGTAATTCCCGCACAACACTGATCGGGATTGTATTAGCCCGGGGAATCCTGATTTTATAAAATGGGTCACGAGATTTAAGTTGGATAGCATCGTTAATCACCGCAATGGTTTTATTACTAAGCCCTTTCAAAGGATCATCTTCACCGCTGCTGCCGCCTTCTCGTGGTAAAGGAAACACCAAGGTTAGATTTTCATGCTGCAGTACATTTATTCGTTGACAGGATGGACAGACATTACAGGGCTTTTTCACTTCATCTTCGCAATTGATCAGCTTGGCAAATTCGATTGCCAACGCTTCTTTACCACTGCCCTCCAGACCGGCAAACAGATAGGCACTACCTACTTTCCCTTGACTGAAAATTCGATTTAGTCGAATCCAAATTTCCGGTTGAATTTCACCCGGATCGATGTTAATTATCTTGTCAGCCATAGCTCCGGGTCAAGTTTTTGTCCTTGTCCCCAAATTTCAAAATGCAGTTTGGCGCCACTCACGGATCCGGAATCGCTCATATAGGCAATAATATCACCAGCGTTTATCTTGTCGTCTACATTGGCTTTTATATTATTCACGTGGCTGTAAACGGTATAATACCCGCCACCATGATCAATAATAATTGTCGTGCCAAAACCACGGATATAAGTAATCGTGGTCACTTCGCCATCCTTGACCGATCGGATCGGGGAACCAGGCTGACCTTTGATATCGATTCCGGGATTTTCCGTACGCGTTTTAAGCTTTGCATTCCACTGGTTACCGAATTTGGTTACTACCCGACCCGCGGCCGGCCAGGGTAATTTTCCTTTAAGAGCCGCAAAATCAGCCAGTTTAAGCTGTTGCTGCTGACGCTTGATTCGCTCTGCTCTTTCGATAGAATCAATCGCCTCACGTAATTGCTTCTGGATTTCTTCCAGTTGTTTTATGCCCGCTTCCTGCTCCAGATACTGCTTTTCGAGTTCACTACGGCTGCTTCTGATTGTTACCAGCTCCTGCTCCTTTTTCCGGCGGACAGTGCGCAGATCTGCGATATGCCTTTCACGGTCGGATTTTAACAGGTTACTTTTTCTCAAGGCCATCCTGAGGTTAACTTTTTGCCGCTCAATCTCGTCAATGATTTTTTCCAGTTCGGCGAATAATTGCCGGTCATAATCAGAAATAATCTTCAGGTATTTCGCACGATAAATGGCTTGGCGCCAGGAATTAGAGCTAAGAATTCTTTCGATTGTGGAGAGTGTCCCCCGCTTATAAATATTCACGACCCGCCGGGCATAGCGCTCACGCAACTGGTTCAGCTTGCTTTCGTTAGCGCTGATCTTCGCCTCTACTTGGCTAATTTCCCTAGTCGTTTTTTGCTCCTCTTTTCTTAATTCCGACACTAACCGGTCAACAATGGAAATCTCCTGTTCCAGGCTGGATACCCGTTTTACAGCAGACTGCTCCTTTTGAATTTCGGCCTTGATCCGGTTTCTGGTGACTTCCAGCTCTTTTTTCAGATCTTCAACAGCCTGGGATTGATATTCGATCTCTTCCCGGTAATCCTGTACATTGGCCTGATCAGGCTGACCAACCAGGCCAGCGACATAACACAGAGTCAAAACTATTAAAATACATTTATTCACGACTGACAAAAATAGGGCACATTTCAACGTGGCCGCAACGTGTTTCAAGTCTGGGAACAATTAAGATTGACATCGGTACTGACCCTGTCTATTTTCCTGTGAATTATTACCGGAGAGAACCTTGAAAAACGCATTCTGGGAAAATATATTTAAAGGCTGGCAGAAAGAAGAAAGCGCCACTGTCCTGACTCTTAAACAAGTCCCCATCTTTCATGATTTTTCCAATCGCGAATTTCGCGATATCGAAAAACTGATCCACCAGCGTACTTACAAACCACAAGATTATGTCTTCAAACGCCAGGCACCCGGGGAAGGAATGTATATTCTTCTTTCCGGGAAAGTAGAAATTTTTGCCAATGATGCTCAGGGGGTTCGCAATGTGTTTGCCGTCCTCGGTGAAGGTGATTTTTTCGGTGAAATGTCACTACTGGACGCGGAACCACGTTCAGCATCGGCCATCGCCATTGATCATACCGTCCTGCTGGGCTTCTTCCGATCCGACCTCATGTCTTTGCTGGATCGCAACCCGGACCTCGGCAACCGGATTCTACTCAACCTCGCAAAAGTCGTCGTGGAACGCCTGCGTAAAACCAATGATCTGCTAACCGAAGCTCAAAAACAGCAGGCCAGCAATGACTAAACAAGTTGATTCCTGGGCCCAGTTTTACCGGCTGATTGTCGGTTTACTCTTGCTGGGCGCACTTTACATCATCTGGCCCTATATCTCTTCAGTTGTGATTATGCTGGTCTTTGCGTTTCTGTTCACCACCGTTCTCCTCCCCTTTGTCGATCTGCTGGAGCGCAAGCTTGGCAAACGGGTTTTGGGCGTACTTATTATCACTCTCGCTGTCACCGGCGGTATCGGTTTGTTTATCGGTAGTTTTATTTCCCAATTTGTCGGTCAGGCCAAAGCGGTTTATGATCGTGTATCTCAGTATAATATAGAAGAGGGCGTCAAATCAATGGTGGCAAATTTTTCCGCTAAACTGCCCGCTTTTGTAACTGATAGCCTGCCCCAAGGCGACGGCCTGACCGAGCGTTTAACCGGCTTTATCAGTAATATTACCGCCTATTTCCAGAATCTGATTTCCATGGCCGGTGATCTGGCCGGAGCCATTGGTAGCGCCTTTTTCACCGGTGTGATGGTGCTCATTTTTACGATCATTGTTATGCAGAATTACCACAACTTCAAACGTTCCCTGGTACATTTCATTCCCAATAAATATTTTGAAGTAGGCCTGCGCCTGGTCTTCAATATCGAACGACAGGTATCCAATTACCTGCGGGGCCAATTTATGGCGGCGGCCAGCGTGGCCATCATGTCCACCATCGGCCTCCTGATTCTAAACGCTTTCGGTGCTAATCTCACCTTAGTAGTTTTTATCGGGATTATCGCCGGTCTGGCAAACCTTATTCCCCTGGTCGGCCCCTTTGTGGGTATGGTCCCGGCCATCCTGATTGCGGTGATGAATAACCTGGGCAACGAAGCGGCGATTGCTCATAAACTGATCGTGATACCATCGCCATTTTATATTTTCGATATCATCCTGATGTTCATAATCGTTCAGCAAATCGATAACAATATCGTCACGCCCAAACTGATTGGTGAAAGCGTTGGACTGCACCCCCTGATGGTAATGATCGCCCTGCTAATTGGTGGTACCCTGCTGGGTCCACTGGGCATGCTTTTGGCAGTTCCGGCCGCCGGGATTATTAAAGTAATCGGTCAGGAAGTCGCCTTCGTTTCGAGGAACGCGCATTTATTGTAGCTTGGTTATTATATTTTAAACAGAAAAGCCGTCCGGTACCGGATGGCTTTTCTATTTCGATCGATATTTATCCGACGAACTCATGGACGCTCAATTTTAAACAGAATATAATCCTGAAACGATAATTCAATGTTCTGGTACTTATCGATCCGGTAAATCCATAACTGATAATTCGTACAATCAGGCATGATTTTATAAACAATTTCGGCTGGTTCACCTAACAACTCCTGCACATCGGGGATGGTCATGCCCACCAGTACATTTTTTTGCTCCCGGTACAGTTTTTCCCTTGCTTCTGCCATGCGCCGGTCAATGTGCCTTTGCAGCCGACTTTCATCATAGGTCGCCAGACGTGCTTTCAATTCTGTAAGCACCGCTGCACTGGATTTGCTTAAACCGCCCATCAGTTCATCCGCTTTTTCCAGAGACTGGATCGCCAACCGGATGGCAGCCAGGTCCTCAATCTCATTAGCCACCCGGATCAGGGCTGCCGCGACCTGATAGCGCAACTGGTTCAGTTCCACCCCCAGACTGGGGTCCAAATCCATAGCCCGGTCATATTGCTCCAGTGCCTTGGAATAAAAACCGTACTTCAAGGCTGCCTGTCCCCGGAAAATAGCGGCGCGGGCCTCATAAGCCGGCAATTGCTTCCGCGCTGTCTTAGAATAGGATGCAGCCCTGCTGACCAGATCGAGTGCTTGCTGTACTTTATGCAAATCTGATAGCGATTCGGCCTGTTGTAGCGGCAACTCCGCCAGACGTTCGTAGGCAGCCAGAATAACCAGTGTGAGATTGGAATCGGCGTTTAGCTCGGCCTGGCGATAACGATCAAGCGCTTTTAGTAAATTCCCGTCCAGTTCAAAACGGCGGCCCTCGCGGTATAATTGAAGAGGAATATATTTATTGCACCGCTCGATCAGTTTTTGAGCATGGCGACGATTAGCGTGCCGAGGAAACACTTCCAGAAAAGCAGTAAATTTTTCTTTGGCGGTTATAAAATCACGCCTGTAATAAAATTGTTTTCCAAGATCGCCGCTACTGAGTTTACCGCCGTAAAAAGCCGATAAAGTTACAAACAGACCAAGCCCCGGCAGCTTAAATCCACTGATTGGCGTTACATCCGCCTCATCGGTGATTCGGTTGATCCGTGTATAACTGTGACGGAATTCCAATCCAATCGCATAACGAATCATCTGACCCGGATCCAGAATATACCTGACCCCAAGATCATAGCTCACGGTCGGACCCCAGCCGCTGGGTGCCGGATCAAGACCACTTTCACCCGATGCGTAAAACTTAACGGTAGCCGCGCCGTAGGAATATCGCAGATTAATAAACCACGACTCATCCCATTGGAGCATAACCGAATTACTGACACCAATCCCCAGGATGCGAGGACTAAACTGTCGTTCACCGGGATCCCAACTGGCCTGAGTGGTGCCCCATTCTGCCGTTGGAAGGTCCGGGGGGTTAAAGATAGTGCCATAACGCAGATTCAGACCGGTATTGATATCCGCTCCACTGGTTCCAAAAATATAGTAACTCAAATTCGTTTTAAACAAATCCAAATCAAGTTGTTGATAGATTCTCTGGGTCTGTTTGCTTGATAGCACAGACACTGGTTGCTCCAGATTCATCCACCCCGGTGGCATCTGGTTATTGTTATGTCCGGCTCCTCCGTAAAATCCCACGCCATAATGAATTTCCAAGGGGATTATGGTTACTGGCTGGTGGAACTCCCGGCGTCGGAGTATCCGGTCCCAGCGGTATCCGGCCAAATAATGGCTGGTCGGTTCAGCATCATAATGCCGGACCAAAGCTTCTATAAACAGGGTGGAGTCGATTCCTGCAACTGGTGTCCCAACACCTGTGCAAATCAGGACGGATAGAAAAAACAGGACGGTTAACATACTCCGCATAACCATGTAAAATAGCTCCTTCTGCTGACCGGCGCAAGCCAGGAATTCGTTTTTTCGGCACTTATTGAAAAACAATGCAGATAATTGAAATACTTAGTTCAAAATCGCTGATTGCTGAATTATAATGATATTAGCAATATTTTCATATTGCATTATAATTATTATCTATATACATTAATATACGAAATTTTATCAGGGATATAAGCCATAATGCCAAATAATCATAAAAATATCGATACTACCGACCGTAGAATTCTGGAGATACTTCAGGATCAGGGTCGCATAACCAACTCCGAATTAGCCAAACAACTGGGGATGTCACCACCACCAACTCTGGAACGGGTGAAAAAACTGGAACGTAAAAACTATATTTCAAAATATGTTGCCCTGGTTGATCCATCAAAAGTCGGTATCAATTGTTTTACTTTTGTGGAAGTTACTTTAGTTCGTCACGGCAGCTCTGCCCTGGAACGTTTTACTACGTCAATCACTGAAATAGAAGAAGTATTGGAGTGTTATCACATCACTGGTGACACAGATTTTCTACTCAAGATAGCTACGCACGACATTCCTGCTTACGAAAAATTCATTATTCATAAACTAACCGCCTTACCCGATGTGCAGCACCTTAAAACCCTGGTTGTCCTGTCCACCATTAAGCAGGAAACTAAAATACCAATCACCGGAGAATAATCATGAGCTTAAACCAACAATCCCCGACAAAAAAAGATTTGAATTATTGGATCGAAACCGGCCAAAAAATGGTAGCTGATCGCCAAAGACGGATTGACAGGACGAAAAAATGGAAGTTTGACACTATAGCCACCCATGGTCTTTACGATCTTACCCAGGCATTGCAATTAAATAGTGGTTCAATTATGGAACCGGTATACATGAGTACGGCTCAGGCTTATGAGAATTCCTATCATATGGAAGCCGGGTTGTCTTATCAGATGCCCAACTGGTGTTATTCTCGAATCGCTAATCCATCTACTTATTTTCTGGAAGAAACGGCTGCCCTGCTGGAAGCCTACGACACGGATCTGGCAAGCAGTTGCGTAGCCACTGCCAGCGGCATGAGTGCCATTCGAACCGCAACCGAACCGTTCCTGATTAAAGATGATTCCCTCCCGCCGATCAATATTGTTACTTCAGCCAAAGTTTATGGCGGTACTTTCCAGCAATTTTCAATTCGACGCGGCCAGGAGCAGGGTATCGATGTCCGCTGGGTAACCAATCCTACCGATATCAGTGAATGGGCGGCAAAGATCGATGGCGGTACCCGTTTTGTCTATGGCGAATTTCCTTCCAATCCCTCGGTGGACATTTTTGATATCGAAGCAGTGGCTGAGCTGGCCCACAGCAATGGAATACCACTGATTGTGGATTCCACCTGCGCTTCCCCGGCTCTGACCCGCCCCTTGGCTTTCGGAGCGGATATTGTAGTACAGTCCGCCACCAAGGTCATGGCTGCCAGCGGCACGACTATCGTTGGACTGCTGATCGCCCGCCATAATATTATCAGCAAGGTAGGTTCCGATGAAATGAAGGCCGATTTTGCCACCTGGGCCAAGTTCTGGCCCTTCCGCGATAATGGTCCCGGGCTGCACGCCATGGGCGCTATCATGACCTTGAATGACATCCGTACCCTGCGACCACGAATCGCTCAGATGAGTCGCACAGCTCTGACGGTTTCAAAATTTCTTGAGACACACCCAAAAGTTGACCGGGTTTTTTATCCCGGACTAACCAGTTATCCCGCCTACGATCTGGCTAAAAAATACATGCACCTGGTTGATAGCGACGAAAACCATTATGGCTACATGCTAACGGTCGAGATCAAAGAAGCGCGCGATGGCGAAAATACTAACACCCGCAAATTTTATGATGGCTTGGATATGATCTGGCGTGCCACCGATCTCGGGCGGGTAAAGACCGTAGCCTGCATGAACGCCATCTCAACCCATCAACAGCAGGGCGAAGAAGGTCGGACACTGGCATCAATCAAACCCAATGCTGTGCGTGTAGCCGTTGGCGTGGAACACCCGGATGATATTATTACAGACCTTGAGCAGGGGCTCTCTCAAATATGATGAGGCGCTGGGATGCTGAGGCGAATTAAAAAGCTTGGAGCATAGAGCGTAGAGCTAAGAATGGGCGAGTACTAATGATCGTTGAAAAAACCATCCATTTCAGATTCCAGGATTTGGAAATTTGGCAGCGTTCCGTTGAATTGTCGATATCATTATTTAAGATTGCTGATGAGTTGGAAGTCAATCACCAATTCCGGTTTGCTGAACAATTGCGAGGATCGACCTTATCGATTACAAATAATATTGCCGAAGGAAGTGGTTCAAACAGTAAAGCTGAATTCAAACAATTTCTTAACTACGCCCGTCGATCAACATTTGAAACTGCAAATATCCTGTTGATTTTATCGGATTCAAAAGTAATTGAGATAAACAATAAAAAGCTCATTCTTAGAGAATTAGATGAAATTTCAAGAATGTCAACTGGGTTCTCGCGATCATTGTGATTATCACAACTGTATACTCCCCGCTCTCTGCGTTTTCCCGCTCTTTGCTAAACTTTGAAAGGAAACAAACATGTCACATAAAATTGCGTTAATTGGATTCGGAACAGTTGGTCAGGGATTGTGTGAAATCCTGATTGATAAGAAAGATTACTTGAAAGAAAAATATTATTTTGACTGGAAAGTCGTGGCCGTTTCCGACCCCGTTAAAGGATCGGTTTATTGTCCCGATGGATTGAATGTGGAAAAGCTACTTAAACTAGCTGGTGAGGGAACAGCACTGGAGGAATACGATTGTAAATGCGACAAAGCAGCACCACAATTTGGCTGGGACGCACTTAAAACAATCCGCGAATCCAATGCTGATACAGTCTGTGAACTTGCTTTCACAAATGTTGAAACCGGTCAGCCTGCGATCGATCACTGCATAGCCGCTTTCGAATCAGGTAAAAATATTGTTACCAGTAATAAAGGACCGGCGGCCGTCGATTACGCCGGGATGCAATCTCTTGCTGAAAAGCACAGTGTCAAATTTATGATCGAAGGTACGGTTGTATCGGGAACACCGGTCTTAAATTTGATCGACGGACCACTGGCCGGCTGTGAAATATCTTCGATCAAAGGTATTTTAAATGGTACCACCAATTATATTCTGACCCAAATGGAAGCGGGTATGGAATATAGTCAAGCACTTCAAAAAGCCCAAGAGTTGGGTTATGCCGAAGCTGATCCCACCGGCGATGTGGAAGGCTTTGACGCTATGGCCAAAGTTATTATTCTGGCCAATGTGGTCATGGGAGCGGGAATTACCGCCGCGGATGTGGACCGGGAAGGCATCACCGGAATCACTCCGGAAATGATCGCTGAAGCCAGCTCTGACAAAGCACGTTGGAAACTAATTGGAGCGGTCGAAAAAACCTCCTCCGGTATCAAAGCATCCGTTAAACCGAAAAAAATCGCCTTAACGCATCCCCTGGCCGGTATTATGGACGCCACTAATGCTTTAACTTTTACCACTGACTTGCTGGGCGATATCACAATTGTAGGGGCAGGAGCCGGGCGAATCGAAACCGGGTTTTCAATCTTGACCGATCTGTTGCAGATTGACAGAACAAACCATTAACTAATAAAAAAATAGCGGGAAACAAATGAAAGATATACAGAACAAAGGAATTGATACCCAAGTGACCCACTGCGGAACCAATCCAGATCGAACCTACGGTAGTGCGGCACCACCGATCTATCAGACTTCCACTTTCAGTTTTGAATCAGCAAACCAGGGCGCCCGGCGCTTCGCCGGTGAAGAAGATGGGTATATCTATACCAGGATCGGTAACCCCACAATTAATACTCTGGAAGAAGCGGTCGCCACGCTGGAAGGCGGGTATGGTGCACTAGCCACGGCCTCCGGAATGGCCGCCATCACCACCGTGTTCATGACTTTCCTCGAGCAAGGCGCGCACATTGTCAGTACCGATTCGGTTTACGGCCCTTCCCGGGTAGTTGTGGAAAAGGAATTCTCCCGCTTTGGTGTTAAGTATAATTTCGTTGACACCGCTAACCCGGAAGAAATCAAAAAACACCTACGCGTGAATACCAAACTGATTTACATCGAAACACCGGCTAACCCAACGATCAAATTGACCGATATCCAGGCCTGTGCCGATATTGCTCACAAACACGGCGCTTTACTGGTAGTAGATAATACTTTCATGACGCCGGTTTTGCAGCGCCCCTTCGACTTCGGCGCCGATATCGTGATCCACAGCATGACTAAAGCATTGAATGGCCATACCGATGTGGTGGCCGGAATTATCATCAGCCGGAATGAAGAATTGCACTTACAGGTGCGACGCGTCCTCCATTCTATGGGTGGTACTATGGATCCCCATCAGTCCTGGCTGGTATTGCGCGGCCTGCGAACATTAGCTCTGCGGGTTAAGAAAGCACAGTCCAATGCGCAGAAATTAGCAGGATTTCTAGAGGGCCATCCCAAGGTGGAATGGGTTCGCTATCCCGGCCTGCAATCCCATCCACAACATCAATTAGCCTTGGATCAAATGAAAGGCTTTGGTTTCATGATTAGTTTCGAAGTCAAGGGTGGCGGTGAAGCCGGACGGACAATCATGAACAATGTGGAAATACCGACCTTGGCCGTATCCCTGGGCGGTTACGAATCACTGATTCAACATCCGGCATCAATGACCCATGCCGGCATGGACGCCAAGTCCAAGGAAAAAGCCGGCATCACCGACGGGTTGGTGCGTTTATCGGTCGGCTGCGAAGATGTAAATGATTTACTAGACGATCTTAAGCACTGTCTGGCACTAATTTAAAACTTAAACACGGAGGGACTGAAATATGAAAATATTAATCGGCGGCAACTGGATCGCTAAATCTGATACAATCCCTGTAATCAATCCATTTGACGGCCAATTGATTGATACGGTACCGGCCGGCACCAGTCAGGATATTTCAGCCGCTATCGCGGCCGCAGTCGAAGGTTACGAAATCAATCGTAACCTGCCGGTACACCAACGGATCAGCATCCTGAAAAAAGCCTGCCAGATTATGGAAACCCGCTTCGATGAGCTGGCCAAAACGATCGCTACCGAAGGTTCCAAAACAATCAAAGAAGCCCGCAAGGAAGTCGATCGCGCTATCAATACGATGACAATCTCGGCCGAAGAAGCCCGACGCATTTGCGGCGAAACACTACCTTTTGACAGTGCCGAGGGGTCGGAAAACCGGGTCGGATATTATTACCGTTTCCCGATTGGTGTGATTGCGGCGATTACACCCTTCAATGATCCGCTGAACCTGGTTGCGCACAAACTGGGACCAGCCATCGCCGGCGGAAATTCAGTGGTACTGAAACCAGCCACCGTCACACCATTATCAGCCCTGAAACTGGCTGAGATTCTTCTGGATGCCGGTCTACCGGGAAAAATTTTGTCGGTGGTCACCGGTCACGGCAACCAGATCGGCGACGCGCTGGTTTCCGATGAACGGGTGCGGATGGTTTCTTTCACCGGCGGTGTGGAAACCGGCCAGGAAATCATGAAAAAGGTCGGCCTGAAAAAAGTCGGAATGGAGTTGGGTTCAAATTCACCAGTGATTGTGATGGATGACTGTGACCTTTATAATGCAGTGGAATCCTGTGTTTCCGGCGCCTTCTGGGCTGTTGGTCAAAATTGTATTGGCGTCCAACGCATCTATATCCAGGAGGCGGTTTACGAACAATTTCGTGACCAATTTGTGGAGCGCACAAAAAAATACAAGACCGGATTCCAATTGGATGAAGATACGGATATGGGACCAATGATTACCGAAAAAGAAGCTATTCGGGTCATCGAGTGGGTTAATGAGGCAGTCGAAAAAGGAGCTTCATTGTTAACTGGCGGTACCAGGAAAGGAACGCTCGTACAACCAACCGTATTTGAAAAAATGCCGTCTTCAGCCAAACTGGATTGCCAGGAGGTTTTTGGACCGGTGGTCAACCTTTACCCGGTTAAAACCCTGGATGAAGCCATCGCCAAATCCAATGCGGTCAACTACGGATTGCATGGTGCCATTTTTACCCGAGATCTGAACCAGGCTTTCCACGCCATTAAGAATCTGGACGTAGGCAGTGTGATCGTCAATGATTCCACTGACTACCGGGTTGATCTTATGCCTTTTGGCGGCGTCAAACGTAGCGGTCTGGGCCGGGAAGGAATCAAATTTGCTTTACAGGAAATGACCGAGCCGAAAGTAGTCTGTTTCAATCTTTGAAATAGTGAAGAGTAAAGAGAAAAGAGCGAAGAGCAGAGCGTACAACTCACACTTTAACACCCGAGCACCCAAACACTTTATCACCTTAACACTTTAACACTTCTATGAGGTATTATAATGACTGAACGACGTTCCTGGGCCGAGCCCTGGAAAATTAAAATGGTAGAGCATTTGCGGATGACCACCAGAGAAGAACGCCTCGCGGCTATTAAAGAAGCGGGTTATAACACCTTCCTGCTAAAATCACGCGATGTCTATATCGATCTGCTGACTGACAGCGGCACCAATGCCATGAGTGACCGTCAGTGGGCCGGGATGATGCTGGGCGACGAGGCGTATGCTGGCAGCCGTAATTTCTATCATCTGGAAAAAGCGATCCAGGATTATTATTCCTATAAATATCTGGTGCCTACCCACCAAGGCCGCGGGGCCGAGCACTTGATCTCCCAGACCATAATCAAAGACGGTGACTACATTCCCGGGAACATGTATTTCACTACCACCCGTCTGCACCAGGAACTGGCCGGTGGCACTTTTGTCGATATTATCATCGATGAAGCCCACGACACCGAAAATGAGTTTCCCTTCAAAGGAAATGTGGATCTCGCCAAACTCCAAGCTCTGATTGATAAAGTCGGTGTCGAGCGAATTCCCTACGTGGCCATCGCCACCGCGGTAAACATGGCCGGCGGACAACCTATTTCAATGGCTAATCTGAAAGAAGTACGGAAACTGACTCAAAAATATAATATTCCAATTGTCCATGACATGACCCGGGTAGCAGAAAATGCCTGGTTCATCAAAATCCGTGAAGAAGGCTATTCCAGTAAATCGGTGGCGGAAATCGTTTATGAAATCTGCACCCTGACCGATCACGCCACCATGAGTGCCAAAAAAGATCCGATTGTCAATATCGGCGGTTTTCTGGCCACCAATGATGAGGATATCTATCGTAAGGCGCAAAACATGGTCGTGGTGTACGAAGGTCTCCATACCTATGGTGGCATGGCCGGCCGTGATATGGAAGCTGTTGCGATCGGTATTGCTGAATCGGTACAGGATGACCACATACGAGCCCGCGTGGGCCAGACCCAATATCTTGGTGAGAAACTACTGGAATTTGGTGTTCCGATTGTGCTGCCTATCGGCAGTCACGGTGTTTTCATCGATGCCAAGAAATTCCTGCCCAATCTGGAGCAGGACCTACTCCCGGCCCAAACCCTGGCAGCGGAGATATACATTGAGGGCGGTATCCGTACGATGGAAAGAGGTATTGTTTCCGGCGGGCGCAATAAGGATACTGGTGAACACAATCGGCCCAAACTGGAGCTGGTTCGGGTTACCCTACCACGCCGGGTCTACACTCAGTCCCACATGGATGTCACCGCCGAATCGATTGCCGATGTCTATGCTCGCCGAGACAGCATCAAAGGACTCCGCTTCACCTACGAACCGGACTACCTGCGCTTCTTCCAAGCCCGCTTCGAACCAATCGACTAACTGGAGATTTACCAAAGCCCATACTCTCCTCTAGGGGTATGGGCTTTTTTGGTCATTGGTCAATGGTCATTAGCCACAGAGGAGCAGAGAGCACAGAGATTATATATATTTTTTACTGATAATTCACAATACGACTCGGCTCATCATCACACCCGCACTTGCCAACTTAACAATTGAGCACATTAGCACATTAACACTTTTTCAACTGTAATTTCGACTCCATGATCAGCACTAGTGATTTACAAGATCGCATCTATCAGGCACAATGTTGTGGCTCAGTGGAACCGATTGAATATATGATTCCTTACCCCAATCTCGGTACACTTATCGAAGGACAGAACATCAAATTAGCAAAGCGGATTTGGTACGGCCCACAAGAGATTACTTATGCCAATTTATTACAACGCATTGATCGGACCGCCAACTGGCTGGAGAGTAAAAACATTTCAAACAACGACCGCATTCTGCTGGTCAACTGCCCTTCACCGGAAGCGGAAATATTAGCTTTTGGAATTTGGAGCGTTGGGGCGGTACTGGTTTTGGTGGGGGATGATGATATCGACGGGGCAATTACTGCCACCAAACCCAAATTGATTATTGGCAACAACCCCAATCCGGCTGCTACAATTGAATTTACAGCGCCCGGATTTATTACCGCAGCCTGCCGGGAACTGTCGGATAAATATCAGGTAAAACATAAAGCCCTCCTGAGCGATGAGGCACTGGTTTACTGGTTTAACGGAAAAGGGGTGCGTTTAAGTCACTATAATTTGTTGATCAACACCAATGGTGTTCACCTAACAATTATTTCCAACGATACTAAATCTCTGACCGTGAATTTACCGGCCAACTCGACAATTTGGGCGGTACTGCAATTGCTGTTACCGATCTATGCCGGGATTGAGCTGAATCATACTGCCGGCGATATTTACATCGGCCGGATGGATCAATTTGATAAACCTGACTTCCTTGTTACAAATAATCCAAATAATACCGACAAAGACAATCCTCCCCGGATTTTGATAGTACCGGAAAACACCGCCGTAGCGCAGGTGGGTGGAACACCCGTCCTGATGACTGAGATCAAGCGGGTCAATGATGACCGGCTGCTGATAAAAGGTCATTCGGTAATGATGGGCTATCTGGGTGATGCTTTAAATGAACTTGTGTTCACTACAGAAGGATTGTTAATCAACAATTCCGGACAGGGTAATGATAATTAATACTATGTTTGCAATACTTATATCTTGATTAGTCCAACCGGAAACAAGCGACCGTTGAAATCGACTTACTTTACAGCCAAAACAATTCAAGCCAAATCCGGTAAAATGTTAGAACGCATCGCTACCACTATTTTCATACGACCTGTACCAAATATCCCACATGATTGTGCCCTGTTAGTGCTGGATATGCAGGATTATTTTCTGTCACCGGATTCCCAAGCCTATATTCCCAGTGCGCCAGCTATTATACCGGGTATTAACCGGCTGATAAACCTATTCGGTGCCGCCAGCCAACCGGTGATTTTCACCCGTCATCTCAATACACTGGAAAACGCCGGACCAATGAAACACTGGTGGCGGAATATGATTATGGAAAATAATCCTCGCAGCCGGATCACGAGTGCCTTGAACCGAGTTACCGGGACAATTTTAATTAAAAGTCAGTACGATGCATTCCATCAAACCGAATTGAATACGTTGCTGAAGCGACGGAATGTAAGCCGCGTTATTATTACCGGTGTAATGACTCACCTGTGCTGTGAGTCTACCGCCCGCTCAGCTTTCATGCGCGGATACGAAGTAGTCTTTACCATTGATGGAACCGCTACTTACAATGAGCAATTCCATTATGGCACCCTGCTTAATCTAGCCCACGGGTTTGCCACTCCGGTTTTAATTGATCAAATCATTGATCAGCAAACGAAAAATGAAGCTGATTGAGGTAGCCATTATCGGTGCCGGACCGGCTGGAATCGCCGCCGCTATTCAGTGTCGGCGTTACGATTTTAAAACAATTGTTTTTGAGAAAGCCCAAATCGGCGGATTGCTCGTGAATGCCAATTTGGTGGAGAATTACCCCGGGTTTCCCAAAGGAATCACCGGCCCCAATCTGGTTAAACAATTCATGGCTCACTTGCAATCAGCCGGGATTACAGTCTGTTTTGAAACAGTTTCAAAGATCGATTATACCGATAATCTTTTTTCCGTCAGCACCAGCAACCGTAAAATAAAAGCTAAATATGTTATACTGGCCTCCGGTACCAGACCAAAAATTTCGGAAATTCCCATTAAAAAGAATATCCGAACTCAAGTGTATTACGATGTCTACGCCCTGAAAGATTTAAAAGGAAAGCAAATCGTGATCGTCGGCGCCGGGGATGCCGCCTTTGACTATGCCTTGAACCTGGCCCGACAGAACCGGGTGATTTTACTAAACCGCGGTTCCCGGGTAAAATGTCTACCTTTGCTTTGGCGACGCGTCCAATCCGTGGTTGCCATCACATATCGTGAAAATATCACCGTCACACAAATAAATCCGGCTCCCGGTGGCGGTCTGTACCTGAGCTGTAAATCGCCCTCCGGTAAGATCGACATCTCAGCCACTTGCCTGGTTTTTGCAATCGGTAGAACGCCGGAGCGCAGTTTTCTATCGGAAAGAATTATTGCCGAGAAATCACAATTACGAAGTAACGGGTTATTATATTTTGCCGGTGACGTCCAAAACGGGTTGATGCGTCAATCCACTATCGCGGTGGCTGACGGCATCAAAGCCGCCATGACCATCTATAAAAATAGCCGAGAACCGGTGTAATGAAAATTATCGGATTTA
Source organism: Fidelibacterota bacterium (assembly GCA_013203115.1). Taxonomy (GTDB): domain Bacteria; phylum Fidelibacterota; class Marinisomatia; order Marinisomatales; family TCS56; genus JABMQW01. The sequence goes on from JABMQW010000205.1 coordinate 18,816, forward strand.
CACAAAATGATAAAATTGCTACGGTTTATCTTGCTGATATCGGTAATGAGCACCTGATCGAATTTGTCGAAGCAATTCAGCCACCGCTATCACGGAAAGAAAAATGGGTGTTGGTAATCTCCACCCTGTATGGCTGTCCCGTCGGATGTCCGATTTGTGACGCAGGCTATTATTACAAAGGCTGCCTTTCCGAACAAGAGCTGCTCGCTCAGATCTGTTTCCTGATTCGGAAACGGTTTCCGGACGGCAAGATACCATCCAAACAATTTAAGATCCAGTTCTCACGGATGGGAGAACCGGCCTTCAATCCGAATGTTTTATCTCTGCTGCAGAATTTACCTAACCTGATTGATGCTCCCGGATTAATGCCATCAATATCCACAATTGCCCCGAACAGTACCGACAATTTTTTCAATGAATTATTGCTGGTGAAGCGAGCACAGTATAATAAAGGAAATTTTCAATTACAGTTTTCATTGCATTCGACTGACACCGATCAGAGAGATGAACTGATTCCGATAAAAAAATGGGGCTTTGAAAAAATTGCCCGCTACGGCCGTAAATTTTATCAACCCGGCGATCGTAAAATCACCTTGAATTTTGTCCTGACCAGCACTACCATAATTGAGCCCGAGACATTGCTACGATATTTTGACAACGCTATTTTTATCATAAAAATCACACCACTTAACCCTACCTATCGCGCACAAGCGAATGATTTATCAACCGGGATCGACCCAAACAATAATTCGGATGAATTAGAAATAATGACCAATCTGCGTCAGGCCGGATACGATGTAATTGTCAGTATCGGAGAATCAGAAGAAAATCTGATTGGCAGCAATTGCGGTCAGTATGTGCAGACCCATTTACAAAACAAAAACAATCTATCAGACGGATATGAATATCCGTTAATATACCTTGATAAATGACTTACAGTCGTGGGGACAACTCTTGAGAGTTGTCCCTACAATGATCATTTATTGATTTATAAATCCGTCAAAACATCAAGGGCATGCGATTTGGTATTTACCTTCGGATATGCCTTTTCAATTTTACCAGCTTCATCAATCAGATAAGATATACGGTAAATACCTTCGTATTCCCGACCGGCCATCTTTTTGGGCCCCCAAGCCTGATAAGCCCGCAAGGTATCCTTTCCCTCATCACAAAGCAGAGGATACTGGAAACCATTTTTTTCGACGAATTTTTTCTGTCTTGCCGGTAAGTCAGCGCTCATCCCCAATATGGCAATATTTTTCGCTTCAAATTGTTGGAATTCATCCCGGAATCCCTGGCCTTCCCGTGTTCAGCCACCAGTGCTGGCCTTGGGGAAAAACCATAACAATACTTTATTCCCACTGTAATCGCTCAGGGATACTGAATTACCATCAGCGTCCTGCAGAGTAAAATCGGGGGCTTGTATTCCTATTTCTAACATTTTTTCTCCTACTTACCAATGATTGTCTATTCTAATCTTTTGGCTCTTCGCTCTATGCTCCCCATACCCAAACACTTTAACACCTTAACACTTATTTAACTTCCGACCAACGCAGCCGGTCATCGCCAGATATAATCATGTCGTAGACAACTTTAATACCGGTCCGCTGGCCGCGCCATATCAGCAGTTGCAGAGCATTTTCCAAGTCAACCCAGCGATAATCGGAATGTTCCTTGGAAAGAATGACCTGATCGGTTTCAACTTCAATCCCGAACACCGGTATCAGATTAATCCGGTCGCCATGAACCTCATAAAAACTGCTGACATGATCCACCACAAATAACCGCTTGGGTACCAGTCCTGTTTCTTCTTTCAATTCCCGGATGGCGGTCTGCCAGGCTTTTTCACCGGCTTCGATCTTCCCCGCCACCCCCTGCCATAGATGTTCATAAATTTTATTCACATTACGTTTGAGCAGCAGAAATTTCAGGCCAGCATCAGTTCTGCGAAATACATAAGCATCGATGACTCGTATTTTGGTCTTTGCCATCACATCCCCTTATGGTAGTTATAATTCGGTAACATCATTTTGAATATCCAACAAGGATTAACGATTTTTGATTTGTGAAGTATCAGTTAGTTCTTACACAGGTTTTTCTGAGCGGTTTCGACACTTTTTACGAAAATGGAAATCAACTGATCATTTTCCGAAAGTGCGGAAGTTAATTTTTCATCTGTTTTGATTAATGCGGCTCGCTGAATGATTTTCAATCCGACAAATGTTTCCCGTAATTCTTTAAGTACAATTTTTATTTTATGAATAAGGTCTTTTCGGGATTCACCACTCTGAGCTTCACCATAATTCAGCGCTGCGGATGTAGCTGATCTGATTATCTGTCCTTTTAAGTGTTTGCCTGCTTCATTATTAGGTAGTTGATTTGAAAGCTCAATAATGAGCACAGCAAAATCTACTAAACGATCTTCCAGATCATGTTTCTGCATTTCTCCTCCCAGTTTATGATGAATCTAAAAACTTCCAAAATCTAAAATCGATGTTCCTTGTTCGTAATTCAATAACCAACAAGGATTAACGAAGTTTGATTTAAGAAGTCTAATACTGCTCCAAGCAATTGGCAATCAAAACTTCTAAAATCTAAAATCGA
>JABMQW010000026.1 GCA_013203115.1 Fidelibacterota bacterium
ATCAGCTGTTGGAAAGAACTTTCCCGGAACACAGTGGCAACGCTGCCAGGTTCACTTCAAGAAGAATATATTAGATAAGGTTAGAAATAAGGATAAAGACTGGATCAAACAACGCCTGGACGATATCTTTCAAGCTCCGGATAAACAGACTGGACTTATTCGTTTAAGGCAGTTAATCGACGATTTAACAATTACATATCCCAAGGTCGCTGATATGCTTGAAAATGATGGTGAAGATGCCCTTACCTGTCTGAACTTTCCATTACAGCACCGGCGCAGGATTAGAACCACCAATGGTCTTGAAAGGTTCAATCAAGAGATAAAGCGTCGGACCAATGTGATCCGTATCTTTCCGAACCGGGACTCAGCTGCCCGCCTCATTGGTGCTCTTTGTATGGAGCAATCTGAGGAATGGATAACTGGTCGGCAATACTTGGATATGAGCCTGCTAGATCACGAAGAATATAAGTTGAATACTAAAAAACCAAAACAACCGGAGACTGTGGCCGCTTGAACCATTTTACAGAACTTTTAGGACTTGACCTATTCTTCTTGTAGGGATAACACGCAATCATATATTTCTGCACTAAGTTTCAAGCATGAAATATCGGTTATACTTTGTAATTTAATGTAAACCATACATCTATAATATCAAACTGATAGCCGCATTGTTACTAACCGTACTCATACCGATTTATAATGAACTGCAAACCTGCGCTGAGCTGATTCGCCGGGTTCAAGCAGTATCTATTGCTACACAGATCATAGTCATCGATGATGGTTCAACTGATGGATCTGCCGAACTACTACAGGGAATCAAAGGAATTGAATTAATCCACCATTCCCAGCGGATGGGCAAGGGCGCGGCAGTGCGATCAGCCATCCCGTTGATCAAGGGTAACTACGTCATTCTGCAGGATGCCGATCTGGAATATCATCCCGATGATTATCTAACCCTGATCGAACCCCTCCAGCATGGGACCGCCGACGCCATTTATGGCAGCCGCTTTCTGGAACGTGAATTACCGCACACCTGGCATACCATTGGTAACCGCTCCCTGACTACTTTTGCCAATATTCTGAATGGCGGTAACCTGACCGATATATCCACCTGTTATAAAGTTGTTCCGACCAAGCTATTCAAGGGAATGCGACTTTCATCGAATGGTTTTGGTATCGATGCTGAGATTACGGCCAAACTATATAAACTGAATTGCCGCGTCCGGGAAGTGCCCATCAGTTATGTACGAAGATCTGTTGAGGATGGGAAAAAAATCCGCTGGTGGGACGGGATTGCTGCGCTGTGGAGTTGTGCGAAATACCGCTGCGAGTGATTCCCGTCAAAATATATCATAATATTTCTTTCCAGCCCTCGATACAGCTTAATTATATAGAACTCTATCGAGCCATTAAACTAATTTCACGTCCATTTATAAAGACTAACTCAAAGATTGGCCGCTAATCAAGAAAGGTGATTATTGTGTCTGAATTATTACTATCAAAAATTAAAAATAAAACCGCTACAATTGGTGTAGTGGGTCTGGGGTATGTAGGATTACCGCTGGCAATGGAATTCAACCGTTCCGGATACCGGGTTACGGGAATTGATATTGATAAAAAGCGAGTCGCTACACTGAATCTTGGTGAAAATTATATTCAGGATGTCAATAACGAATTTTTCAAGCAGCAAGTGGCAGAAAAACGGTTTTCTGCCACAACTGATTTTGCTGTTATCCGAAATATTGACGTGGTTACCATCTGTGTACCCACCCCGCTGAATAAACTGAAAGACCCGGATGTATCTTATATCGTAGCCGTACTGGATGAATTAGTTAAATATCTACATAAGGATATTTTCATCATACTGGAAAGCACCACCTACCCCGGTACAACTCGTGACCTGATCCTCTCACGCCTCGAAGAAGAAACCGGTCTGAAAGTTGGGCAGGATTTTTTCCTGTGTTTCTCACCGGAGCGGGTCGATCCGGGCAACCCTGATTACCAGATAAAAAATACGCCTAAAGTGATCGGTGGCATCACCGCGACCTGCACCGGATTCGGTACCGAGTTATACTCCCGCGTCATTGACAAAGTTGTGCCGGTATCATCACCTGAATCAGCCGAGTTGGTCAAATTGCTGGAAAACACTTTCCGCTCGATTAATATCGGTTTGGTGAACGAGATGGCTATCATCTGTGAAAAACTGGGTGTGGATGTTTGGGAAGTAATCGAAGCAGCCAATACCAAACCTTTCGGTTATATGAAATTTGTACCTGGACCCGGTCTCGGTGGTCATTGTATTCCCATTGATCCTCACTACCTGGCCTGGAAACTGAAGTCATTGGATTATAAAGCACGCTTCATCGAATTGGCCGGTGAAATCAATACCAATATGCCTTATCATGTGGTCGATCTGGTCAGTACTGGCTTAAACCAATTTAAAAAAGCAATTAATGGCAGTAAACTGCTGTTAATCGGAATCGCCTATAAAAAGGATATTGACGATGTGCGCGAATCCCCAGCCCTGGACGTTTTACGTCTGCTGGAAAATCAAGGCGCCGAAGTTGATTATTACGATCCTTTTGTGCCAATGATTAAATGGAACGGTGATTCGAAAACCAGCCTGTCTAACATATCCCCTAATTCCATTCAAGGTTTCGATGCTGTGGTTATTCTCACCGCCCACAGCAATATCGACTATCGGCTGATCCGGGAAAAGGCGCAACTTATCATAGACACCAGGAACACGATTGATAAAACCAAAGCTAAACATATTATTAAACTGGGTGTAGGATTTCCGGAAGAATAAATGGTTTACGATATCACCATAGTCGGCGCTGGCATCGTCGGGCTGTCCACCGGCATAAAGTTATTGGAACTGCAACCGGACCTTAAATTACTTATTATTGATAAGGAAGCATCACAGGCTGCTCATCAAGCCGGCAAGTCACTACTTAGTGAAAAATCTGATCTATCCTGTACTCGATCCCAGTTTCCCATTCCTCGGTGTGCATTATACGCGGGGAATCGATGGGAAGGTGGAAGCAGGACCCAACGCCGTTCTGGCCTTCGCCCGGGAAGGTTACCGTAAAAGCGATATCAATCTGACGGAATTGTTGGAGATCCTGACTTATTCTGCTTTCTGGGGTATGGCCAGAAAATTCTGGAAAATGGGAATGGGCGAGATATACCGTTCCTTTTTCAAACCGGCCTTTGTAAAACTTTACAGAAACTGATTCCCGAGATCACCGGCAGCGATCTGGAACCAGGCGGAGCTGGGGTGCGGGCTCAAGCGCTCTATAGTGATGGCCAGCTTAGTGATGATTTCGTTATTACCCAAAGTGAACGGATGATCAATATCCTGAATGCTCCATCTCCGGCTGCCACTGCCTCACTGGCGATTGGCGAATCGATTGCCCGGTTGGCATTGAAATAAGCAATATTCATATAGCAGAAAAAGGGCGCCGCGGCGCCCTTTTCAACTAATTCTATATAAATACTCGTCACAGTGCTGAAAACTGTGACGATTTTTAAAACAAGCTAGTAAGCGTTCTTACTTATAAATCCTTTAAATAATGTTAAAAACATGATCTTAAGGTCAAACCAGACCGCCCAGTTCTCAATGTAATACAGATCGTATTCAATACGGGTTTTAAGATCGGTATCACCGCGCCAACCGTTTACTTGCGCCCAACCGGTAATGCCCGCTTTCACTAAGTGCTTCTGCATATAATCCGGAACTTCAGACCGGAATTGTTCCACAAACACCGGCCGCTCCGGGCGTGGGCCAACGATAGACATATCACCTTTGAGCACATTGAAAAACTGTGGTAATTCATCCAGACTGGTACGGCGCAGTAGACTTCCGAACCAGGTTGCGCGGTGGTCAGTGGCTTTGGTCCACTGGGGGCCAGTCTGGTCTTCGGCAGCAACCGGCATCGAACGGAATTTCAGCATGTTGAACCGCTTTCCGTTCCAGCTCACCCGTTCCTGACGATACAACACCGGACCGAGCGAACTAAGCTTAACCCCAACGGCAATCAGTAGCAAAAGCGGCGAAAGGACTATCAGCGCCAGCGTGGACAGTAAAATATCAACCATTGTTTTCACAACGCGATTGATACCGAACATGGGAGAGTCGGTCAGGTTTAGAACCGGCAGACCAGCCACTTCCGAAACAGAATAATTATGCAGGGGAAAATCATAGATATCAGGAACCATGCGGACTTCGGCCGAAGATAATTCATGAATTGAGGCAATAGTGGATTTCAATCGTTCATCGGCACGCAGAGGCAGGGCCATCCAGACTTGGTCGATTTCATTGTTTACTACAAAAATTGGCAATTCATCCAGGTTATTAACCACTGGAATGTCCTCAATTTTCTGATCCCTTAGAAAGGCATCATCATCAAAAAAGGCTACTACTTCCAGTCCCGTCCATTCGGCCATGATTGTATACTTCAATTTGATCACCGGTGATAATTGCTTTAGTAAATTTAAACAGTGCCATATCTGGTCGTCCCCAGGGACCATAAGTTGTGAAAAACATCAAACCAGTCGTCGGAATTCCAAATATATGACTATAGGTATGTGCCATTAATTCATTAGATCGCTTCGTCGCCGCATAAAGGCTCAGCGGGTGGTCTGCCCCATTGTTGGCCGAAAAAGGCGTATTCTGGTTCAATCCATAAACCGATGAACTGCTGGCAAAAACCAAGTGATCCACAGCCTTTTCCCGACAACCTTCCAATACATTTAGAAAGCCAGTAATATTTGTATTTATATAAGTATGTGGATCGTCTAACGAATGTCTGACACCTGCTTGAGCGCCGAGATGTATCACATAACTAAATGTTTCTGCATTGAATAAATCCTCGATACTGTTTTTATCAGATAGGTCCAGCCGAGTAAATCTAAAATCCTGATTATCCGAACTGGTAATCATTTGGTGAAAATCAATATTCTGCTGTTTTATCCCAAGCTGCTCCAACCGCGCTTTTTTTAGGCGCACATCATAATAATCATTAAGATTATCCAGACCTACAACCGAATATCCGTTTAGCAAAAGATGCTGGGCTACATGAAACCCAATAAATCCGGCACAACAGGTCACCAGTATTTTTTTATTAAGCATTATATTTGTGTATCATAATTAATCAATAACTAAGCGCAGCTCCGCCACCTTAGTCACAAATAAACTGTTGAGAATTTAACTGTTACTCGCAAAGGATTAAACATTTCTGTGACTGACTGCCATTTTTATATATTCAAATTAATTTTGGCTGTAGTTTCAGCCGTGGAAACTAATTACCTATATCAATTAAACCAGCTATCCCGGGATATTGAAGGGGTGCAAATCCTGAAGGGTATATCGCTGAAAATTCTATCCGGCGAGTTTCTGGCTTTGCTGGGACCATCCGGATCCGGTAAAACCTCCCTGCTGCGACTATTCAATAGTTTGGATTCACCAACAGCGGGTATCTTGGATTATCGCGGTAAAAGTATTGAAGACTGGGACATCCGACTCCTGCGACAGCAAGTGGGAATGGTATTCCAGGAACCAGTTGTGGTTGCCGGTAGTGTGCATGAAAATCTGACCATTTGTCAACGTTGGGAAAAACCGATCAAGCCGCTTTCAGACCTGGATTTATTGGCTACCCTCGATAAAGTTGGTTTAAAGTCGATAGATATGCACATGGATGCTCGTTCGTTATCCGGTGGCGAAAAACAGCGTTTGGCGCTGGCGCGGGTACTACTTAACCAGCCCCAGGTCCTATTGCTGGATGAACCTACCGCCAGCTTGGATCACACCTTGGCTCACCGGATAATCCGGCGGGTGGCTGAATTACATCGGGAAATGAACCTAACCTGCATCATGGTTTCACACGATCCCACCTTAGTACGCCGCTTTGCCGAAAGAGTTGTTTTCCTGCACGAGGGTCAGATCGCCGAAGACGGGCCAGTGACAATTCTGGATCGTCCGACATCAGCCCAATTACAGGCCTATCTGGCAGAGGAGCGCTGATGGAAAACTCCTTTTACGCCATAACCTGGACCGATGTGCTGGTTTCGCTGGTGCTAATGGTCATGGCCTTTGCCTTAATCCGCTGGTGGAAAATCGACCTTGGCAAGACCCTGCTGATCGGTACTATTCGTACTTTTGTTCAGTTAACGTTAATGGGTTACGTGCTGACCTATTTTTTCCGCCAGGACAATTGGATTTTTATGGTGGGACTGGTCCTGATGATGATTCTGATTGCCGCCTACGAGGGTTATAGCCGCCAGCGTTCGCACCCAATCCCCAACTATTTCCTGATTCTCGCTGGATCAATGCTAATCACGGTATTTTTAGTTCTGGGATTGATTTTGCAGTTTATTCTACATACTCAACCCTGGTATTATCCTTATGCTATGATACCAATTGCAGGAATGATTATTGGAAACGGCCTCAACTCCGCCACTTTAACGGTGAATCGCTTCATCGCTGAAATAAATCACCGGGAAAAAGAAATTGAGATGCTCCTAAGTCTGGGAGCGCCTCCGAGGGCTGCCATCCAGGACGCCCTGCGCGAATCGGTGAAAGCGGCATTACTGCCCAACGTTAACGCCATGATGACCGTGGGACTGGTACAGCTCCCCGGTGTGATGACCGGGCAGATCCTCTCCGGAATTGACCCACTAATCGCCGTCCGTTATCAGATTATGATCATGTACATGTGGGTCACCACCGCCACCATGATGAATATTCTGGTGCTGGCGTTGGTTTACCGACGTTTTTTCACACCCCAATGGCAATTAAAACGGGAGTTGTTACGGGTAAAGTGAAGGAAGAACAAGAAGCATGGAGCGCAAAGCTTTGAGCGGTGAAGACACTGCAAATATGAAGTCAGCCTGTGTTCACTGGTTGCATCGCTCCTGCGTTGTAACCCTATCGGTGCATTACACCGCAGGAGCGGTGTAACGAGGATAAATGACTAAAATATCAGATCACAGCTCAATCCAGCTAAAATTTTATCCGTGTCCTTTGTGTATTTGGTGCCTTCGTGTTGAAAAAAAGTACTAAAGATCACTTCGCAGACAGTAAACCCTCCGCTGTCATTTCCATCGGTATTTTCAGCCCCAACAGTTTTATTAGCGTTGGTCCGATGCTTGGTAGAATTCCGTGCTCAACCATAGAATATTGGTCCGCATTAGCAGCGATGTAAAAGCATTCCACCGGATTTAGGGAATGACTGGTGCGGGACTGGCCGGTGGCATAATCGATCATCTGGTCGGAATTACCGTGATCGGCGGTGAGCAAGATCTTGCCGCACAATTCTAAAACCCGATCTACAATTTTCCCCACATTTTCATCGACAATTTCCACTGACTTTTTGGCGGCCTCAAATTCACCGGTGTGTCCCACCATATCGCCGTTGGCGTAATTAACCAGAATAAATGAATAGGGATTATCCTCCAGCCGCTGCAGCAATTCAGTGGTGACGTTGTAAGCTTCCATTTCCGGGTGCAGGGCAAAAGTGGCGGGGTCAAAGCGGCTGGGCACGTCAACCTGATCTTCACCTGGAGATGGGGTGGTTGATTTGCCGTTGAAAAAGCTGGTTACATGACGGAATTTCTGGGTTTCAGCGATCCGTAATTGCTGCATCCCGGCTTTGGAAATGATTTCACCGGCCAGGTTTTCCAGTTTCTCATTGCCGTCATCAGAGCTACCCAACAGAAAACTATCAAACTCATCATAATAACGGGTCAGACCTACATAGGTCACCAGCGGCTTCCGTTCCAGCTTCCCAGGATAATCCGGATCGACAAACGCCATCGTTAACTGGATCGCCCGGTCCTGGCGATAGTTGGTATGCAGTATTACATCGCCATCTTTGACACCGGTGTAATCGCCAATGGTGTGGGGTAAAATGTATTCATCGAACATAGGCACACCGGATGGTGTTTTATCACTGGCATAGGATGCTTCGATGGCCTGCTCCGGATTGGCAGCCCGGCGCCCTGCTCCATTTACAATATAGTGATAAGCCTGATCGGTCAATTCCCAATTGCGAGCTCGATCCATGCCATAATAGCGCCCCATTATCGTACCGATCGTGCAGTTGCCGACTTCAGTCATGACCTGCCGCAGGTAACCGAAACATTCCAGAGTGCTACGGGGTGGTGTGTCCCGGCCATCAAGGAACGGATGCACTACTATCCGGCCGTCGGGATTCTCCATACGAGCCTGGCGCATGAATTTGAACAAATGATCCTGGTGGGCATGGACGCCTTCATCCTGTAATAGCCCGAACAAATGAAACTGGGATTGGTTGCTTTTCCAGGCTGTCATCATTCCCTGCCAACGGTCGGTGGCATAAAGAGAGCCATCGGTTAACTTATCATTGATCCGTTTTAATTCCTGTTCCACGATCCGACCGGCACCCATGCTCAAATGACCAACTTCACTCGATCCCTGAAAACCTTCCGGTAAGCCCACCGCTTCACCGCAGGCATCCAGCAGAGTCCTGGGATAATTTGCCCTGTAATAATCCAGGTTGGGTGTACGGGCAGCTAACACAGCATTACCTTCCGGGTTTACGTTGTAGCCAACCCCGTCCATTACAATTAGCACCACAGGTTTCATCGCCTTACTCCCACTATCAATTCAATAAATCCGCTCACAATGAAAACTCCAAAATGATTCAATCTGATAATTGTTCTAATTTGCTAACTATCAATTTACTTCATCTGTACGATTCGAATCATTGGTGCAATTCAAGAGCTAAATATTGTGAAGGTGCATTGCTGATTTTCACCAAAGTAACGATCATTGACAACTTTATCATATTTACTCAGTCATATTAATCATTGAAGATTAAAAAACCATAAGGGACGTTATAAATCAAATCCAAATCCTACATTGATTTTAAGACGCCAAGAACCAAAATTTAACTACTGCAAATAATTATCAATATAAGCATATCATTCAGGGGACGGAATGGACCGCAAAATTGAGAAAAAACGCTGGACACCGAAGAAGCTGACCGGAATCGCCGGGGGAATTATCGTGGGTGTCCTTATCATTTACCAGATTGGCTTCAGCGATAAAAGCTCACGCCTCAACGTCGAACGCCAGCGACTGGTTATATCCACTGTTAAGCGTGGTGATTTTCAGGAATTCATTCCCGTCATTGGGACAGTGATTCCAATTAAAACCATCTATCTCGATGCCATTGAAGGTGGATCGGTTGAGCACTTGTTTCTGGAAGCGGGCAGTTACGTGAATAAAAGCGATCCGATTCTCAGGTTGGCTAACACCAACCTGCTGCTGGATATCATGTACCGGGAGGCAGAATTATTCCAGCAATCCAATAACCTGCGCAATACCCGTCTGGCCATGGAAGAAAATCGGCTGGCCCTAAAAGCACAATTGATCGAACTGGATTACCGCATCAAGCAATCCAAACGGAATTACGACACCCAGGCCGAACTGGCCGAAAAAAGTTTAATCGCCCAGCAACAGTTCGAAGCAGCCCAGGATGAATACGATTACCTGCTACAAACCAGGGATCTTACGATGGAATCCCACCAACAGGATTCGACCTTCCGGGAAGTGCAATTGGAACAATTGGAAGAATCGCTGGTGCGGATGGAAGCCAATCTGAAAATCGTGAAACAGAACTTAGACAACCTGACGATTAAAGCGCCCGTATCGGGGCAGCTCACATCACTAAACGCCGAAATCGGCGAATCCAAGAGTCGTGGCGAACGGTTGGGACAGATCGACGTGCTGGACGGCTTCAAGCTGCGAGTCAATATTGACGAATATTACATTTCTCGAGTTTCGATCGGACAGACCGGCACCTTCACTTTCGCCGGCGATCAATACAAACTGGCGGTAATGAAAGTTTACCCGGAAGTGCTGAATGGGCGTTTCGAAGTTGATACGGAATTTGTGGGCGAGGAGCCGGAAGGTATCCGCCGGGGGCAATCCCAGCATATCAGGTTAGAGCTCGGGGATCCGTCCGAAGCATTACTTTTAGCACGGGGCGGC
>JABMQW010000206.1 GCA_013203115.1 Fidelibacterota bacterium
CACTTCGGAAAACGAAGAAAAGCTTTGAATATCAGAGAAAAAGGCGGTGTGATATCCAGCATCGCCACCCAGTTTTGGTTCCTGCTTATTTTCGTACATCTGATCGATCAATTCAGGGGAAATGTAGGTGCCGAAAGTGGCTTTTAAAAATCGTTTATCCTTTTCGGACACCAGGAAATTATATAGGAAAACACCGAGATAAGTGCTGCCGATGGCGATCACCGGACGCACAATTTCCCACATTATCAGTCCGGTCAGGAAGCGATTATAAGCAAATACAATCCAGGTCAGAACGGCAACAATCGGAATAATCAGGGAGATTAGCGGACGCGTAATAATCAGAGAAACCAGCACTCCGATCAACAGACAAATGGCGATAATCATCCAGAAATTAGCTTGTTTATCCGCCAACCGGATGAATTCATTATTCAAAATACTGTGCATGACATTGGCATGGATCTCAACCCCGGCGAAGGTTTCCTGAACCGGCGTATTCCGCAAATCCATTAAGCCCGGTAACGATGAACCAACAATCGCAACCCGGTCCTGCCAGTATTCCGGTGGCAGCATCTCCGGATCGAAACAATACAGGTAGGGTAAATAATAGAAGGTTTTAAAAAAACCATAATAATTAACGTAGATACGACCCTGCTCGTCGATGGGCAGTTCCCGGACAATTTCGCCGACGCGGTTGGTCAAGGTCAAGATCAGTTTATCAAAATCATAGGAGAAACCATCCAGAGGAACATCAAGGATATCCATGGCCGCCGCCATCACCAGTGACGGGTAAACATGTTGCGGGCCCTCGAAGAAGATCGCAGTTGGTGCGCGCCGGATTATACCATCTTCATCTTGGGGAAAATTAGCACTGCCAGCCCGTTGGGCGGCGGACATAAGATCGAAGTGGGTATTCCCGATGCGCTCGGCCCGGGGCAGTTGCTGTGCCTGCTCTAAAGGAATATCCAGAATATGTCGGCTGTGATCATATCCTTCCGGTTCGCTTTCCATGGGATACAAAAAGGTGTTAGTATCAGCCGCTTCGAAAACCAGGGAATGATAGACTTTCCCGCTGTTTACAGTTGATTGAACAAACCAAGCAGGGTCGGACGTAATCAGAAACTGGTTACTGACTGCCGACAAATCTTCAGCCTGCGGAGGGTTCTCGGCCACAAGCGCGCTTACCAACTCCCAATCGAAAGAATTCTCTGTATCAAAAATTATATCAAAAAGGATCGCCTTAGGATTACCGGAGGTGATCACATCAATTAACTGGCCGTGGTAAGCGTGGGGCCAGTCTTTGTAATTCCCAAGACCCTCAACCGAACTCAAATCAATATCAACGATGACAATATCATCGATGGAGGCCTCTTCGCTACCGGCGACCTTGGCCTTCAGGCGGGAATCATAGGAGCGGAATTCATAACCATCTAAAACGGAGGTAAGGAAAAAACCATCCAGATTAGTGCCAATGGCAATCACTAATCCCACAAATAAACCGATCAGGGCACCAATGCCCGTTCTTTTTAACCAATCAGGCATGACGTCCCCTAATTAATTGTATGTTTAAATATTATTCCTGTCCGTCTAATTCTTTATTCCATTGGACAAATTCATCTTCGGCGTCAGCGGTCTGATCGAATTTAAACATATTATATTTACCATCCTTTCGCACATTGATCTGCATTCCTTCAACCAGCGTGATCCAATCTTCCAGACTGACTTCATAGGGACCGGCCACTTCGGTGGGTGCTTGAATTTCCTGCACCGGACCCAATTTGAATTTGGGCTTACCACCGGGCTTGGTTTCCTGTTGTTCCTGCTCCATATTCGATGGTTGATTCACATCAACCTTGCCTTCATAAACCAGCACCGAACTCTCATCTTCACCAGCCGTGGTACGATAAACGGTACCGCGGATAGCTGCAACTGCGGTAGGAGTACGAATTGAAACATTTTTCTTTTCTCCGAAGGCCGCTTTAGCGGATACCCAGACATTACCTTTTTTCAGGGTGGCATTAAAATTCTTCACCATGGGTTTTACATTGGCTGCAGTCAGGACCAACTCGGAATTCTCTCCAATCCGTACCTTTCCACCGCCGGTGAGTGAAATTTCACAGCGGGACTTGGCGGCAGTACGAATTTGGTCATTCACATTGAGAGCTTGACGGGGCATGGCACGGGACCAGTCTTCGGACCCGACCGTCAGGACTTCCACTTTACCGAGGGGAAGGGTGATCTTGCCAAATTCGGCGGCCAAACCAATTTGTGAAATCAAAATGAACGAAATAATTAAAGTAATCAGTGAATTTCTAACGGATTGTTTCACGATGCGCCCCATTAATTAATTTTATTAATTATCGTTGATCCAAATTTAACATAACCAGCCCAAATAACCACAGCCGGTCGTAACAAATTATCTCCGGCCATTTCAGAAAAAAACAAAGGGCGGGATAAACCGCCCTTTGTCAGAATCGAGTAATTCAGATTATTTCACCAGAATCATTTTCTTGGTCGAATTCAGCAGCATTTTACCACTAGGCGATTTAATGCGACTAACATAGAAGTAAATTCCACTGGCTACCCGCCGACCATGATCGTTCTTACCGGCCCAGATATAGTTATAATAACCGGCAGGCAGATATTCTTCACGGGCCAGAGTGGTTACCACCTCGCCCAAGAGGTTGTAAATCACCAGATCAACAAAAGCGTCATCCTCTATTGATACCAAAATGGTAGTCTTAGGATTGAACGGGTTGGGGAAGTTCTGGCTAAGGCTGTAGGATTCGGGATAGAGCGCCACACCTGCATTATTAGCATTCACGAAGTCCCGAGTACCGGCTACCAAACGCAGATTACGGGTACTTTTAGCGCTGCCGATGGCGTAGTAATAATCGGGACGGCCACGCAGATTCTGAGCGGTACCAATCGATTTATCGATCAGGAATATGTCGTATTCCTCCGGCAGGTCTTCAAGCCCGGCAAAATTCAGAGCGACACTGTATTTCTTGTCCGAAGCCACAACTTCCATATCCCAGAAGCTACCTTCGGGATTGATGGACTTGATGTCGGTGGTATAGATATCACCATTGGCAGGCCAGTCGTGATTGTCGATCCGCAGGGATATACCGCCGGGTAACAGCGGTGGTTCGAAATTATCCATCGGATCATAAGTATCCTGGGCACGATGGAGCACACCAACCCGGTTGTGCAAGTCGCGGGCATAGCCATTCCGAGCAGTAATATCGATTAGCCATTCATCGTCTTCCAAGCTGTTAACCGCATTATCAAGAATTTTTGCTGTTCCACCATTTTCAATATTGGGATTGATAAATAATGTCTGTGCTGTAGCTGACTTGAAAATATAGCCCTGCCACGGCTCAAGTGCGGTAACACCAGTCCAAGCGCCGCCGATATATGATTGGAAGTTTTCATCACCGGCAACACTGAGCCCATTTTCATCGTAAACATTTTCTAAAGGAATTGTGAAATTGAATGGATTACCAATGAAAGCCCAATCGCCATTAGTCAGGCTAACAGACTCTGGTACTTCAGTTTTTACGGTCCTAACAACTCCTGTGTTGATATTCTTCCCACCATCCATTACAATCAGGAAATATGCTTTCGATTTCTCAATATCAGGTATGTTAGCGAACTCAATCCATTCACCTGTTTCATAAGTGAAGAAGCGCCACTTGGTATTATCATAAGCACCAAACCCAGAAGCAGTGACCAATATTTCGTGCGGGGATGTATTCGTTGGTACTCCGGGGAATGATATCAGTTGATAGGCGGCGACAGAACTACCATTAGGTATTCCCTGGGACCACATCGTCGTACTTGAAAACCCATCATTTTCCCTCACCTGTACTGAATAATATTCCTTATCGTCAGGATAATAATAGATATTTCCGGCATTGTCGGTTAATTCAAACTTGTACTCAACACCGGTGTGGGTGACAAATTGGCTTTGAACAGTGAATGTTTTATCATCCACAACTCCAACGGCGACCGTGGAAGTTTTTGTGCTTGTATTCCAATCAGTTTCGCCACTGACCCGATATTTACATATTATGGTATTCACTCCAGATACATCGTCCTTGAAGGAGATATCTAATGTAAATTCCGTATCAATCGGTTTATCATTGGCCTCATTATGTTCAGTTACTTTCGGAAGCGTGAGATCAACACCAAAGGTAACAGTATTTGATTCTGTTTCATTATAGGCGCTGTCTACTGCGAACACAGATAGAGTGTAGCTACTACCTTCGGCCAGAGGATCGTCCAACTTTAAGGTGTCTTGCTCAGGATCAATAGTGTATGTAACAGTTCCTGTCAATTCAAAACGATAATGCCTCAATCCGGCGGTAGCATCAGATGAATGATTCCAACTGAACACCGGATCTGAAATCTTCAACCAACCAGGTGTCGCAGATGGAACAGGATCATCCAAAGTGAAGGCATCCGGGGCAACATTATCCCATTTAGCAACCATGCTGACGATATTTTCAATATCCTTGTTGGCCGCATTATCCTCCAGCCAGACGCCAATTGTCGAGATCCCGTTTTCGAATAGCGCAATATCATCAACCGCAATGATCCCTGGCTCTTCCTGATAATAGTAAGTATTCGTATCGATAACATAATGGGCGCCCTTCACACCGGAATGTTCCGGGGGATTACTCCAACTGAGATCAAAACTATTTACGGAATCCCATTCAGCGGGCGTTATGGTTAATCCTATTACTGCACCGGGAGGAATTTTATCATCAATGATATAGGTTATGGAATCTTCAGCATAATTAGCATCAAATACCGATTCAACCAGGATAGCAAAATCGATCTGTGCCAGCCAGGGAGCATTCTGATCGGCAGTCAAATTCAATTTTGCTCTACCAGCGGTGGTGACGTTTTCCTGCATATCAATGCTGTATTCACCGCCCGTATATACCGGATTCCAGTTTACAACACTGGTGTCGGCAACGGAATTATCAAAGGCATCGAAAACATGAATGATAATAGAATCCTGGTCGCCTTGAAAGAGATATCGAATCTTATCGGGATTATCCAGTGTGATTGTCACCGGCGCGCCCGGTAATACGGTAATCACATCAGTTGTATAATCGAGATAAAAATCCGTTCGCGGTCCAGTGGACAAGACCGATAACGGTGTTTCCGGCATTGCACTGAAAGCCAGTTTCCCGGTTGAAGCGGCGGGCAGCACACTGAATACGGATTCACCACCAATAGAACGGCTGAAGGTGTAGCCACCGACGTTTTCAACCCAGATCCGGACACGATATACACTACCGGAAGTGTTAGCGGTCGTCAATGTATTGGTTGCGATTCCGCCAACTCCCGTTAACGTTGTGTCAAGCAGGTCACTGTTATCAAAATTGCCACCGGTTCCTTCGATAATCGACCAGTAAACCGGAACGGCGTCCAGGACATTCTCAAATGTATCGATGATTGTTACCGAAAGCGGTACCGAATTAGCATCAGCCACCGGTGTCCGGTCGTAGGCATCATCTACCGTCAGGTTGTAGGGATCATCTGCCACTACTACCACATTATTACTGGAGATAAAGGCCGTTCCGGATTGAGCTTTCACCGTTACCGTGGTGCCCAAAACAGCCGCTGGATCGGTGCGCAAGACATTGATGCCAATACCGTTGGTGGCAAGGGTAGTATTCTGATCCAGGTTGAATCCGGTTGTAGCCACTCCTTCGATTGTCCAGTCAATTATCGTTTCATCTATTACCATGTTGCCGTATTGATCGGTAACTGTTACCACCAAAGGAAGTGCTTCAAGCTGGGTCATAACAGTATCATTAGTTAGATCAAAGACCACGCCGGCCGGCACTCCCGGTAGTACAGTAATTATATCAGTTGTATAATCAAGATAGAAATCCGTTCGCGATCCGGCGGACAAGACCGATAACGGTGTTTCCGGCATTGTACTGTAAGCCAGTTTCCCGGTTGAAGCGGCGGGCAGCACACTGAATACGGATTCACCACCAATAGAACGGCTGAAGGTGTAGCCACCGACGTTTTCAACCCAGATTCGGACACGATATTCACTGCCGGAAAGGGTAACGGTTGTCAATGTGTTGGTTGCGATTCCGCCAACTCCCGTCAGCGTTGTGTCAAGCAGGTCAGTGTTATCAAAACTGCCACCGGTCCCTTCGATTATCGACCAGTAAACCGGAACGGCATCCAGGACATTCTCAAAGGTATCGATGAGCGTTACCGTCATTGGAACAGTATTATTATCGGCTACCGGCAATCGGTCGTAGGCATCATCTACCGTCAGGTTATAGGGATCATCTGCCACTACTACCACATCATTACTGGAGATAAAGGCAGTTCCTGATTGAGCTTTCACCGTTACCGTGGTACCCAAAGCCGCCGTTGGAGCGGTGCGTAGGACATTAATGGCAATTCCATTAGTGGTAACTGAGGTGACTGTGTCCAGTACG
Organism: Fidelibacterota bacterium; assembly: GCA_013203115.1. Classification (GTDB taxonomy): domain Bacteria; phylum Fidelibacterota; class Marinisomatia; order Marinisomatales; family TCS56; genus JABMQW01. Next base: position 6,477 of record JABMQW010000206.1, read on the forward strand.
AATCCGGTTATAACCACCCCTTCAATCACCCAGTCGACCGAAGTACTGTCGGCCACCAGGTTACCATACTGATCGGTAATCGTTACTGCCACAGGTAGTGCTTCGAGTTGGGTCAGAGTAGTGTCATTAGTTAGATCAAAGACCACTCCAGCCGGTACGCCCGGTAATACGGTAATCACATCAGTTGTATCATCGAGCTGAAAATCCGTTCGTGATCCGGCGGACAAGACCGATAACGGTGTTTCCGGCATTGCACTGAATGCCAGTTTCCCGGTTGAAGCGGCGGGCTGCGCTTTAAATACGGATTCACCACCAGTAGAACGGCTGAGAGTGTAACCGCCGACGTTATCAACCCAGATCCGGACCCGATATTCACTGCCGGAAAGGGTAGCGGTTGTCAGAGTGTTGGTAGCTATTGCTTCATACGTTAATGTTGTGTCAAGCAGGTCACCGTTCTCCAAGCCACCGCCGGTACCTTGGATTATCGACCAGTAAACCGGAACATCTTCCAGGGGATAATCAAATCTATCGAATATGGTTACTTCCAGTTCCACGGTATTTGCATCAGCCTCTGGCGTCCGGTCGTAGGCATCGTCTACTATCAAGTTGTAGGGATCGTCATTAACGATGTGTATTGGCTCACTACGACTCTCGATGCCCTCGCAGGTAGCTATAACTTCGTAATGTTGTCCAGCCATAAGCCATAATGTATCTGTCGTAATCAAAACCACATTTGCCGAGCCACCTACCGTTATTGAGGTCGAATCTGAAAATGATAAACCACCCTCCCCGCCGCCAAATATGATGCCCAATTCCCAAGTTACCAGGGAACTATCAGCTACCAGGTTATCATATTGGTCAAAGATATCAACCACAAATTCGATACTGTCTTGTCGGGTCATTACCGTATCGGTTGCAATTTCAAATATTACTGTATCAGGAACACCGGGTACAATCCGGATAACATTGGTGGTGTCTTCCAGATCGTAGATGGCTTCACGGTCCCAGTTATCGGGGAAGACCGGCTGACCGATATTCACCGGTAGTGTAATCTGTCGGGTCGAGACACTGCCTTTCTTATTGGTAGTAGTAACATTACCAGCGACACGGATCGCATCGGTATTAGCCTGGTTATTCAGGGCTGCCATCAGGGATTCTTCATTAATCCAGGCTTCCACCCAGTATTCGTAGCCGGCAACCGTTCCGGTGGTAAGTTCCACCGTTGCAACACCTGCAGCATCGGTTGGGGTAATGCTGCTGCTCAAGGCGCTATCAGGACTACTGTCGGTAGTTATCGACCAACTTATATCGACTCCTTCCAGCGGATTTTCGAATGTATCGATCATAGTGGCCGTAATAACAATTGAGGCCACATCGGCTGACAGATCAATCGTATCAGCCGTCAGGCTTTCGGGCATGCTCAAATTATAGATGTCGTCGGGAACGATCGTAATCAACATCGTCTGGACGGTCGAATCATTGGATTCGGCCTCCAGCCGGATCGCATCGCCCACCACTAATGTCGTATTAGGATCGGTGGTCAAATCCACTGTAGCCTGACCATTGGCATCGGTAAATGTCGGAGTAGTGACAATAGTAAAACCATCGCCATCGCCCACCACCGGAACGATTGTCCAGTTCACTGTATCGCCGTCGCTGACCAGGTTATCAAACTGGTCATATACATCAACCGCGAGCGTTAGTTCATCTAATTGGATCATCGCCGTATCAAGGCTGAATTCTGCCGGTAAGGCTAGTGAATCCGGTGCGCCGGGGATCACCCGGAAGAAACCGGAAGTGTCCTGAACGCCATCGGAAATGATCGTAAACTGATTCAGATCACCGGCTGTAGTGCTGGTGTAGAAAGTGTTCAGAACAAATCCATCCAGATCGGTGGACACTGTATTATTATTTAATAATGATCCATTGATCGTATTGAAATCCCAGTCCACAATTGCATTGGTTTTTGCCCGACCGTACTCATTCAACAACTGACTTCGGATTGACAGACCATTAAAATTAACGGTGCTGATATCCGGGTTGGCAATGATTGTATCACCAAAGGCGGGATAAATCACGGTAGCAGTAACAGTCGGATAGGCCGACTGATCATGGTAGTAAGCCCCGGCATCCGAGTAGGTAGAATCGGGATCGAGATTGGTCCCGGCTTCGGCAATACCAGTATCGATTGCAATTGAAGTATCCAGCAGACTTAAATAGCCGCCAGCCAGATCAACAAAATGGGTAGTGTCATTCACAAAGGAATGGTTTTCTGTTAAAGTTGTGGCATTGACCGAACTCTCGAGAATGGAGTAATTAAGCGTTACCGTTTCACCAACACTCAGCGACGGCTGACTGCGGTCGTTACCAGCGATAGTCATATGGTTCAGAATGGCACTTTCGGTAATTGTCAGCGGAATAGAGTCGTTGGCCACATCGCTGATCGACAAATATGAATATTCCGGAATTTCACGGCCTGGGCTGCTGCCACCCCGCAAAACAACCCCACCGAATTCCTCGCCCTCATGCAGGGTAGAAAAGCTGATTGGCTCCGCAGGTGAACCAGGAGCATCAAGTGTACCAAGAATATTGATTTTAACACCATCTCCCACATAAACATTGGAACCGGGCTCGACAATCAAAGAATCGTTGGGGTCAACAATCAGGTCGGTTAGAATTATTGTGGTCGTATCGCCGGTAATCACAACATTGTTGCCACCGGTGTTACCACCAACAATATTACGAAATAGCGGCAAGGCGCCCATATCACGAACTGAGCCGTCGGGATCAAAGGTATCAGCTGGATCACCGGTATCAACACAGGGACTCAGCAACTGCAGTTCAAAGTCGCTATTAGCAGCATCAACAAAGAGGGGATCGGCATCAATATTTCCAATACCCCAATAAAAAAGTGATTCGGGGCTCAGGTTTGGCCCTGCTTCGCCACCCTCCACATCGCTGTAGTTCACCGTAATCGTACCACCCTGACCCTGATCTGTATCGCCAGCCAGTTGATCGGGGGTGTTTCCAAAGACGACGCAATTCCTTAGTGTGGCCGCACCTCCGTTGCCAGTCGTCAAACCAGCACCGTGATCGGCGGTATTATTGGCAATGGTACAGTTAATGAAGTCAACCGAAGAACCTTCCCAGACAGAAAATCCGCCTGAATGCGAGCCACTCATTTCCAGATTGGCAGAATTATCGGATATAATCGAATAACTTACCGTACCAAAGGCGAAACTATCGAATCCACCTGCGGCAGCAAATCCATTGGTCTGATTGCCATGGAAGATGGAATTAGCAACTGTAAAGCCCCCACCAACGTTGCCCGTGATGTATAGACCGGCATAGCTGCTATCCGCCGTATTCCCGAGCACTTTAATGGAGTCAATGGTTGTACTACAGTCCTTGACATATAAACCACCCAGCATATAATCCGAATGGTTGTTTATGAAGTCACAGTTTTCAACCAGAACTGTCGGTATAAAGACCGGGTCTACATTCCGTAGAGCTGCGCCACCGCCGAAAGCAGTAGCAGTATTTTCTGAAACAATCAAATTTCTCAGAACCAGGCTGGAACCATTGGAATAGATTCCACCGCCCCTGTAAGCATAACCGTTAGTGATTGTGAAGCCTTCTAATACCGTCGGATTATCTACCCCGGTACCACTGAGATCGAATACCGGTCCATTCCCACCACCATCCACAATTGTGTTGGCAGATCCCTGAACACCAACCAGTTTATGATAATTACCACGGAATTTTACATTTTCGTAGTAAGTACCTTCTTCAACAAAAATTGAATCCGCCGGCGAGGCAAAATTGATCGGTGCCTGGATGCTCGCAAATGGATCTCCCGAGCTCCCGGTACCATCGCTGTCACTGCCAAAAACGGCATCCGAATACCAGTCCGGTCCACTGTAATTATTCAGGTAGGGATAGACACCCATGTCGCGGACCGTATAATCGGTATCGGTATCGGTCGGATCACCGGCATTCACAGCCGCCGAATTGGCCATAATATGATAGTCGTCGACGCCGACAAAACGTGGGTCCCGGTCCACATTTCCAGCTCCCCAGGTCAGAATGGGCGATCCGGCATCAGGGGCAATATAGACCGAATCTTCGCCACCTTGGGCCAGGGAGTAGGATATATCAATGGTACCAACTTCAATATCTGTTAAATGCAGAGCCAGTTGTTCCGGGGAATTACCCCACAGAATGGAATTGGTGACGGTAGCTACGGCGCTACTACCAACCGTCAGACCACCACCATACTCAGCGCTATTATCAGAAAAAGTACAATTATCAAACACAACAGATGCGCCTGCCCATATCTCTATACCACCGGCTTCTGTACCTCCACCACTTGGATTCAAATTGGCTTCATTGCCAACAATTAAAGTTCTGGTAACAGTTCCAATAGAAGAAGAGAAACCACCACCTCCGATGGATCCGTTGGCCTGATTCCCGGAGATAATACAATCGGACATCTGGAAGCTGGCCCGGTCTCCGCCAAAGAAAAATCCGCCGATGTGTTCGCTGGTATTATTGCTGATCTCGCAGCCGGATATATTCACGGTTGTTTGTCCAGTACTCAGGCCACCACCATAAGTTGTTGATGAATTAGCGGTGATAATGGTATTATCAATACTCAGAGTGTACGTTTGCGTTGAGTCATCGACAAAGGAACGCAGACCACCTCCGTTACCGGCAATAGCCGAATTTCCAGAGATCACGGCATTACGGATAGTACCGCCGGTGTTCTGGAGATTGATTCCGGCACCAAAATCGGCGACACCATTCTGGATTGTGAAGCCTTCCAAATAGAAGCCACCGGGACCACTGCCGCTAATGTCAAAGACCCGGCTATTACCTCCGCCATCAACCACCGTTGTAGCGGGACCATCAGTAGCCTTGAACGCAATAGGTTTATCTTTGACTGTAGCATTCTGGTTGTAGATACCGGCTTCCACCCGGATAGTGTCACTATACAAAGCGTAATAGGTCGTGTATTGAATCGACCAGAATGGACTGCCATCTGAGCCAGTACCGGAACCATCATCACCGGTTGTGCTCACATACCAGTCCATATTGGTATAATTGGTCAAATCGGGCTCCATCCCAGCATGCTCATAAGCACCCATATCAGGCCAGGTCGTACCGGAGATCGTGCGTGGATTCAAATCGTAATCCAAACTGGTAAACAGCGCCGTATCGGCCGCTCCGATCATCGGGGACCATTCTGCCAGATGGAAGTTAGTATCAGCCACGTTTACAAACCCAGGTCTCAGGTTCAAATTACCTTCTCCATCGTATCCGCCCATCACATTTGTGTAGCGTACATCGATCAAGCTGCGGGTGCCATCATCAAACCAAATTTCATTGCCATTGACCGTATTATCCCACAGGATGGAATTGAGAACATTATGTTCACCCGCCACATAGACAATACCATTGCTGTCATTACTGCGATTTCCAACAATAGTATTGTTGAGAAAAGTAACCGAGCCACCATCCAGATAAGCCACACCAGCGCTGTCAGCACTGTTGTTGGCTATAACTAGGTTAGCAAACAGGGAATTTGAATTATCGGCATAGATCGCGCCACCTTCGCCGGTAACGCCACAGTCCACAAGTTTCAGGTTCCAGAAAGTCGGCGAGGTTGGATTACCAAGAGTATCGGGATATATGGCTATGGCACCACCTTCATCGGCGTTTCCATCCCGGACCGTAAAGCCAATTACTTTAGCCGAGGGCGGTTCACCGGAACTGAACTCGAAGCCCCGGCCGCTGTTTTCACAGTCAATTATCGTTGTATCCGGACCATCAGTTGAGCGGAGTACAATATCCATTCCACCAAAGTCCAGATTCTTATTATCATCACCAACGTAGGTACCGGCCGCCACTTCCACTGTATCCAGCATGTCGGTCTCATCAATTGCCCGCTGGATGGTCAGGAAAGGTGCTGAAATACCATCATTGCTATCATTACCAGCAGGAGCAGGCGCTACTGAATACACCCAGCGCCGTGGTTCGGCCCGTTCGTGCTCAATCGGTCCTAGATCAGGTAATGAGCCAACGGGATTGGGTCGGTCACTGCTAAAGTAATCAGAAGCCGGCACCAGTGTAAAGGCACCTTGCCAGAAATCATTATAATCCTCCAATCCCAATCCTATTGCCGGAGAATACTCGGAAAGTGTAAAATTACCATTTTCAACATCTGTAATCATCGGATCAAATGTCCAATTAGTTCCCAGATTGATAACGGCAGAACCTTCCTGTAGGATACAATGGTCAACTATGGAAGCCTCGTTAATATCATTGCTGAAACCGGGATTCTGAGTATTGCCCCAGAAAATTGAATTATAGACATTCACCTGAGGATTCATAGATTGGTACATTATACCACCGGGACCAGATTCAGCGGAATTATCAAGGATGAGGCAATGAACCATTTGTAAAACGGATTGATCTTCATCGATACTAATGGCACCCCCATAACAGCCAGCATAATTATCATAAAAAATACTGTTCTTTATATCGGCTGTGCTGTTGCCTATAGATATGGCGCCGCCAGGGCAGGAGGCTGAGTTACCTTCGAACAGAACGCTCCGAACACGGAGGTCGCTGGCATTGGAAAGTATAATAGCGCCACCACTACTACTAGAATTATCGCGAAATACACAATTTTTAACTACCAACTGGCTATTATTGCTAATAATTATCGCGCCGGAATTAGCATTTTGGATTGTAATTCCGATCAATTTAGATGCAATCGATTCGCCACTGCTCACATCCAGAAAACTTCCGGAATTTGAGATGTCGATTATCGTGGAGTCGGCTCCTTTTTCACCAATAAGCACTAAATCACGAACACCACCCTGGTCCCAGCCGTCCTGGAAATCAAGGTTGCGGTTATCAAATCCCGAATAGGTTCCCGGTTTAAGCAGAATCGTGTCTCCATCGCTGGAAGCCATGATCATCGGCTTGATTGACTGGGCCATTTCTTCCGGGCTGCCTTCACCATTAAAGGTTCCACTGACCGGATCAACGTACCAGACCGGACCCACGTACATGGGGGAGGCCTCAATAATTATCATAGTACTGAATTCACCGGCATCGGACTCAACCTGAATAGCAATATAATACTCTTCCCGGTTATTGAGGCCGGTGATCGTGATGGTATTGGTGGTGGCTGTATCGCTAAGCGCCAGTGAATCAGCATTCTGGCCACTATAAACAAGATAGCGGGTCACAGTGCCGCTAACCGGGGCGTCCCAGGTAATTTCGACCTGATGATGCCCAGGCACAGCTTGCAGGTTGTCGACCGGCTCAATCGCCGAATAGACCACCCTGACAGCCAGCACCTGGTCTTCTGGAACCTCGTTGCTCATCCCGCTAAAAGGCCAGGTACCCACGTCTGAGTATCCACGACGTCCACGCATGCCATCAACCTGACGCAGGTAGGCACCGCCATTAAAACCATAATAGTCATTGTCATGGCTGTATTCCAGCACCCAGTTATTGCTATTTATCTGGATCGGTTCCGTATAAAACCGCATCCATTCATCAGCAGTGATATCCTCAACTACAAACATTTCGGGGCCATAGAAAATGGAAGTATTCTCGAATGAATTCAATTCCGTGCCGGCTGTGAAAGTATAGCCGAGACGCAGGTTGTCAATATCGCCGCTGATGAAGGATGGTTTCAGGTCCACGCCGGATATCCAGGCATTGTCCGGGATACCGGCAGCGGTCAGTTCCTCCGCCAGGTACAGGGACTGATGTTTCACTTTTTTATAGGCGTTATTAAATGGATAGCCCTGTTCGTTGAAGGGGTTGCTGATAGCATTATTATGTAGTAACTCCACCACCTGTAAATGGAAGCTGTTAGGCGTGGCATTCAACTCCTGACCAAAATTGCTTTCCCGTAGTCCGCTATCGACCGCCGATACCTGGAAATAATAGGTCAGGTCATTTATCAGGCCGGTAACGGTGCAGTCGGTGCCCGGTTTGTCAACACGACCGACCGAGTCGCTGGGTTGCGGAACAAAATCAGGAGTCTGACTGACGTAAACGATGTAATGCGATAAGTCTGATTCCGTGTTAGCAATCCAGGAAAGGGTTACCTGCTGATCATCGACCAAGGCTGCCAAATCTGCCACCGGATCCGGGTGCGGTGAGACCGCATAAATACTTTCGTAAGCACCGAGGTCAGGGTTACTTTCACTGGGATTCACCCGGGCACTATCAGCCAGATCACGGCCGGTGATGGTGTAATTAGTAGCCGGAATCGTCGGCTCATATACGGTCAGGTCGCCGGCACCGATCGCCCAAGAGGCGCTGCTGAGACGGTAGTCACCGTTCTCGCTATCTTCAAACTGAGGATCGAAGTCAACAGTATTAGTGCCCGGATAAAACAAACCGTCTTCAATCAGACAATTATGAACCTGCACATTGCCCTGATTCTGGGCATAGTTGATCTGCCCATCATAGGTGGGAGTCGGTGTATTATTCCAGAAGATTGAATTCTGAAAATAGCTCTGGGCATCCTGTACAAATACGGCGCCCCCAAGCAAATCATCGAAAGAATTATTCAGATTACAGGTGTTGTCGGCCACGGTAACATGCTGCATGTACAGCTTGATATTTCTGATATGAACGGCACCACCGGCGGAGTTATTCTGCACGGTGGTCTTGTTGTCGGCAAACAGGGAGTTGGTTATTTTCACCCAGCCACTGCTTGGATTCCAGTCGTGGTATAGAGAAATAGCGCCACCACGGTTGGGAGCAATATTGTCAACGAATGTACAACGTTCAACCGTAATTGGTGAAGCTTGTCCGCCGATCGCGCCCCCATATCCATCGCTGGTATGAGTCGTGTAGTTGCTGTCGAACACACAGGCGCTGAAGGTGGGTTGAGCCTGGTCCGATTCAATGTATACGGCACCACCCTTACCGTTAACATGGTTCCGGTAAAAAGTGCAGGACTCGAAAGCTGGTGCTCCGGAGCCCCAAACGTACACCGCGCCACCATGCTGTCCACTGTTGACCAAATAATTGTCCTCAAAACGGCAGTTGACAAACTTAGGACTGGCACCGGTCGTAACGGCGCCACCGTTGTTACCATCGGAGCTCTTACAGTTTTGGATTGTGAAACCAATCACTTGGGTATTAGTGTCATTGTTGCCGTTGAAAGAGATAAAACGGCGGAAACCACTACCATCGATAGTGGTGGAATCAGGACCTTCCAAACTCATCAGAACGAATTGTTCAGCCGGTGCATCCAGTTCAGTATCATTATTTGTAATATAATCACCCGGCAGAACCATAATGGTATCACCGGCACTGAAATTGGCGTTGCCATCCCAGCCATATTTTATGTACTGAAGGGGCTGCTCAGGTGATCCGTCACCTCCGATGGCAGCATCCACATCCACATACCAGATCGGCTCATTATACCCGGGGGTGGCTGCTGCAACCGGCGATGCTATTCCCGTGTAACCATCCGAATTATGGGCGGCCACCCGGAAATAATATGTGGTATCATTGTCAAGTCCTGTCACCAGATGGGTGTATTTGCCACCGGAAACAGCGCTGGCCAGTATTTGCGCAATCGAATCACCGGCTGTAGCACTGAAAGTCAGACTATCGCCCTGGTAAACGATGAAGTAATCCAGGTTGGGATTATTGTCCGGCGGTAGTTCATCCCAGATCAACTGAACAGAATAGGAAGCCGCATCGGCCATGAGGCTCGGTACCTGCTGGGGATAAGGTGAAGTTGCCAATGAGTCTTCGTAGGCACCCAGGTCCGGATCGGAGCCGCCAGGAAATGGACGGACTCCGCCCAAGATATCAACAGTGGGAGCAGAATTACCATCGAATGCAGCCACACCGGCACCAATGGCCGGACTGTAATCACTCAGGGTAAAGTCCAGATTGGCAGGATCCTCAAATTGGGGATCCAAGCTCAGGCTTTGATTATTACCATTGAACCAGTCAAACAGTTCACCGTTTTCAACCAGGTTGGCCCTGGCCTCGATATTGGCGTCATAGTGTTCTGTGAAATTTTCTTCATTGAAAACACTACCATAATTGCCCCAGAGGATCGTATTGAACATTACCAGTTGTTGCGGTATCCCACTCGTCGAATTGAGGTAAATGCCGCCACCGCGCGATTCATAATTACTGAAGGTGCTGTCATAGGCAATCGTGGTGTTGATTATGCGTAATAATCCCTGGGACTCACTGTGAAAATAAATACCGCCACCTGCGGCCCAATTATTAGAAGAGAACGATTGGGCTGTATTATTGGCTATCAGACAGTTGATCAGGTCGGTACGAGCTTCCAGCGCCAGAGTGCCTCCATAGGCAGCCTGGCTGGATAGCGCCTCATTATCCCGGAAAATACAACGATTGAAAATGACCTGGGCGCTGGACACATCACTGTTCTGTTGAGCAAACACAGCACCACCGAAAACATTAAGGTGGAAGTCTTCAGAACCAACGGAATTACCAATAAATTTACAACCATAAAATTGGGCACCGCCTTGCCCGTTGATATGCACGGCGCCACCCACTTCAGCATGGTTATTGTAAAATACTACATCCCGGAAGATGGGAAATGAATTCTGGATCGTGACTGCGCCGCCACTAATTTCTTCACCATTCTGTAAAGTAAACCCAATTATCTTTTGCGTATAGCTGGAAGAATAGCCGAAGTGGAAATGGCGATGATTGCCATCGGATAGGACAATGGTGGAATCGGAGCCTTTTTCCGAGCGTACGACCAGGTTTTTGGGACCCAGGTCCAGTTCAAAATTACCCACTCCCTGGTAGGTTCCTGGCAGAACCATGACTGTATCATTGCTGGAGGCTGCTGCATCGATTGCATCCTGGATTTTGATAAACGGATATTCCGGGCTGCCTTCAAAAGGTCCACTCCCGTCGAGGCTGTCGGCATCCACATACCAGATTGGTCCGGTATATTCCGGCGAAACCATCTGGCTAACAGCCATGGAACTCTCGTGAACGGGATCATCGTCATCCACAGCGGTAACACCAAACCAGTAGTAAAGTTTGTTATTCAAATTGCGGATTGTATCATTGGTATTCAACCGTCCGGCAATAGTGTCAACCGACACCCAGTTGGTTGAATCCTCGCTCTGGTAAACATAATATTTCAAAACATCAAGCGAGTCAGATGCATTCCACGACAACTCAACGACCCGGTGTAGCGGATTGGTGACAACATTGGTGGGCGGGGATGGGTAGGGCGAGATCAGCAAAGCGTTCTCATAGGCGCCCAGATCCGGGCCATAAATCCCGCTGGTGGGCCGGGCGTTGCCATCGATATCGGTGGCAGGTGCCTGGATCGGGTTGCCATTCGCATCCTCGGCTATAAAATCTCCGGCACCAATTGCTGGGCTGCGATCATGGAGCGAATAACTGGCAAATTCCGGATCGGTGTTTAAATTACCATTCTCATAATCATCCGGGTCTAAATCATGCAGTATTGAATAGGAAATGGCATGGGATACAGATCCATTGTAGAACATGATTTGATCGTTGATTGGTTCGTTACCATAAATAATACTGTTGAAAATGGTCAATTCATTCCCCTGGTTTCCTTCGATTTTAATTCCTGCCCCACCCGTGCTATTACCAAGATGCTGATTGTTGGCTATTGTGGAATTGATAATGATTGTCCGGCCCTGGTACACACCAATTCCGGCACCATTAGAAGGTCCAAGACTGACATTGGTGGTATTATCGGCAATTACTGAATTAATTACCGTAAGTAGATTACCAATATCAAAATCCAAATATACACCCGCTGTACCGCAGGCTTCCCAACTATTAGCGCTAGTACTATTATATCGAACAATACTACGATCCAGGATCAACTTGCTGTTATTAGTAATATAAAAGGCACCACCATGAACGTAATCCGAAGCTGAGTTGTTGGTATTGTTCCGCAATTTGCAATCTACGAAGTATGCAATAGAATTGTTTATTAGCACCACTGCGGCTGTACGATCGCCTGTACAAGAATCAATATAGCAATTAATAAATTTGGCTCGTGAGTTATTGAACTGAATCGCCGATCCCTGATTATTACTACTACCACCAAAGGCAATTCGAAATCCGATTATCTGGGTGGTTGTATCCGTACCGTCGATGAAATCAAATAACCTTTTACTATTCTCACCGTCGATTAGTGTGGAATCCGGGCCACCACGGGCTTTCAGCACCAGATTTTTTACATTAAATCCGCCTCCACCGTCACTCACCGCAAAACGTAAATATTGATCATCTCCGGTATTATAACTACCAGGCAAGACCAGTACCGTATCATTGGCATTGGCCACATCAATAGCATCTTGAATCTGGGTATAGGGCGCCTCTGGGCTACCCTCATATAACGTACCACCATAAACTTCATTCACATACCAGTTCGGTCCCGTCCATTCCGGTACAGCCTGCGCCAAAGCAACACCACTGTACTCATCAGCATTTGATTTAACCTGGACGCCTACATAATATGGTGTACCATTTACCAAATCAGTGACAGAATAATTAGTTGCAGAATTTGGCAAAGTTGCTACCGGTTCTATCGTGCCGGGTGATGTACCATTGTAAACAATGTATTCGGCTACAGTACCACTGCTGGGGGCTACCCAGGTCAAGTCAATCTGTTTATGGCCGGGAGTCGCGGTTAAACTACCCACTGGTTCAATCGGCGAATAGGCCACACGCACGGCTAATACTTGAGGTTCTGACCATGAGTTCATACCTGGAAATGGGTAATTGCCTCCCCCTCCCTCTCCAACGACCATCCGATGTGTGCTGACATTACGAATATGAACACCACCACCATTGGCCGTCGGACCATTATCATTACTTGCTTCCAACAACCAATTTTTAATGCCATCCCACTGTTGGGGGGGGGCAATGCCAAATCTTTTCCATTCATTATTGGCAAATTCACTTTGATTATAAGCCATTGGACCATGGACTATATTATCGGACAAGTCCTGATAAGAATTTAATTGGGTGGCAGTCGTCCAGTCCGAACCAATTCTGAAATTCTGTAACTCACTGATCACCGAGGTTGGTTTTAATTCCACCGCCATTAACCAGGACTCGGATGGAATTCCCGCATCGGATAAATCACCGGCCAAGTACAGCGCTTGATTCTTAACATCTTCGCTGCCGGTATTGAAAATATATTCCGGATCGGTTTTAGACTGAGACGCATTCAGATGGAGCAATTCAACCAATTGCTCATGCATCCGGTTTGGTATTGCCATAATTTCATCGGAAGCTTCGCTTTCGCGATTGTCAGTATTCAAGGCAGTTACGACAAAATAGTAAGTAGTATCATTACCCAGTCCCGTAATGGTAGTAAAAGTATCCGGTGGTGACTGCGCCAGCAGCGTGTCAATGCGATTGCCAATTGTTGTTTGGACCGGTGACGATTCCGAACTGTAGACATAGTAAGCGGCCAAGTCGGTGGGGTCGTTGGCAGCCCAGCGCAGTATAACTTGGGCACTGTCGGCCACGGCCGTCAGATCGGCGGGTGCATCCGGTGCTTCTTTCCGAGAAGCGTAAGCCAAAAACCCGTCGTCGGGCAAGTTGTCCTGCCCGGTTTGATAATAATAGTAGATTGCATCAGGGTCCTCGATGGCATCCAAATCGATTTTGAATTCAACCCATCGCTCTCCGCCACCATAGACAAAGCTCAGATCATCGCTCCAGAGCGTATTCCAGTTGGAACCATTCCATTTCCGGTACGAAACATCTTCATTATAGAAATACAGACTATAGTCTGCGCCAATTCCACGGTTTGGGAAACCAGTGGCAGAATTAGTATCCACATCAAAGTAGATATAGCGGTCTTCCCAGCGGATGCCGGTAGTAGCAGCATAATATCCGTAAAGATACAGGTCATCAGTGTAAATCTTGATTGAATCCAGGTCACCGAAAGGCGCATCGCCGACAGGATCACGCCAGGCTACATTAATATTCTGCCAGTCAGTATTGAAGCCATCCAGCGAAATATTGATCTGGGACGGTGTGACTGCTTGATTTTCGGAATAATCACTGAAACTGCCATCGGTATACTTGACCCGGATTCTATAATAATAGGTGGTGTCGTTTTCCAATCCGGTATCCAGGTAGTAGGAGTCTGAGGAGGTCCCTCCCATAATGCTGTCAACAACAGTTGTGGGGTTGGCTGAAGTAGCGCGGTAAATATAATACCCGGCCAGATTCCCGGCACTGGAAGCCTGCCAGTTTAAGGATGCTTTCAGATCGCCGGTGGCAGCGTATAAATCTTTCGGCGCGTCAGAATAATTGATTTGAATTGCGAATTCAGGTTGTAAATATGATCCGTTATTGGTAATGGTGTGCCCGATCGTTCCATTACTGTTTTGCCATCCAACATGCAAGTTAGAAAAATCGGCGGATGACAATGAATTATATTGGAAAACAATTGTACCATCTTCATATAAAATTATTTGAAATGTATTAGGATCATAACCACTGTAAAACGGAACTTCCCAGAATTCAATAATATGCCTGCTGTTGTCTGCATCGTAATAGGAATAGGCCTTATCCATATCGGCAGAGGGAAAGCCCCCATCCTTAAAATACAGATCGTCCCAGAAAACGGCCAACATGTTTCCGGGGGCACTGCTGGTTGGAAGCGACACGGCATTATTATATGAATCACTAAGATTAGAAAAAGCAATAAATCCATTTGTGGAAATCCCGAATGAATTATAGGTGTTTCCATAATAGGGGAAGTCAAATCCGATTGGAATCGCATTTTTAACTGTATCATCACCGGATAATGCCAATGGACCACCAAAACCAATGATCTCGACCCAATTATAGGTCGGTCCTCCGGCATCGTTACTGCTAATCCATTCATACCCGTAGCTATCGCCATTGGCCATAGCAAATGTGGTTAACCCAATCACGGATAAGAGCGCCGCAATTAATACAGTACGGTATGGTGAAATTCGATTGTAATTATTTCGACAATTAGCTGATTTGGTCTTCATAGGACACTCTCAAAAAATTTGTTTGGTGTTGAATTCTTTCATTGGAAATAAAAACTATAATTAATCCGGTAACACCGGTGGATTTGGCAGAACCGCCGGCTCCTCTTCGCCTAATAGAACATAAGCCGCTCCGGCACCCCCGACTACAATTAATCCGGTCCAAAACAGCCAGCCCAGGCCACCTTTTTCCTTGGCTGGAGCTACGGCTGCTACTGGCTGCAACCCGGCTCTTTGCGTGGCCAGTAATTCTTCCGGTGGATTAAGACTCATGATTTTCCAGGCCAGGATTTCAATCTCATTCAACAATCCATCGATCTCACCTTTGTAGGTGGCACTGACAGTCTTTTCCGTCTTGCCGCTTTCCACTGAGAACATCTTGGCGTCAATCGTATAACTGTTTCCCAGTTTTCCGAACGATCCGGCGATCATGTGCTGGACGCCCAGCAGGGCGCCGACTTCGGCGGCACATTCGGCGCTGGTACACCCGGATTGTTGAAAGCCTTGCTCATCGAGGATTTCATTCATCTGGTTACGTTCCACCAGAATCAAGGCGTTGGTACCGGCCAGTTCGGAAGTAAAGCGATCCGTCAGGGTCTGGGCTTCCATCTGGGAGATTCCCCGACCTTCAAAATCAAGGATGGCCACCGTCTCCTTTTCCTGACCGGATGCTACTACAGGCAGTGTTACTTGTAAAATTAATACACTCAGGAAAAGGCGCATTCCTGTGGCAAAAATGGATCTATTCATAGCTCTCTCTCTTTTCCCCGACTGGGGAAGCTGTTTCACAGATGGCTTTTAGACGGAAGCGAGCTTCAGCCCTCATTAGCTTCCGCTAGTAATTCTTCAAATATTTGGGATAATTCCCCTTCAAAATCCTCACCTTCATGAAAGCCCTGTTTAATCAGACGAATGGTCCGATACTTATCGATTATAAACAGGCGTGGCAGGGTTGCTACCCCATATTTTTCTTTCACAACACCTCGATTATCATTTAAAACCTGAATTGTTATCCCTTTATCTGCAAGAAACGGGCCGGATTTAGGCGAATCCTCAAACCCGGGTGAATTACGGGTCGCTTCGGTTATATCAATAAGGAAAAATTTAATCTTTTCACTGCCGTATTTCTGGTAAAGATTTTCCAGGAGCGGCAGTTCTTTCATACAAGGTTTACACCAGGTGGCAAAGAAGCTCATCACCACAACGTGACGATCAGGCTGAGTTTTAAAGCGTCTTAAACGCTGATCTTTTTCAATCGTCCAGTTCTTTAAAAATTCAAATTTGGCCGGGGCATACATCAAAGCCCAACTGGGAGCGATATCGTCTATTTTAAATGAAGTCTCTTTAACCGCTGCATCAACCGGAATAATCACCTCCTCCTGAGCCCAACTCAGACTCAAGAGCGCTGTAAAAAGCAATATTAATACTCGTATTATCATTCTAATGTTATCTTTCGTATTTTTATAATTTGGAAAAGCGGTCAATCGAGTAAGAATAATACCCGGCAATCCCGCAGTACATTATTGGCGGAGTTGGCCTGGTTGATTTTCATTACATCGGCGTTGGCAATAACTACATCAGTACGGTTGGCACCACTAACACTGACGGCTTTGACAACCAATGGACTGCCCTTAACCCGCATATCTTCCTGAGCGGCTTCCAGAGATTTGGAATAGCCGGCCACACCATTCGTGACGGCATACTCGCGGGTATAGTTACCTGGTCCGTAAATGGTACCCATGTTTTGATCCATAATTTTGGGCGCCATCGCGGGGCGAATACCCAATCCCCGGGCATCGATGATTATGCCAGTCACGGCGGCGGCGGTCGGTTCTACGGCCGTTGTGGAAAGCACTGGTGTTACTGCTCCACCAGCGGCTGTTGGTTCAGCAAATCCGATGGACGGCGTAATAACTTCTGATATTCCACTCATGGAAACAGCCATTGTCAATTCCACCGATGTGTCGCTTAAATAGCGCGTCTCACCCACTTGGTAAGCACCGCGAATAACCCCGGAAACACTTTCCTTGACGACTTCATCGGCCATCCGGTTGCGCATGGTGGTCTCACTGGTGAGAGTAATTCCATTGACCATCTCAACCAACTGACGGCGGGCATCCACTTTCGCGGCACGAATAGCCATCGCCCGGGCCTGGCCGGCGTTGACGGCATATTCCGGAATCGCCCCGATACCATTGGCGGTAATAATACCTTGGGAATAATTTATGGCTCCATTATCGGTTTCTTCGATCACAGCGCCGGGAACTACCCCATAGCCATACTGGGCCAGACTTAAAGAACAACATGTTAACAGGATAATAAAAAGTTTCTTCATTGCTGCCTCCATCTTATTGAACGATCTCAGCGGTGATTCGATTGCCGCTCAGACCGATAATTTTAAAGCTGAATCCATCGGGCGAGGTACGGACCAGACCCATGGCCAGATCCTGGGCTTTACCCTCAAATTCGATTTCATATTCAGCAACACCGTCATTCAGGCTCTTGGCATAGGCGTTCCGAATACCCGGAACAGTCTGCGCCTTCAGAAACGATTCGAACAGCATGTACGAACCGAAATCGGCATTACTGACTACCATATAAATCTTTACAAAATTTGCTTGTTGAGTACTCCATTTGCGAATCAGTTGCTTAATTATCTGCTGACCCAAATCCTCGGCCGCCTGATTAGTAGCATTCACCCCGGCCGTTGATTCGGAAATATGTGGTTTTTTTCCGCGTGCCTGGGGAACTACTGCCAGAATTTCTCCCGTATCCGCTCGAATAATCTTGGCATTCATATCGGCCTGCCCGGAATACATATTATATATTTTCCCGCCTGAGCTGATCTTGATCGTTCCAACCACGATCACCTCTGCTCCCAGCATAGCGGCTATCTTGGCTGCTGCGGAAACATTTCCTTCCAGAGCCTGGGCATAGTCAGGTTTACCTTGCAGGGCGGCTACCAGTTGGCGATCGACAACATCAAAACCTTTTTCATAAAACATGGCCAGTAATTTTGTTTCGGCAAAATCGGTGGGGATTTTATCAATTAAGTTTTCTTCCTTCACCATGAACATTATTTTGGGCCGATTCATACTATTCAAAAGCACTTGCAGGGCGGTTTCATCCTGGAGGATCTGGTCCAGGATCTGGGTCACCTCCGCCTCAATGGTGACCTCCCACAAACCGTCCGGCCCCTGGCTCTCACTGAGGACCTGGAAGGTCTTCACAAATCCCTGGGCTTTGGAATAGATGTTATCGGAAAAAACCATGGCATTCTTTACCACGGTTTCGGATGACATGATCGCACCAAGCCCATTTTCCACCGCATTACGCTTGGCCTGCTCGATGGCCGCATCACGATTTAATGCCATTCCCTCTCCGGTAACTTTCTGTGTCTGGGCACACAAAAATGTGGCCCCAATTACTAATAATAAAATGATGTGATTTGATTTTTGCATGTTCCCTCGACGAAGCTTTGTCTATTAGATCAATTTAAATTATTCATTTCACGTACAGAATGCAATGACATTCCCGGGTATTGTGATGTTAATCAATAACAGACGATTGTGATATACCTCAATTTTCTTGCTGAGATATTTCATTTCCGCTGATTTCCGCTTATATTCGGTGCACATTATGTAAACACTACAGGGGAATCAAACATGAAAAATGTCCTCAGAATAATCTTATCCATTAGTTTGACACTATTATTACTCAACTGTTCTCAAAAACCGCAGAGTGCGATGGATACACCCGAGTACCATTTTAAAGCCGGTCTGCGGTCGGTCGATAGCGGAAACTTTGCCGGTGCACGGACTTCTTTCCAGCGATCAATCGACCTGGATCGGAAATTCGCTCCCGGTTATGCTGGTCTGGGCCTGGTAAGTGCTCTGGAGAAAAATGCTAAGGAAGCAAAACTCAATGTTAACAAGGCGTTAATGTACGCTGCCAAAGACCCTGAAGTCCTGGCCCTTGCTGGCCGGGTGTGGATTGAACTGCGCGATCTAGACCGTACCTGGTTTAATAAGGCTGAAGACTATTTAACCAAAGCCTTGCGCCAGAATGAAAATCATGAAGCAGCACTCTACTATCTCGGGCTGGCAAATCTGTATCAATACAATTTCCGCAATGCCGAAGGCTTCTTTAAGCGCGTCGTGGATGGCAAAGGTGAGTACGCTGCCAAAGCTGATGCGAAATGGGAACTGTCTCAAAAGGTCGTCCGGGCCGTTCCAGGCACGATGGCCGGTAAAAAAATAGCCCTTCAGGAGAAGATCACCAGGGCCGATCTGGCGGTGCTCTTGGCTGAAGAATTGAAGGTCGGTGAATTGATCTCCAAGCTGCCGCCACCTCCGCTCGGATTCCAAACTCCCGGCCAGATGGCTGCCAATCAAGCCGAGCTTAAACCGGCCGATACCCAGGGTCACTGGGCCGAAGGCTGGATCAATGAAGCGATGGAATATGGCATTCTTGATTTGAGTCCCGACGGCAATTTCTATCCCAATGAATACATCTCAAGGGCTAACTACGCTATGGCGGTCCAAAGACTGCTAGTAATTGCCACTCGCGACAACAGCCTGGAAACACGCTATTTTGGTGAAAGCCTCTCTCGCTTTTCCGACGTGCCAAGCTCGCATTTTGCCTATAATGCCATGGCCCTGTGCACCGAACGGGGAATCATGAAAACGGATGTAATCACTTCCCGCTTCGATGCTGGCGGAAATGTCAGTGGCGCCGATGCCTTGTTAATCATTCGTACATTGCAGAATTCATTACGGCAAACGTTTTAAACTGACGAGCAACATCAATTCGATATTACAGAGGCGATCCATTACCGGGGATCGCCTTTGTTTTTAGCACTGGAATCTATTTACAATTTGACGGGCATGTTACACAGATCAAAAATTAAAACAAGCAGCTTTTTAATCATATTATTGCTTACCACCACAGCGGCTGAAAAACCACTAAGCAATCGCCAAATGGAGATCCTGGCTGCTAAAAAGCTGGAACATTATCCAAACGCACCAATAGTGCTGGGTTTCAGTGTATATTCCGATCATGCCAAAAATAACTGCCGGCTCGATGTACTAACAAACCGGAATCGTGTTCAAGGACATTTAATTATAGCTTTTTACACTTTGGCCGAAATATCCCCAAATATTAAAAGACCTCTTAAAAATTATATTGTATGCCTGCACTTCAACCAACATGGCCGTCGGCCGGAATTTTGGATTAGTGAGGCCCAAAAAGTCCGGGATTGTTTTATTCATCAAACCTTGGATCTGAAAACCTGGCTGGACCAGCATTTGTACCAAATTCAACTCTAACTGTCATCAATAATTCATTTGGACTTAATGGATTAATGAATTAATCTGCCATCGTTGTTAATTTCCGGCATCGGCTCAACGGATTTAAAATACCGAGTACTACCAATGGATTTATTATCAAAAATACAGACTGAGTTTATTGGCCTGGACACCACCTACAAACTCGCTACTGGCGAAGGCAGTCGTAGAATATATCTGGATTCCACCGCCAGTACTCTGATGATGAAGGCCGCCCACAGCGCGATAGAGAAATTTTATCAACACTATGCCAATACTCACAGTTTGTTGCATTTTTCGGCTAAAATTTCCACCCAACAATATAATTGGGCACACGAACGAATTCTCAGTTTTTTAGCCGCCGATCCTGAACACTACACCTGCTTTTTCACCGGTAGTGGCTCCACGGCCGGCATCAACCGGATCGCCCGGGTATTCAGAGATTATCGACCGGACCGCGGTACTGCTTTCGTATCGCTGATGGAGCATCATTCCAATGATCTGCCCCACCGCAAACACGCCCGCAAAGTAGTCCATATTCCCTTTGAGATTAACTCCGGGAATCCCGGCTGCATTGATCTGGAAACTCTGGAAAAAGAACTGGAACGCCACAAATCCAGCGCCAGTTATGTAGCCATTACCGGCGTAAGCAATGTAACCGGCATCATCAATCCGGTTTACGATATTGCCGAGCTGGCTCATCAATACGGCGCTTTCATCCTGGTCGATGGCGCCCAGATGGCCGCCCACCTGCCGGTGCAGATCAGTGGCCATAAAAATCCGGCTCGCAATATCGATGCTTTTGTTTTTTCCGGTCATAAAACCTACGTTCCCGGTTCGCCAGGCGTCGTAATCTGCCGAAAAGATATCCTCAGCGCGCTCGAACCGGAGGAAGTAGGCGGCGGCATGGTGGACCAGGTTTTTGTGGAACGCTACACCATTTCTACCAATTTTCCGGATCGTGAAGAAGCAGGCACACCCAATATACCCGGCGCCATCGGACTGGCGGCCGCTATCGAGATTATGGATACGATCGGCATGCAGACCATCTACGAAGATGAAGATGAGTTAATCCGCTATGCTTTAGATAAAATCTTGGCGATCACTGATGTTGTCGTTTATGGCGATACCGATTGTACCCGTTGTCCCCGGGCTGCGTCGATTTCATTCAACATTCTTGGAATGGACCACGGACTGGTGGCAGCAGTTTTGAACGATTATTACGGCATTGCCGTCCGCAATGAATGTTTCTGTGCTCACCCCTATGTGAAAGAAATGATCCGGGATTACCTATTGTCACGCGTTGGTCAAGTTGATTTCGATGACTTAAATATTAATTTGAAAATCAAGGCCGGTATGGTACGAGCATCTTTCGGGCTGTATAACACCAAAGAGGATATTGATCTGCTGGTGGCGGCCCTTAATGATATTCAAACCAACCAGGCCAAGTATACTCCCCTATATCATATTGACAATCACGGTAATTATGTTCATAACCAATTTGATATGACCGCTGCTAATCCCTTCTCGGTACGTGATAATTTACTTAAGGAATTAGAACCCTGATTTATCGTCTGCTCATCTACGGCTTTATCCTCACCAATCTTACGCTGGCACAGTCGGTTGTAACTATCACGGCCGATTCAACCCTTAAAATTCCACGAGTTTTTCATCATCCCAAAAACGTCTTTCTCCAAGGATACCCCCAGGATATCGATCTGATTGTGGACTATCCAGCCGATTCAATTCAAGCCGTACTGCTATTTATCCGTTTCAATGACTCTCCGGCATATCGTGAAATTCCCATGCAATTTGATCGTGAGCGCTACCGCTATCGTTTTGTTCCCAATACAACACCGGCCGACAGTATTGAATATTATTTTCTCGTGACCCTGAAGGGGGCCTCCATCCATGCCGCTCCCCTGGATGAAGCTGGTAATCTGGTACCGGTCAAACGGATTCTGATCGATCCCCAGACCTATTACCGCAACCGTAATTTATTTAGATGATGTCCGCTATCAGCCGGCTCATCGTCGACCTGCGGCAGCAGTTGAATGAACATAACTATCGCTATTATGTCCTGGATGACCCGATTATCTCGGACAGTGAATATGATGCCCTGCTGCGCCAGTTGGAAAACCTGGAACAGGCCCATCCCGAATTAATCACTCCGGATTCCCCTACCCAGCGCATTGGTGCGGCTCCCCTGGTCGAATTCGGTACCGTGACCCACCGGATACCCTTGTTATCACTGGCCAATGCCATGAACACGGATGAACTGCTGGCATTTGATGAACGTACCCGCAAAGGTCTTGCTGGGGCCGAACAGGTGGAATATGTCGGGGAACCAAAATTGGACGGATTGGCGGTGGAATTGATCTATGAAAATGGTTGCCTGGTCACCGGCTCCACCCGCGGCGATGGCACCACCGGTGAGAATATCACCGCCAACCTGCGAACGGTGCGCAGTATTCCACTGCAGTTACGAACCGCTGAATTACCGGTTCCGGCCCTGCTGGAAGTGCGGGGTGAAGTGTTTATTTCCAAGACTGACTTTGATAAACTGAATGCCCAGCGCAGCGCTGCCGAGAAAGCGACTTTTGCCAATCCCCGCAACGCCGCCGCCGGCAGTTTACGGCAACTTGATCCGGCCGTAACCGCAACCCGCCCGCTTTCGATCTATTGTTATCAGGCCGGGGCAATTGAAGGCGTTACCTATTTAACACATTGGGATTTTCTACAGGATTTAAAAAAATGGGGCTTCCCGGTAAATCCTAATATCAAGCGCCTGACCGGCGCTGAAGATATCGTAACTTACCACCGCCAAATGGAAGCACGGCGAAACGACCTGCCCTATGAAATTGACGGGGTAGTTATCAAAGTCAATTCCCTGCCGGAACGGGAACGCCTCGGCATCCGCAGCCGCTCACCGCGCTGGGCAATCGCTGGAAAATTTAAAGCCCAGCAAGTAACCACAGTAGTGGAAGATATCTTAGCCTCCGTGGGACGCACCGGCGCCATCACTCCAGTGGCAAAATTGAAGCCGGTTTATGTCAGTGGTGTAACCGTAACCAATGCCACTCTCCACAATCAGGACGAGGTGGACCGGATGGATGTCCGCATTGGCGACACCGTCCTGATCCAGCGCTCAGGCGACGTCATTCCCAAGGTGGTTAAAGTCATTACAGAAAAGCGCCCGCCGAGGACAAAACCGTACAAATTACCAGCCGCCTGCCCGGTTTGCACCCACCCCATTTACCGCCCCCCCGACGAAGCGGTCGCCCGTTGCCAGAACCTGGCCTGCCCGGCTCAGATTAAAGGCCGAATCGAGCATTTTGTATCCAAGGGCGCGCTGGATATCGACGGGTTCGGTACCAAGCTGGTGGACCAGTTGGTAGAGATCGGCCGGATTAACTCAGTGGATCAGTTATTCGGATTGACGGCAGAGGAACTGGCCGGGCTCGAGCGCATGGGTGAAAAATCCGCCGCCAATATTATAGCAGCGATTGAGGCCGCCAAACGGACCACTTTCGCCCGTTTTGTTCATGCCCTGGGCATTAGAAATATCGGAGAGCATCTGTCCCGTGTTTTGGAACGGGAATTAGCTGGAGATATTCAACGCTTCATGACATCAACCATAGATGAATTGATTGCAATTGACGAGGTAGGACCGATAGTGGCGGAATGTGTTATACGCTTCTGGTCCGATTCGACCAACCGTTCGATTGTAGAAGCCTGTCTAACGGCGGGAGTAAAATTAGCTGAGCCTGTCGTATCCCCGGGGCTTGATCTATCCGGGAAAACATTTGTATTCACTGGCAGCCTGGAGCAGTTCACCCGCAGTCAGGCCAAGGAAATGGTGGAAAATCTAGGTGGGCGGGCCAGTGGCTCGGTAAGTAAAAAAACAGACTATCTAGTAGCCGGTCCGGGTGCCGGTTCAAAATTGAGGAAAGCTGAAGAATTGGACATTACGGTACTGTCAGAAAATGCATTTCTGGAGTTGATTAATTCCTGATTCAAGGCGGCTAATGCAAAAAACAGCTTTCTTCCTGTCTTCGTTACTGTTATTTACTTCGCTATCGGCTACCGACTGGCGCGCCTTGGAGACCAGCCTGTCTCTGAGCCTTCAAGGCAGTAACACGTGCCCAATGACCGATTACCTGTTTGAATCAATATCGCTCCTGACGCCAGCGCTCGAGGTAGGTAATGCTTTTTATTACCGCTTAGAAGCTGATACCGATAGTTACCGGTCGATTGCAATCACATTAATCAGTACCCAAGTCATTACCACCGGATTAAAATATCTGATACACCGCCCTCGCCCCGCGCGTACCTACCAACCACGAATATGGAATACCCGGATAACACCGTCATTTCCATCGGGGCATACCGCTTCGTCAGCAGCCTATGCCACTATCATCAGTCTACGCTATCCCCGCTACGCGCCCCTTATGGCCGGATTTGCCCTCCTCTCCGGGTACAGTCAGATTTATGTGGGAAACCATTACCTTAGTGATGTCCTGGCCGGACTATTGGTGGGTTATCTGACAGGTTATCTGGTAAATGAAACAGCGCTGAACTAAAAACTACCGGGATCAACTACGAATGGACTGGGCCGGGCTGTGGATGAGCATTAGTTTCTAAATGCAAATCCCTGTCGCTTATTGAATCAAGTCAGTTTTATTTATCAGTTCCCACATAGGACAAATCAACAGAAACGCGTATCTGATCTTTCTCAAGCACCAGCTCCTGGGAGATAGTGGTTACGGCAATACTCCTGGTCTTCGATTTTGAAGTTTCCATTTCAATTATCTTCTGCACCGGTTGTGGCCCATTAAATTCGAATTTCGGTTTATAATACTTGGCAATATCTACTTGCCCGACCTTTATTTTTTTACCCAGAACTTTGATATATATCTTGAAAATCGCCTTTTCGACTTCCATGAAAATCTTATTTTTCTCGACATCAAAAGTCACATTGACCTTGCTCTTTATCTTATCACTGAATTTGAAGATACCAGCATCCAGGTCTACCGTAGCCAGGAACTCAGCCGATCCCGGCTCAAAATCGAAACTGGCTTTTTTAACCTTCCATTTATACTTAACTCCTTTATTACTACCTTTACCAGAAACCGGACCAACGGCAGCAATAAAATCATTCACAGTTTTCTCAGTAATAACAACTGACACATCGGCGGCTTGAGCAGCACAAAATAGCATGATAATAAGTACGATAGTTCTGTTAATCATATTTCCTCCCTCAGTTTTATGATCGATTAAATTATTCATACACTAAAATAAAGCTTGAGTTTATTTCACAGGTCGATAATTTTAGCCATTGGAATGTTTGGCTCAAGATACTAAAAAAGCCAGTTTTAATTTGATTGATTACCTAAAGGTATCATAATTATGATGAAAATCGAAAATGTAGTTGATGATATTGTTCTATTGATCTTGGATAATCCCGAACCCCTGAAAGACTTGGGATTAAGCCAGAACTCCATCTACACTAGAATCAAGGGTTATGATGAATATGGTCTGTGGATCGAACATCCCGGATTAAAAATCCCCCAATTACCCAAAGATAAGGATATCAAGGATAGGAAAGTACCAAAGAGTCCTAAATTTCAAACCGTAGTGGCAACCGTTTTGATTCCCTGGAATTTCGTTGCTTCTATCGTCCACTTTCCGAATGTGGAAGGTTTTGATTTCCCGAGTCCATTTGAACACCAAATAGGATTTGAAATTAGTGATAAAACCACCGGCGATTGAAATACAGGGCCTGACTAAGGCTTATAATGGTGTCAAAGCCCTACAGGGAGTTGATATCACTATCGAGGAAGGTCAGTTTTACGGACTGCTGGGTCCCAATGGGGCCGGGAAGTCGACCACGATCAATATTTTAACCGGGCTGGTTCGCCGCGAAGCAGGGAGTACCAAGATATTTGGCCGGGACACAGTAAAAGACTTTCGCTTTACTCGTGCCCAGCTTGGGATTGCCGCTCAGGAATTACCTATCGACTGGTTTTTCCCGATCAAAAAATTGCTGGCCTTCCAGGCCGGATACTACGGTATTTCAAAGCGGCAGGCTCAAGCGCAAATCGATGAACTGCTGGAACGGCTTGGTCTAAGTAAAAAACGGAATTCCCGCCTGCGTCAATTATCCGGGGGAATGAAGCGGCGCTACCAAATAGCCAAAGCTCTGGTTCATAATCCAAAAATAATCATTCTGGATGAACCGACCGCCGGAGTGGATGTGGAACTGCGCCATGAATTATGGGACTATTTACGGGAGCTTCACAAAGCCGGCAAAACAATTTTGCTCACTACCCATTATATCGAAGAGGCTGAATTACTCTGCGAGGAAGTGGCGATAATTGATGAAGGTAAGATCATCAAGCAGGGGCAGCCCCAACAATTGACCCGCGAATTGGGCCGTTCCGGTGTAACTATCCACCTGTCCGGGTGGCATGCTGATTTACCGAACCTGCTCAGCGAATACACCTGTACCGATTGCGACCAGGGACGCCTTCATTTTACGATGCGCGAACCAGAGCAGGCCCTACCCAGTATAATCAAAATTCTGGTGGAAAAAGGTTGTCATATCCACCGCATCGAGACCGAAAGATCATCCCTGGAAGATGTGTTTTTATCACTGACCGGCAAAGGAATCGATCGATGACCAGCCGGATAAACTGGATCGGATTATGGACCTTGATTCAGCGCGAGGTGGGACGCTTTTTTTCAGTTTACCGGCAGACCGTTTTGCCGGGATTGATATCGTCAACCCTGTACATTCTGGTCTTTGGCTTTACGCTGCAGCGACGGATCTCAGAAATCGATGGTGTCAGTTATACTTTATTCATCATACCTGGTTTGATCATGATGAACACCCTCACCAATGCCAGCGCTAATACATCTTCTTCCATGCTACAAATGAAGCTGCTTCAGCAACTACCCGATATTCTTACCGCTCCATTGTCCAGTCTGGAACTGAGTCTGGCTTATATTATTGGCGGTACGGTACGGGGAACGGTCAATGGAATTCTGGTAATGCTGCTAGGCATGGTTCTGGTGGGATTGCCCATACAGCACCCGGTTTTAACAATCGGATTTATTATTCTGGTATCATGGTGCTTTGCCAGTATCGGATTACTGCTGGGGCAACTGGCCGACACCTGGGATCAATTGGCCATGCTGAATAATTTTTTCCTGACACCGCTTAGCTTTCTTGGCGGAATTTTTTATTCCATTAAAATGTTGCCGGATTGGGCCCAAACGATCAGTTTCATCAATCCAATTTATTACATGATCAACGGTATCCGCTACGCTACAATCGGGGTCTACGATTCTCGACCGTCGGTCAGCTTTCTGATGGCGGCATTAATGACGATCATCTTTACCGCGGCTGCCATGCTGCTAATGCGCAGTGGGCGCAAGATCAAGCAGTAAACACTACCTATGCAGCCAGTCACATAAACGGATCGGCCGCCACAGCGTAAGCGAGAATAGTATTTTATTTAAAAAACACTGTCTTAAATTCCATTTGTAATTCGGGAAGCTATAACATGAAAAAGATCATACTGCTGTCACTATTTTTATTTCCTCTCTGTATATCTGCACAGGAAGTTCAGCCGAAAATCACCCTGGAAAAAATGCGTCTGCTGATTCTGCCCTCCACCGCAAGTGAGCGGTATGAGGAAATTGCCGACCGGGTCACGGCAATTGTGGCCACTGAGGCCACGCGACTGGGGCGCTTTGAGGTTATTGACCGCAATCACCTGGAAGCTATCATGGGTGAACAGGCTCTGCAATTGTCTGGTATAATCAATGATTCGGATGTGGTGGAAATTGGCAAAGTGGCCGCTGCACCGGAGGCTTTACTGGTAACGATATTGAATTTTGGTCAGAAAGGTGTACCCCCGGAAGATGAGGAGGAAGAGGATAAAAAGGATCGCAAGAAAGCTCGGGAAGCAGGCTTGTTGGGAATAATCGCCAAAGGTGTCGTTGATGCAGTCATCGATAAAGAACTGGAAAACGTTGAACGCTACCCCAATAATATTCAGACAACCCTGTCCTGCGAAGTCCGGAAAATCGATTTGGAAAGTGGTCAGTCTCTGGATGCTTTCAGCGTCTCTATTGAACACACCGGTGGTAATAAAACCGCCTCCTTGAATAAAGTATTGAATCAAGCTACCTGGCGAGTTTCCCAGGAATTGCGGGAATTATATTTGCTCAGCAGTCAGATCGTGGATGTGCGTGGCCGCGAGGTTATTCTTCTTTTGGGTCAAAACATGGGGCTGAAAAAAGGAACATTGTTTTCCATCAGTTCACCATCAACCAAACGGACAATTGGCGAGCGTGAAATAATTATACCAGGGCATCAGGTTGGAATCGTTGAAGTTACCGAGCTCAGCCAGGACGCTAACCGGGGCCGCATCCTGCGGAAATGGGCGGTAATCGAGCCAGGCTTCCCCGCAGTAGAATCGACCGGTGGTATTCTGGCTGGCGGTCTGGGAATAAAATATGGAACCGGAAGTACTGATATGGGGTTGGAATTCGCCGGTTTTATAAATCCATTGCGAAGGTTAGGAGGATCAGTTTTCCTTGGTTTGGGAACGTTGAAAGACAGCCGCGACGATACAGATTTTAATTTACGCTTTGGCGGTGATATCTATTTTCGTTTGATAAATACGATCCCATTTTCCCTGGCTGCCTCCCTTTCACTCCCATTCAATATTGTTTTCCGTCCTGACGATGGTGAAAAGATGGGTGAAAATGAACATACCGTCAACTCAATAATGTTCAGCCCGGTGGTAGGGGGCCGTTTTGAAATTATGCTTAATTCCAAAACGGATCTGGTGGCCACGGTCGGCTATTGTCTCACATCCCAGATGAGTAAATGGGATTATAGTGAAGAAGACAATGATGGAGAAAGCCAGTCTCAACAGGCGATTTGGGAAAATAGTGACGCTCCGGATATCGATCCCACCGGACTCTATTTCAATATCGGTTTGCGCTTCCTGATTTTCAATGCCGGAATAGGGATGCCATCGTTTTCCGACCTACGGAATTTCAGGTAAAAAAATCCCCCTGAAGGGCACCCCCCTTCAGAAAAGGGAGATTGACCGGATAGAAAAAAGATTGCGTTAACTCAATCTTTCAGCCTGAAAATATCCCGCACGTTTTCCACATTTCCATCAATTTTCGCGAAAGGCTCAATACCCAGAATTTCCGCAATAATCGGATACACGTTCACATTTTCGAAAGTGTCCCGGGTGTAACCATCCTTGAAAGCGGATCCGTCAGCGATAAAGATAGCCTGCATGCTCCAGAGCGTATTATCATAACCATGGTTGCCACCCCGGAAATAGGACGCATTCGGTTTGGTATAATTTAAAATCGACCAGCCTTCTTCGGCTACCACCAGCAAGTCTTTGACCCGGTAATGATTACGGTAATGCCAGCGCTCGGGAATTTCATCTTTCCAGTAGATATCGATATGAGGCACTTTCTGCAATTTCTCATATATCTGTTTCATCCGCTCTTTTGATCCACTATAGAGTGAGGAAAACGTACCCGTATTTTCCTGGGTTATACCTTTCAGACTGGTATAATCAGCCAGATCGATAGTTCGCTCAGGCGACGTAGCGACCATTCCATGGTCACTAATAATGATTGTATTCAATTGATCATAAATATCAAGACCTTCCAGACCCTCCATCAAGGTTCCCAGCAGAGTATCCAGTTCCCGGATCACTGTTAGGGTTTCTTCCCCTTCAGGACCATAGCGGTGGCCAACGCCATCCGGTTCATGGAAATAGAGTAAAACCAGGTGTGGGCGGCGCTCTTCCGGCAGTTGGAACCAGGCCAGGACCGAATCCACCCGGGCTTCGAATGGGAAATCGTGTTCGTAGCGTTTCCATATCGATGGCTGGACTCCACCTATCGGTGCCTCTGAGCCAACCCAGAAATAAGAGGCGGTTTTGACGCCTTGATTCTCTGCCGTAACCCAGATCGGCTCACCACCATACCAGCGCGCGTCCTCCACAGCACTACGGTCGCTGATTTGATAAATTGCATCAAACTTCGGATCATAAAAATAATTAGCAATCAGACCGTGGTTTTCAGCATACATGCCAGTGGCGAGAGCATAGTGGTTGGGAAACGTTTTCGTTGGATAAATAGATTGCAAACTTTTTGCCTTTACCCCCTGTTGTATCAAACGATCAAGATTAGGTGTGTCGGTCCATTGCAAATAATCGGGGCGAAAACCATCAACTGAGACCAGTAAAACGTAAGGGCGATCTGCTTGGCCAAAAAGAATGACAAACAACAAATACAGGAAAATTAAAGAACGAAATCTTCTCATATGATTATCCTTAAATTAGATTATTAAAGTTCATCAGAATTTAAGTCAGTGACAAGTGTAAATCTAACCGAAGCCCGTCGCCTTATGGTAACCTCCCAGATTCGCCGCCGTGGTGTAAAAGATGAACGAGTGCTGGCAGCCATGGAGGCCGTACCAAGACATAAATTCATTACCAGTAAGCAGAAATTGTATGCCTACGAAGACAGTCCCCTGCCGATCGGCCATAAACAGACCATCAGCCAGCCTTATATAGTGGCTTATATGACCGAACAGTTGATGATCGAACCTGAGCATAACGTCCTGGAGATCGGTACCGGTTGTGGCTATCAAACCGCCATTCTTTCGGAACTGGCTCGATCAGTA
This sequence comes from Fidelibacterota bacterium, assembly GCA_013203115.1. Lineage (GTDB taxonomy): Bacteria > Fidelibacterota > Marinisomatia > Marinisomatales > TCS56 > JABMQW01. The sequence goes on from JABMQW010000206.1 coordinate 37,607, forward strand.
ACATCGGTAGAAATTGTCTCCGAACTGGCCCGAGACGCTTCCGCCTGTCTGAAAAAATTGGGCTATAATAATATAAGCGTACACCACGGGGACGGACGGCTGGGGTGGCCGGATGACGCCCCTTACAACCGGATAATCGTTACTGCCGCACCAAACCGGGTACCTAAGGCACTGATTGAACAACTGGACCAGAATGGTCGGATGATAGTACCGGTCGGTTACACCAGGTTTAGTCAGAAGCTGGAAATAGTTGTGAAAGACCGATACAACACGGTGGAATACATACCCTCCCTGGCGGTACGTTTCGTTCCCTTGATCTGACAATTAACAGAATTATTAATTAGGGAATAGTATGAGAAGAATAATCATTTTAGGGTTGTCAGTACTTGTGTTGCTGCTGGCCTGTACGACTCAGACCAAAGAGACCGAAAGCCCACAAATTCTCAATCAGAAAGCCAATACTGCTTATCAGAATCAGGACTATAGCGCCTGGCTGTGGTACATGAAAAGATTATACGCCATATCGCCCTACTCGCCTTTCACAACCTATAATCTGGCCTGTGCTTATTCATTGAACGGCTTTCCTGCCAAAGCGCTTGAGGCATTGGAAAAAAGCATCAGCATGGGGATTGGTGTTAACGCCGACCGGGACCCGGACTTTGGCTCATTGAAAGAATTGACGGAATTCCAGGAGCTGATGACCCGCGCCGAGGCCTTGAATCAACCTGTCAGCAATAGTACTGAGGCTTTCACCGTTAATGAATTGGATCTGATACCCGAAGGGATTACCTACAATCCTATTGATGGTACCTTCTTTATTGGCAGTCTGTATAAATCTAAAATAATAAAGGTCGACATAAATGGACAGGCCAGCGATTTCACCGCAGAGAGGCAGGATGGCTTGCGCCCGGTGACCGGAATGAAAATCAACCCTGATCGCACAGAGTTATGGGCTTGCAGTCAGGTCAGTTCACCAGGTAATCGCAACCATGATCCGAGCGAAATGGGTTGGTCGGGAATATTCAAATACGATTTGAATACCGGCAAACTGATTAAAAAATACACCTTATTCGAAGAAGAATTGCCCCACCTGTTTAATGATCTGGTTATTCTGAAAAACGGAGATGTTTATTTCACTGATTCCACCACCGGCAGCATCTATCGAATCCGGAAAATTCAGGATAAAATTGAGCTCTTTCTACGTTCCGGTGAGTTCACCTATCCCAACGGCATTGCCCTGAGTCCCGACCAGAAAAATCTGTATATGGCTGGTACGTTGCAGGGCGTGGTGCTGGTGAACATCCAAGATGGAACTTACAAGCCATTGGAACACCCGGATGGCGTTACTACTGTCGGCATCGACGGATTATATCACTACAAAAACTCGCTAATCGCAGTACAGAATGGTCTGGGACGCATTAGCCGATTTTACCTGAATCAGGCCGGCGATAAAATTTTGCATTCTGAGTTGATCGAATTCGCCAATCCCGTTTTCAATATACCCACAACCGGCACAATTGTTGGTAATACTTTCTACTATCTGGCCAATAGCCAACTACGCTCGTTCGAGGCCGATGGCACCATTTTCCCGCCCGAACGGCTGGCCAATGTGGTAGTATTAAAAACCGAATTGCAGTAAAGTTTCAGTAAGATTGAAATTACCCGAGAAACTAGTTTACCGGTTTTTCAGCAGTAATTAATGTAACAACACCGAAAGTCAGGTCGTTGATTTTGATATCACTAAAACCGGCATCCGCGATCAATTTGCGCAAGGTGGACCGATCCGGGAAATTATCAACTGATTCGGATAGGTAATGGTAAGCCTTTGAACCGGAAATGACGGCACCAACTAAAGGCAAAATGCGGTGGAAGTAGAAACTGTAAAGCGGTCCAAAAACTCGTGATTCAGGCCGGTTAAATTCCAGAATCAGCAGCCGGCCGCCGGGCTGGAGAACCCGAAAAAATTCCTGTAGCGCTTCGTTATAATTACCGATATTTCGCAAACCGAAGGCAATTGTGAGGGCGCTGAATTTATCCGTTTCGAATGGCGTTTGTTCAGCATCAGCAATCATAGTTTCGAAATAGATTCCCCGTTTCACCATTTTGCGGTGGGCCTGCTCCAACATGGCCGGGGTGTTATCGAGACCGGTTAATTTAAGCTCGGGAAAACGCTTCAGAATTGCAAATGCCAGATCGCCGGTACTGGTTGCCGCATCCAGCAACGATCCGCTAAAATCCTCCGGTAAACTATATACTAACTGCCGCCGCCACCAGTGGTCTATCCCTAAACTCAGAAAATGATTTAAGAAATCATAGCGCTGGGCGATGGCATTGAATAAGACCTGGTTTTGGCGCCGTTTTTCTTCACCCCGATGGATGAATTCAGTCAAGGCCTACCAAACCCAGCAGTTTCAATTCAATTTCCAGCTCTTCCGGGGTAGTAAAATGGATGGTCGTAATACCCATCTTCCGGGCCTGATCCACATTGACCTGCATATCATCGATAAACAGGCTTTCTTCCGGTGTCACGCCAGCCCGTTCCAGCGCAAGATTGAAAATTTCCGGCTCCGGTTTACGGCAACCTTCAAGATAAGAATAGATTTTCCCATGAACCTTTTCAAAAAATAGAAACTGCGGTGTCAACGTTCGGATGTGATAATCATTGGTATTGGACAACAGCCAGATTTGATAGTGTGGTAAAAGTTTTTCAAGTATGCCAACGGTGGGCAATTCCTCTCCCACGAGCAAATCCCAGGCCCGGGTAAAATCGGCATCGGAAATATCATTACAACCCAAGGTTTTACGCCAGTGATTAAAAAAACTGGTTTCATCCATTCGACCCCGTTCAAATTCAAAATATACTTCCAGTGGAAATGATTTTCCCACCTGATCCCGATTCAGATTACATTTTTCAGCCAAATAATCAACCGTTGCTTCCAACTGCAAATCAAACAATACACCGCCTATATCAAAAAAAACTGTTGTGATTTTGCCCATCATTTTCCACAAATATAAATCTGTAATTCACTTTCCGGGGTCAGTGGGTTTCCTTTCCGATCCCCAAATTTTTCAAGGATTTTTAAACCGGAATCATTCAACAGTCTGTCCATGGTATCGGGATAGTAAATGCGCATATCAAAACGATAGCGATCCGGACTGATCCGCAAGGGTCTGAAAAAATACCATTCCACATGATTGATCTCCGTGGCAGGATCGTAATCATTGCTTTCCTTAATCGTACAGTATCCCCCCACCGGATGCTGGAAGCTGGACACATCGTACAGGCGATCCTGCGGCCGGTTTAGAAACCAGGGATCGGGAACGAAAATTTCCACCAGGAAACGGCCATTATCAGCCAGGTGCTTCCGGACACTCAGTAAGCAGTCCCTGGCATCATCATCGGTGTAAAGGTGGAGAAATGAATTAAAGCCGATGAAAATCGCTTTGAATTTTCGGTCAAGATTGAACGTGCGCATATCAGCCTGAATAATTCGGGCGCGGTCACCAAAGCGCTCCAATTTTTGCGCTGCAAACAGGGCGAATTCAGGACTCAATTCCAGGCCGGTATAATCCAGTCCGCGACTTAAAACCGGTAGCGCCAGCCGACCGGTTCCAGCAGCCAACTCCAGCACCGGACTACCGTTTTCAGCAACCCAATTGCCAATAAAATCCTGGTCGTTATTTTTCCACCAATGCAGGGCATCATATAATTCGGGTGCAGCGTAGATATCACGTATTTCAGGCATAAAATTAGCAGTTGAGAACGGGATTTGATTATTTCAGAATCAATAAATCCTTGGTAGTTTTATTTAGAATTTCACAACCATCTTTTTTAACCACTACGTCATCTTCAATCCGCACACCGTTCCAGCCAGGTAGATAAATACCAGGTTCAACGGTCACAACATAATTTTCCAGCAGGGTATCCTCGCTGATCTGGTTCATACGCGGCATGGTGTGCACTTCCAGGCCCAAGCCGTGGCCAGTGCCATGGACAAAATACTTATCATAACCTTTAGCAGTTATAACACCGCGGGTGGCATCGTCCGGAATTTTGCAGTGAACACCTGCTTTGATGGCAGCACAACCGGCCTGCTGGGCTTCTTTGACGATTGCGTAAATCTCGCGATGCTTGTCGGTCGCCTCGCCGATCAGAACCGTGCGGGTCATATCGGCACAGTAGCCGGCGAACAGGGCGCCGGTATCCACGACAACAAAATCGCTGCTTTGGAAAGGCCGATCGGTTGGTGTCGCATGGGGCAGAGCGCTGTTGGGACCCCCGGCAATGATCGTATCGAAGCCTTCACCGTCGCCGTAATCATAATATTTATTCCGGATCGTATTGGCCACTATTTTCTCGGTTACGCCAATTTTCAACAATGGCAAAATTTCCTCAAAGACCCGGTCAGTAATTGCCACTGCTTTTCGAATCAGCTCCAGTTCTGACTCATCCTTAACGGCAGCGATTTCTTCCACGATTCTGGTAGTCGGTTCCCAATCCACGGTAGGAAAGAAATCATCCATGTCGCCAAACAGGTTAATACTGACAAAATCACCTTCAAAGGCCAGATTCAAACCTTGGGGAATCAGGTTCATTTTCTGTAAGGTTTTAAGATGGGGATCATTATCAATAATCCGTTCAAAACCTTTGACCTGGTGTTTAGATTGTTCCAGATAACGGCCATCTGAAATAAAATATTGCTTGTCTGGTAGAACTAACAACGAACCAGCCGAACCGGTAAAACCGGATAAATACCTTACGTTGGTAAGATTGGTAACCAGCATACCATCCAGATCCTGTTCGGCGAGAACGGACTTCAGTCTGATCTGGCGTTTAATAAAATTCGTATCAGTCATTTACTGCTCCTGAAAATTCCTGGTATATTTAATCTGATAAAGTTTGAATCAGGTGATTGATTGCTTCCCGCTCCATATTGATCCGTTCGGGATCACTGCCTTTTTTTCCCAGTACATCAAGCACCTCCAGAGCCTGGTGATACAATCCCTGGTCTTTCAGAACTGCCACCAGAGTGAACGTAGCCATCCGTGATTTCATACCACCGGAGCCAACCGGGGGAGTAGATTCGGGTTTCTCCAACGGTCTTTCCGGCTCAGGTATTTTACCCCCCAGCCGCTTTAAAAATACTTTGGCCTGGTCATTATCTGGATCAAGCGTCAGCAGATGCTCCCAACCCCGGCGCAGGATATGCGGTGGCCGATTCAAACGTTCCTGTACTGCCACTAATAAATGAGCAGCCTGAATATGTTTATGATCCAGAACCAACAGGACCTGCAAGAGTTTTTCCGCTCCTTCCAGATCCTTCTCGCCCATGCAGATCTGGGCTAGCAGGAACAGGCCTTCAATATGATTGGGGTGATAACTCAGACCGATCTCGCACACCTTCCGAGCCTGTACAAAATTGCCTACTTCAATATAGGCATCGACAAGTTGGGTAAATACATCACTGGAAAAATTATCGGCAAACTGTTGTTCCAGTCGAGTTTTGTCATCCTGATTAACCATTATCATTCAACCTCAATTCTCTGAACATAATTTATTTGATTTAAAGCGGTATATTACCATGTTTCTTGCGCGGATTGTGATCAACCTTGTTTTCCAGCATCCGGAGGGATTGGATGATCTTCTGACGCGTTAGGCGCGGTTCGATAATATCATCCACGTAGCCCCATTCCGCCGCCACATAGGGATTGGCGAATTTATTCCGGTATTCTTCAACCAGTTTCCGTTCTTCGGCTGCCTTATCCTCCGCCGCAGCAATTTCCTTGCGATAAATAATTTCCACCGCGCCTTTTGAGCCCATCACGGCAATTTCTGCCGAAGGCCAGGCCAGACTGACATCGCCGCGAATATGCTTGGAACTCATCACGTCATAAGCACCACCATAAGCTTTACGGGTAATTATGGTGATCTTGGGGACGGTGGCTTCACAATAGGCATAGAGCAGTTTAGCGCCATTCTTGATTATTCCACCCCATTCCTGGTCGGTACCAGGCAGAAAACCGGGCACGTCCTCGAAAGTTATAATGGGAATATTGAAGGCATCGCAGAAGCGCACGAAACGAGCAGCCTTCATTGATGAATCATTGTCTAAAGCTCCCGCCAGATTGGCCGGGTGATTGGCTACGATTCCTGCTGAATAACCACCTATTCGGGCAAAACCCACCACAATATTACGAGCATAATGCTCATGTACTTCCAGAAATTCGCCTTCATCAACCACTGCTTTGATAACGGCGTGCATATCATAAGCTTTGTTGGGACTTGCCGGAATAATACTATCCAGTTCCGGGGATTCCCGGTCAATGGGATCGGTTGGCTCTACGAAAGGCGGATCTTCCTGGTTATTAGCCGGGAAATAACTGAGTAACTTTTTGGTGATCTCTAGAGAATCAACTTCATTTTCACCGGCGAAGTGGGCCACCCCCGATTTGGCGGCATGGGTCATGGCGCCACCCAACTCTTCAAATGTCACCTCCTCGTGCGTTACCGTTTTAACCACGTTAGGGCCGGTAACAAACATATGGCTGGTGCCCTGAGTCATGATCGTAAAATCAGTAATGGCCGGGGAATAGACCGCCCCACCGGCACAGGGTCCCAGAATAACCGATATCTGGGGTACCACTCCGGAATAGAGGGTGTTACGTAAAAATATGTCGGCATAGGCACCCAGACTAACTACACCTTCCTGGATGCGGGCACCACCGGAATCATTCAGACCGATCACCGGTGCCCCGACCTTACCGGCATGGTCCATGATCTTACATATCTTTTCGGCATGTGACTTTCCCAGGGCACCACCAAAAACAGTAAAATCCTGGCTGAAAATAAATACCCGGCGGCCATTGACTGTACCATAGCCGGTGACTACTCCATCACCCAGAAATTTCTTTTCGGCCAGCCCGAATTCAGTGACCTGATGCTGGACAAACATATCCATTTCCACAAACGAACCCTTATCGAGGAACAGGTCGATTCGCTCACGGGCAGTCAGCTTACCTTTGTCATGTTGCGTGTCGATCCGCGCCTGTCCACCACCCAAACGGGCTTGTGCCCGGCGCTGTTCCAGTTCACTGAGATGATCGGTCATCGACGGTTTTCCTCCACCCATTTCTGAATATAATCAATCGTATCCTGAACCCTGGTTCCGGGACCAAACAATTTTCCCACACCCAATTTGGCCAATTCATCCATATCCTTTTCCGGGATGATACCGCCGCCGGTTAGAAGCACATCGTCCAGCTCTTTTTCCAGCATCATTTCCATTACGCGTGGGAAGATGGTCATATGAGCGCCAGATAAAATTGACAGGGCAATCACGTCCACATCCTCTTGCAACGCAGCAGACACTATCATTTCCGGAGTCTGCCGCAGTCCCAGGTAGAGCACCTCCATCCCGGCATCACGATAGGCGGCAGCCAGAACTTTGATACCCCGGTCATGACCATCCAGACCCGGTTTAGCCATTAAAATTCGAATCTTACGTTCCATTAAATTTTCCCTTGTTATTACCCGGCTTATTCCCGCTTATGAATAAATTCTGATTATTGTTGACGAAAGGCTAAAAATTGACACCGCTGAATTTAATGATCTTGAGAAGGAATTCCAGCATTTAGGCTAACATACGGAATACCGGCAGATCGCGTACTTTTCAGACAAAATGTAACCATGTTGATTTATTCAAAAACATGCACTTTGATATCCCTTTTTATCAGTGGTGTCCAGGCGCCTTCAAATCGATTAGCACGAATAATACTGCAATTATCTACATAATGATAGCCGGCGTACTCGGTGTGCCTTATTCTGGGTTTACCCATAATAAGATCATGATAAGGTAAACCAATTTGTACCAATTTTGCCAGAGTAACCTCCCGCAGGCCTTCCCAGCGAGCAGTAAAAAAACAAATCCGGTGTCCCTCGTTATACCGTTCGGTTATCCATTCTACAGCCCCGGGATAGACTTCTGCGTTCATTGTCCGCTCAGCGGCTTCCTCATTGGGAATATCTTCCCATAAGGTACCATCCAGATCAATCATAAATACTACTTTTTCCGACATCGTATTTCCCGTGAATTCTATTTTAATTTACTGTCCAAAACAAAAGTCACTGGTCCGTCATTAACCAGATCCACTTTCATCATGGCGCCGAATTCCCCTGATTCCACTGGCTGACCGTGCTTCCGCAGCCGGGCCATAAAATCCTCGTACAGTCGCTCTCCCTCATCCGGTGCCGCAGCATGGATATAACTGGGTCGGCGACCCTTGCGCCAATCACCACAAAGGGTGAACTGGCTCACCACCAGGGCGGAACCGCCAACATCTTTTAGGGACAGATTCATCTTACCATTCTCATCATTGAAGATTCGCAGGCCGGCAATTTTATCAGCCAGGAATCGTCCATCGGCTTCCGTGTCGCCATCTAATACTCCCAGCAGGATCAGCAGACCCTGGCCGATTTCACCAATGGTTTTACCATCAACTTGCACTTTACTTTCGGAAACACGCTGGATTACGGCGATCATTTTCTTTTCCCTTTAACCACGAATTGCTCGAATTTAACGAATACAAAACATATTAGAACGGATTCTTCCTGATTGGTGATTATTATTATTACTCTGCGTTCTTGTGTCTACGGTTTGTGGTAAACCAACCATTGACCAATGACTATTGGCCAATGACAATTCGCCACTATTCCACCCAGACGTTCTTGCTGCCCAATTGCTCCTGCAACTGTTTCAGGAATTCCCGGCTGGTGCAAACTTTAAGCTTATGGCTGATGATCCGCTTGTCCTTGCCCGGACCGTTCTTGATATGGAACATCAAGCCGCAGTTACCCTGGTGCTGCTGCGCCAACTCCGAGATGCGGTCCACCTGCTCCACCGTCATTTCAGTGGGGTCGATCCGCAGGTTGATCCGCTTCGAGTAATAGTCCCGCACCTTGCCGATCGGCACGACCTCATCCGCCAGCAGCTTTAGGTCGCTGAAGTCGGCGTCGGCGGATGGTTTGCCCTGGATAAAAACCAGGTTGTCATTGAAAATAGCGGCCCGGTATTTTTCGTAGGTATCAGAAAAAATGGTAATATCCGCCGCGCCCCCCAGGCATTCCAGCTTGAAAAAGGCCATCGTCTTGCCTTTACGATCCTGGTGCTGACGCAGTCCCTGGATCGTGCCCCCTACACGGACCTTATCCAGTTTGAGCTGCTCAACTTCCTCGGAAAAATCGAAAGTGGAAAACTGTTCCAGGTCATCGGCGTATTTCAGGAGCGGGTGGCCCGAGAGATACATGCCCAGGACTTCCTTCTCATTATTCAGGGACTGGGCCTGGCTCCAGTCCTCGACCTGGGGCAGGTCGGGAATATGCACCACGCTTTCCTCACCGATCACATTGCCGAACATGTCCACCTGGTTCTGGTTGCGGGTAGAATTAGTCTGCTGGGAATATTTCAAGGCCGTGTCAACCTGGGCAGCCTGCTGAGCCCGGGTGCCTTCCAACCGATCCAGAGCGCCGGCCATGATCAGGCTTTCCAAAACCCTTTTGTTTAGCGCCCGGGAATCGACCCGCAGACAGAGATCGAATAAATTCTTGAAAGGTCCGTCTGCTTCCCGGTCTTCCACGATCTTTTCTAAGGCTTTGGCACCAACATTTTTAATGGCATTTAGCCCAAAGGAAATGGTCTTTTTATCCACGGGACGGAAATTGACATTGGATATATTAATGTCGGGATTAGTCACTTCGATCCCCAGCTTACGGCATTCGTTTATCAGGATCACCACCCGGTCGATATTGGACATTTCACTGGTGAGGTTGGCGCTCATGAATGCTGCCGGGTAGTGGGTCTTGAGCCAAGCGGTCTGGTAAGCAATATAGGCATAGGCCGTGGAATGGCTCTTGTTGAAACCGTATTGGGCAAATTTTTCAATCAAGTCATATATTTGCTGGGCCGTGCTCTTGTTTATTCCTTTTTCAACAGCACCCTCGATGAATTTGGTGCCCAGCTCGGCCATCAGGGAGGCGATTTTCTTGCCCATTGCTCGGCGCAGATTATCCGCTTCCGCCAGACTCATTCCCGCCACCTCATGGGCGATCTGCATCACCTGCTCCTGGTAGACGATGATTCCGTAAGTCTCCTTCAGGATTGGCTCCAGGGATGGATGGATATAGGCGATTTTTTTACGGCCGTGCTTGCGCTTGATAAAACTATCGATATTCTCCATCGGCCCCGGCCGGTAGAGGGCGTTCATGGCAATCAAATCTTCGATGACGGTGGGCTTCAGTTTCTTCAGGAATTCCCGCATCCCGGAAGATTCGAACTGGAAAATACCGGTGGTTAGCCCTCTGGCAAATAATTTATATACCTTGGGATCATCCAAGGGAATCTTTTCGATATCGACTACAATACCCTGGTCCTTTAAAATTTTCACCGTATCGACCTCAACAGCCTGGTCTTTCAAAAGCTTCACCGTCTTGTCGATCACCGTCAGGTTCCGCAGTCCCAGGAAATCCATTTTCAGGAGGCCCAGATCTTCCAGGCATTTCATGTCGTACTGGCTGGTAATATCGCCGGTGGATGATTTATAGAGCGGAATATAATCGGTCAGTTCGCCGGGAGCGATCACCACGCCGGCGGCATGGATCGAAGCATGGCGGTTCATCCCTTCCAGGACCAAGGAATGGCGCAGTAGTTCGGCGTAACGCTCGTCTTTTTCAAGGGCTTTCAACTCCGGGCTGGCCATGAGGGCATCGCCCAGGGTGACTTTCGGTCCGGTAGGGATCAGCTTGGCCACCCGATCGGTCTCACCGAAAGTAAAACCGAGCACCCGGCCCACATCCCGCACTACCTGGCGGGCTTTCATTTTTCCGAATGTAATAATCTGGGTAACGGAATTTTCGCCGTAGATCTGCTTGATGTAATCGATCACTTCCCCTCGGCGTTCGATGCAGAAATCGATATCGATATCGGGCAGGGAGACCCGTTCCGGATTCAGGAAACGCTCGAATAGCAAGTTATGGCGGATCGGGTCGATTGTGGTAATTCCCAGGCCGTAGGAAACTATACTGCCAGCGGCGGAACCACGGCCAGGTCCCACGGGAATCTGGTTATCCTTGGAATATTTGACAAAATCGGCGGTGATCAGGAAGTAGCCGGCGAAACCCATCTGCTTGATCGTGTTGAGTTCGAAATTCAGGCGTTTCTGCAGTTCGGGGGTAAGCTCGCCATAGATTTTTTCCACCCCGGCGGTGGCCTGGCGTTTCAGGTATTCGTCAGGATCGTCGGTGCCAGCCCCCTCCGGGATCGGGAAACGCGGCAGGTGGTAGGTTTTCATGTCGAAATCCAGGTCCACGCTGTCGGCGATTCGGCGGGAGTTTTCGATCACTTCCGGGTAGGCCTTGAACAGCTCGTACATCTGGTCCGGGGATTTCAGGTAAAATTCCGGGGTGGCATAACGCAGCCGGTTGGGATCGTTCAGTTCCTTGCCGGTACCCAGGCAGAGCATGATATCATGGGCTTCGTAATGATCACTCTTGGCGTAGTGGGCGTCGTTGGTGGCGATCAGGGGCAGACCCATTTCTTTGGATAGCTTGGCCATGTTTTCCTGGTTGAGCTTTTCCTCGGGGATGCCGTGATCCTGGATCTCTAAATAGAAGCGATCCGGGAACATTGCGGCAAATTCTTCGGCGATGGGAATGGCGGATTGCCAGCCGGAGGTTAGGGCCGTTTTCTGGATCTCGCCCTGTAAACAGGCGGTGGTACAGATCAACCCTTCGGTGTGCTGGGCCAGTAGCTCCTTGTCGATCCGGGGTCGATAATAAAACCCTTCCAGGTAGCCGGCGGTGACCAGCTTGATCAGGTTTAAATACCCGGTATAATTCTGAGCTAGGAGGATCAGGTGGTTGTTGCGCTGACCGGCGCGGGCTGATTTCGAGTGGCGGCTGCCGAGAGCCATATAAACTTCGCAACCAATAATCGGTTTAATACCAGCCTTTTTGGCCTCTTTGTAAAAGGAAATAGCGGAAAACATATTGCCATGATCCGTGAGCGCCACGGCGTCCATGTCCAGCTCCTGGGCGGTATGCACCAAAGTGTGAACGGTCTGGGCACCGTCCAACAGACTATAATCGGAATGGTTGTGCAGGTGTACGAATTCAGCGGGCATCGGTTGTCAAAATTGGTCTTAATACAAGATAATTCACGGATAAAAATACTGAATGAAAAATGGAAGATGGAAGACGGATTATAGTTTATTTCAAATCTCAGCAGAGATCCCGATAGTTAAGTTGAATTAAGTGAAATCCCGTACTTGAGTCAGAGCGTATCGGGAGAAGCTGGGAAATGGTAGTAAAGTAATTAGTTACGAGTAGGCAGTGAAAAACGTGAGAATGCCTGCGGCTAGTAAGCCTGCCTGCGCTAAAGCTTTGGCAGGTAAACCCACCTGCGCTATCGCCTTCGGTGGGTAAAAAATGTTGTGTGTTGAATTTTAAGTTATGCGTTATGAGTTAATTCAACATTCCAACCTTCGTCCTGCTGCTATGCACCGGGAGCTGCGGTCGGCAGGCAAAACTTTGAATTCAAAACTAATGACCAGAGACCGGCATCGCCAAGAACTGTCATACTGAGGAACCGTAGTGACGAAGTATCTCTGCTGTTAGTTGGTGGAACAAGCATCTATCAGAGATTCTTCGCTCCGACTGTCGTCGTCACTCAGAAAGACAAACGTGTTCTGAATTGCGAATAATGAACAAGGATTAACGAAGGAAGAAGTGTGATTTGGGGTGTACTTCTAAATTTAACGTTCGTTAATCGGTGTTGGATATTCAGCTCTTTCTGCGTATTCCGCGTTTCAGTGGATGAAAGATGATTTATGGCCGAGCAAAATCCAGCAATGGAGCGACGTCACCCTTATCGGCAGCATGGAAGGCGGCGATGTAGGATCGGCGGGCTTCACCGGGTTTGACTAATCCGGCCTGCCCCCAGGTGAAAACCGGTTGATGATAAATATGACTGGCGATAACATCGGCCAGCAGGCGTGAATGGCGGCCATTGCCATTAGCAAAGGGATGAATGCTGACCAGCCGGTGTTTGAAACGAATTGCCAGCTCATCTGGTGAAAAAGTGTCATTTTCATACCAGTATTTAGCATCGTCGATCAGTTTCCGTACTTCAGTTGGAATTTGATATTTATCGACACCGATATTTTTGTTAGTTGTACGGTAATTACCAGCCCAACGCCAGACCTGGTCATACATGCGCCGATGTAATTCCAGAATAAATGCTTCGGATAATATCCGTCCCGTTTTCAGTTTGCGACCCAAGCTCCATTCCACAGCTAACTCCACGTTCAACTGTTCAAATTCATCCAGCTCACCGCGATTGGAAACCGTGGGGATCAGCAGACCCTCCCGCTCTTCATCGGTCAGTGGGGTCTGGCCATTGGCAAAATCAATAATCAATCCCACAGGTACCTCGGCATTGTTGTTACAATCTCGCTGGTTTTTTCGGCAATCGCCTGCTCGATTCGTTCCGGCCTGTTTTCCTGGTCTTCCAAGGCCATCGATGCGGAAGTCCGCAGTACGATTTCTCGCGCCAAATCGCGAGCCCGGTTTTCGATCATTGCTGCCAACGATCCCTCCACCGGAATGAAACCGTACACGAATTTCATGTTCAAAGCAGCGCCGACCTGTCTCAGCACCTTTAGAGAAATCGTACCAGCTTTTTCCCGCTCTTCGATTTGTTTGACAGCCGGAGCAGTAATTCCCATCCGCCCTGCCAGTTGCCTAAGGGACATTGTCAAAGCAGTGCGCAGTGCTTTAACCCAACCGCTGGTTGGTATATCAAGCCTTTCAAGTTCTTCTAATTGCGAAAGCTTCCTGTCGAGTTGATTTAACATTAGTTTTTGATTATTCATAAAGTTTCAGCTTAATTATATTGACATAAATATATAGCTATACCTTTAAATATACAATGCATTAATTAAGCTATAGCTTATGTTTTGTGATTAGAATTCAGGGAACCAACGCTCAACCACAACTCATAGCTACTAACTTCTGCCCTCAGTGGCTGTAGTTCCGAAGGAGGAACGACTGAGGCCAGTCAGTCGTAATGCAAGCGCAGGCTGGATACTCAAGCTGAAGTTTTGCACCCGACCTATGCTTGAGATTCCAGCCTACGTTTCACTTCGGCAGGTAAACTTCTCCCGACCAGCCGGGATCAGAATGACAAGCCCGTTTTGAATAATGAACAAGGATTAACGAAGGAAGAAGTGGGCCGGGTGGCGTATTTCTAAGTTCATCATTCGTTAATCGGTGTTGGATATTCCCGCGCCCACCAATGATAAATGGCTATTGACACCCGAAACTTTGAAAAACATCGGGATTCTCTGCCTGTCCATCGTGGCTTAAATGTAGATGGATATCTTGGTGGTTAAAAAATGTAGAGTCGACTGGTCATACAATGGAATAAAGTTGTCTAAAAAATTGTCCAATTAATAGTAAATGACTGAATTAAGCCGACTCCTGCGTAATATTAATCCAATTTAACATAAGCCCAAATGAAGAATTTCCTGATCGCCTGCCTCGTAATACTCAGCTTACAGCCTCTGTACGGACAAGCCCGCTACCGGATCACCGGCCGTGTTTTAAACCAGTCCAATCTGGCGCCCTTGGTCGGGGCGCATGTACAATTGACCCAACCCACCGGCGGAATTGTTAAAAATACTACCACTTCCCCGGCCAGCAGATTCGATTTTAAGGAACTTGCGCCTGGCAACTACACGGTTAAAATCACCCATGTGGGCTTTCAGGAATATGAGCAGAAGGTCACGTTGGTCAGCGACCATCTTAACCTAAAAACGATCCGCCTAACCTATGCCCCGATTCCCCTGAGCCAGGTCAATGTTGAAGAAGTCCGGCCCCTGGCAATCCAGAAAGGGGACACGACCCAGTACAACGCCGAAGTATTTAAGACCAATCCCGATGCCTCGGCTGAGGACCTGGTCCGGAAAATGCCGGGCATTACGGTTAATGATGGACAGGTCCAGGCCCAGGGCGAAAATGTTCAGAAAGTCCTGGTGGATAATCGCCCCTTTTTCGGCGACGATCCCAATATCGCCTTGCGCAATCTGCCGGCGGAAATTATCGACAAAATCCAGGTCTTCGATCAGCAGAGCGAAAAAGCCCAGATGACTGGTTTTGATGACGGCAATACGGTGAAGACGATGAATATCATTACCAAGGCCGGAATGAACACCGGGCAGTTCGGTAAACTGTATGCCGGTTATGGAGAAAACGGGAAATACCGCCTGGGCGGTAATATGAATATCTTCAGCGGCCAGCGGCGTATCTCGATTATTGGCCAGTCCAATAATGTCAATATCCAGAATTTTGCTGCGGAAGACCTGCTGGGAGTGGTTAGCTCCACCGGAAGGCGGCGCGGAGGCCACTTCGGCGGAATGGGTGGCGGTCGCGGACACCGTCCAGGCAGTTACCGTGGATCGAGGGGCGGTAGTATCAGTGATTTCCTGGTGCCCCAGCAGGGTGGCATCTCCACGACCCATGCTATTGGCCTGAACTACCAGGATAAATGGTGGCAGAAACTGGATATAACCGGCAGCTACTTCTTTAACTGGTCCGATAATGATAATGAATGGGAGCTTCTACGCAATTATTTTTCCAGTACCACCCTGGCAGAGGCCTATCAGGAAAATGAAACCGTCACCAGCCGGAATCTCAATCATCGCCTGAACCTGCGCCTGGATTACAATCTCACCGAGAATGATCGCCTGACCTTCCGGCCACGCCTGACTATTCAACAGAATGATGGCTCGTCCGACCTGTCCGCAGAAAGTTTTTACGGGAGCGATCTAACTTCAGCCCTGCTTAATATTTTTAACTCAGACCTGGCCACGGTCAATTTTTCCAGCCGTCAGTATTACCGCCGCAAATTCAATAAGGAGGGACGCACCCTGTCCCTGGGATCGAATATCTCTGCCAATTATTACACCGGTGACAGCGACCAGGAAGCTGTGAGCACGGTATTTTCAGGTGACAGCCTGCTAAGCAGCCAGCAATCAACTTTAAACCAGGATGGCCTGGAACTCAGTGGCAATCTGTCGTTTACCGAACCCTTCGGTGCCAACGGATCAATAACCGCCTCCTATGAAATCTCCAACCAGGCCAATTCCTCCGATAAAACGACCTACCTGCAGGCCGGGACCGAGGGTATCTTTACCCTGCTTGACAGCAGCCAGTCCAACCTGTTTACCAATGATTATCGGTCCCAGGAAACAAGTATCGGTTATCGCTACCGTAAGGATGGTACGATGTTGATCCTGCGTGGCAATTACCAATCTGCCACCCTGCGGAACGATCAGGAATTTCCCTTCAGCGCCCGGACCGAAAAAACCTACAAAAGTTTTTTACCACTATGGATAGTACGTTTTAAGATTGACGAATTTCGGCGCCTGAGTCTGGTTTACCGCCAGTCACTGCAGTTGCCATCGATCAATCAGCTCCAGGCTGTGGTCGACAACAGCAATCCCCTGCAGTTATCAGTCGGCAACCCTGACTTGAACCAGCAATTTAACCACAGGTTATTTTTGCGCTATTCCGCCACCCGGCACGACCGGGAATCCGTTTTCTTTGCTATGCTGGTCTTCAATTATGCCACCGATTATCTCGGCAGCCGGACAATATTTGCTTCCGGAGACAGTACTGTTTATGAAGGAATACCCCTGACCAGGGGCATTCAACTGGTGATCCCGGAAAATATGGATGGCTACCGGAACCTGCGTTCATTCATGACTTATGGCCATCCCCTGCCCTGGCTCAAATCGAATCTCAATTTGAACCTGTCGGCCAATTATACCCGTACGCCGGGCTATCTAGGGGATCAGGAAAATTATTCTGACAGCCGGAATTACGGATTGCAGATCATCCTGACCAGCAATGTTAGTGAAAGACTTGATTTTACCATTTCCAGCAATTCCAACTGGTTCTGGATTGATAATTCGCTCGGTAATGGTGATTCACGATATTTCACTCAGAGTTCATCCTGCAAGCTGGACTGGATCCTCGGACCTGGAATCACCCTGCATTCCAGTCTGGATTACCGCTCATATACCGGTTTCTCCTTTGAAGGTAAAAATACCATAACCCTGTTAAATCTGGGCCTCGGGAAAAAACTATTCGCCGGACAAAAAGGTGAACTCCAGTTTGCTGTCTTTGATGTCCTGGGAGAGAACAGTAACCTGTCCCAATCCAGCACAGGAACCTATATTGAAGAAAACCAGTCCCTGGCACTGACCCGCTATTACCTGTTAAGCTTTACCTACCGGATAAAAAATTTCCGGATTTAATTACCGGTTTCAATTCAGCACCAGTAGCACTGTCGAGCCAGACCTGTGCCGCCTGAAACTATAGTTGTAGAATGTAATTGCCGGGTTCTAATTTCAGACAATATGTATCTTATCCTTGATCAGGGAACCTCTTCCACCAAAGTTTTTTTATTTGATAACGATTCCAAAATCCACTTCTCCAGCCGCCTGCCCCACCGCCTCAACCGGCCGGCCCCTGGTCACGCGGAGAGCGACCCCCTGACGATTCTGGAAAGCTGTTTCCGGTTGATTAAGGCAGCACTGGATTTCAGCCAGAAAACCGGCACCCCCATTCAATCAGCCGGGATGGCAGTGCAGCGCTCCACTTTCATGTTCTGGGACAAGCAAACTGCCAAACCCCTGACGCCCGCGATCAGTTGGCAAGATACCAGGGCGGAAGCGGAAACCCGGGAGCGGAAGCGCCACACCGACCTGATCCAGTCCCGTACAGGCACCCCACTCAGTGCTCATTTTGGCGGACCTAAATACATGCATCTAATCAGGCAAAACCCAGAACTTGCAAATCGGGTACAGAAAGGTTCGGTGTATTTCGGCCCTCTCAGCGCTTTTTTGTCACAGTCCCTGACGGGAGTACCGGCCGTGGATCATTCGATTGCCGGGCGCTCCCTGTGCCTGAACTTGAATAAACCGGACTGGGATCCGGATTTATGCGAATTGTTTGAGATTGACCCGTCCGACCTGCCGCCGCTGCAGGCCACGATGGCTGATTACGGGACAATTTCAATTGACAATACCAGCTTACCCTTGCGCTGCGTGATCGGCGACCAGCAGGCGGCCCTGCTGGGCCAGGGTGGCTGGACATCCGGCGACCTGGCTTTAAATTTCGGAACTTCCGGATCAGTGATGCTGAATACCGGCCGGCAGCCTGGTTTAATCCCGGGATTAATCGGCAGTGTACTCTATTCCTCTGAAAACGAATTGACCTATCTTTTGGAAGGTACGATCAATACCTGCAATACCCTATTCGACTGGTTAGAGCAGGATCTGCAGATTCCGGTTCACCGGCGGAAATGGGATAAGCTCTGCCAGCAAACCACTACTACCGGCGTGGTAGTGCCCGGTTATTGCGGTCTGGCCGCCCCTTACTGGCGCGATCGTTTTAAAACTGTGATCAGTGCAATAGATCCGGCCGATACCGACCAGATAATACGGGCGGCAGTGGAATCGATTGGTTTTTTCACCCACGATATTATCACCCTGATACGCCGCCATTTGCCAGTTGAATTACACTCAATCACCGCCAGTGGCGGACTCAGCCGCACTTCGCTGCTACAATTCATTGCCGACCTGCTGAATTCGGCTGTGGGCCATACCAGAATGAAAGATCATACCGCCCTGGGAGTGCTGCAGTTATTGCAAAAAGCGGATGGCTACCCGGTTGAAAAGCAAACCTTTGATCGCCTCTATGAACCATCCATGGCCGCCGCTGAGCGCCGAACTAAGATCGCGGCCTGGCAGGGAGCCTTGCGACAAGCAGGAATTGAGCCTGTGGAATAAAATGAGGCTGTGCTATTGTTTTTTACTGTTCCCGAATTGCTCCCAAAACTTTGAACCGTTTTACCCAACAATACTGTTGTACAACAATATTGTTGGGTAATCTTTTACTTTACTTTGAGAATAAGGAAAAATTACCGCAACAAAACCAGCTTCTGCGTCTGCACGGAGCTGCCGGCCTGCATTCGGCAGATGTACAACCCCGAGCTCATCAGCCGACCGGATTGATCCAGGCCATTCCAGGTAACCGTTTTGATTCCCGGGTTTTGCAGTGCATTTACCAAAACATTTATCTCTCGGCCCTGTAGATCGTAAATCGAAACGGTAACCGCTACCTGTTCCGGTAATTCATAACGCAGATGGGTTCGTGGATTAAAGGGGTTGGGGTAATTCTGGTGGAGGAGACAGGTAACAGGAATATCCGGTTCCCCGGTGACACTTACGCAAGGGAGACAATCCGGGAAATAAAACTGGGGATCGCTGTTCAGCAGGTTTTGACTTGAATCCGTAAAGCTAGCGGTCCACACCGGCAGGGTCTGGGGATCATCACCGGTCTGCATTGTCTGCCAGGCTTCATCGGTCAGGCGGTCATTAGCCGGCCAGGCAAATTCGTAATAGGAGAAAATACCACCACGAGTTACCACCAGTTCACCACCGATTTCAACAATAACATAGATGTTCAATGGATAGCCCACACCTTCTTCCAAAACGACCATGTTTATTAGATCAGTATGCACATCGGCAATCACGGCCATGGTTTCATCGACATCGGCTTCAATGCCCAGGGAAACGGGAAATGAGACCAGATTTTCCAACGCTGAACCGATATTAACAATCAACAACTGCTCTTCATTAGAAAGCGGTTGCTCGGTCAATTCCTTTTCTGAGATTGTTTTCAGATTCAGCAGTAGCTCACTCAGATCGGTGTAGCGCCAATCAAATTCAGCGAAATACAGTCCACGACTGGCCAGACCGGTAGCGATAAAATCGGTCAGGGCCGCCAGACGGGCATAGAGAAATGGGTTGGGCTCCACATAGCCAGCGACGAACGGAGCGAGGGGCATCTGGCCGACCCAGCTCCCGCTCTGCTTGGCATAGAGAATCGTATCGTGGCGCAGCTCACCCCAGGAGGCCAGGGCCGTAAACAATTCCTTGTCGCTCCAAGCCTGATTCTGCATGAAAGTGGGATAACCGGCGCCTTTGGGAAACAACAGGGGCATCAATGAATACAGCCAGTTCCAATACAGATTCTGCGCCCAGGTTTCAGCCGGAAGACCGACAAATTGAAGCTGCAGAGAATCCATGGCAGCAACGTAATAAGGATTAGCGGTTTCATTGTAATGATCCCCTAATATCTGCCAGGCTCGCTGAGAGCCCAGTACGGTCATTATATCAAGCCCTTTCGGCAGCCAACGGCCATCAACATATGGCATCACCAGTCGCCCCAACATGTAAGAATCGGGAATATAGCGCTGGCCCATCAGGCGGAAGCCCTTACCAGCCCAGGCGTTGATCTCCGGCCAGGGCAGGGCAGCGGCCAGGGTCCGGAATTGAGCTAAAGCCGTTTCATCGGCAAAGATATCCACGGACTGCTGCCAGCAATCACTGCCGTAAACCTGTTCCATAACGCCGATATAGTCAAAAATAGTCAGGTCGTCAGCCCTACCCACAAAGAAAACAGTGGGGGCATAGATCCGTTCCCAGACCGTCATGAGCGGTTCGTCGGCGATGGTAATATTCTGCAGGGCATGGACCAATAGCAGTGCCTGACGGGTATGTTCTTTAATGATATCCTCATTAAGGAACATTTTTTCAAGGTAGAAAGTGATCCGGCCGTACCACATCATGGCCCGGAAATAGCGCCTGAAATCGTCATTACGAGTATAATGTCCCCGCGGTACATACTGACTGTAATCCTCACCATAATTAAAAATAGGTGATAGGGCCTGTCCGGCGTGAGCCGTGATCAGATCAATTTCGGCTTGGACTAGACTCTGAACGGCGGCCGGAACCGCGAATGAACTGTCCAGTAAAACGGCTGCCACGGAAGTATATGCCAGATTCTTCAGGGCTGCCTGCCCCAGAGTCGAATCGGTTATGGCGGAATAATGTTCCTGGGCCTTAGAAAACAGTGCGGTCGCCAAATTATCGAGATCCGGTATGAATTGCTCCATTTCCATTATCCGAAGGGTATAGTCGTATAAAACATGAAAAGTGTGCAACACGGCATCGGTGGTAACAAAAATCGGCGTAGCCTGATCACGGCATTCATAGTAAATATCGTAAATCTGGCAGTAACCGGTACCGTATTGGGAATTGGGCTGGAAACGGATCATAAAAGCATTCTGGTGCAAAAGAGAATCATCAGCGGCCGAGAAGGTGAAATCAGTATAATTGGACACATTGCTGAAATCTGCTGCCACTGTATAGGGTGTCAGCGATGG
>JABMQW010000207.1 GCA_013203115.1 Fidelibacterota bacterium
AGTGTTAATCCTGCGGTGTTATTTCATTAAGCAGCCAAATCTTTTGACGACTTACTATTCAAATATACCTGTTCCGGTGTTTGCCTGCCAAGAGATTGATGCGTTCTTTCATGGTTGTAGAATCTAATCCATTCACGGGGGTGTCCACTCAACTGTGTAAATGGTAGTTTGTCAGCCATCTTTACCAAGAATATCCTCTGGGATTTCGCAGTCTTTTAATAATTCATCAATTAAATCATTTTTTCTGGTCATCGTTTACTCCTTTTTTAAGTATTGAGTTTATCTTAACGATAACCATTTACACACTTAGATTTACACTCCCGCAATATGTAAAAGTAAATACCGCTAACTACGTGTGTCGTATCCCACGTTACAATGTGTCACCCTGCATTCTTTTTGCCTTGCACCAGAATCACAATCTCCTCGCCGAGAATATTGTTCACCTTCAGGGTTAAATCACCACTCAACCGCAGGTCGTACTGGATGGTAGTTGATTATTTCGCTTGGTGTACCAAGAAATTCCCCAAATCAAAATCCATTGAATACTCGTGATCCACCAATTACAAATGAGTAAGACAAAAATATTAATACCGTATAGTAAATGATAAAACCAGTCAGGAGCGGTTATCGATTTTTTTCTCATTATTAACGGTTTTATGGAATGTTTGTAAGTTAGAATTTTTAAAAGAAGCATAACAGGGGTGTAAATTAATATAAAATAGTTTAAGACTTGAGTATCTACTATCAACATACCCACTATTAGTAGTGAAATTATAATATCTATAATAGTTTTCTTTATCCAGCGCATTAAAGCTTACCTTGAGAATAATTTGAAGAGTTATTTTGAACTGTATGGTATTGATTATTTATGAAAGACAATTGATATCATATTTTTACGATAACTGGTATGAAAATACAAATTAAGTGAAATTAATTTCAATTGGTACTACAGATTTTTTTGCCTAAATATTAGTGATACAATATAAAAATTATACTCTCTGTTTTATTATTAATAATCCTCTAAACTAAAGTCTTTATAATCAAAAAGTTTGTTCATTGTTTTAATTAAGTTATGCTTTCAATTGACTTGATTTAAATAAGTCGCACTTATATATTTGCCTGTCAGTATTGGGGCAACTCAATTGAGGAAACTCAGACACACGAAAACTTAACAAGTAAAATTGGATACCGATTTATTGATCACGATCTATTTTTCTAATGATATGATAAATGGAATCCGTAAACAAATTGGAGGATAATAATGGGTCAACAACAGTTATTGTTAATCGTACTGGGTACGATTATTGTTGGTGTTGCGGTTGTAGTTGGGATCAACATGTTTGGTCAAGGTGCCGTTAACGCTGAACGCGATGCATTATTGCAGGATGTCAACTCAATTGCTTCGAATGCGGCTGCTTATTGGCGTAAACCTGCTGCATTGGCAGGCGGAGCGAGAAGTTTTGTCGGCATCTCTGATGTTACAATGTTTGGTGCAGATTCGACTAATGCCAATGGGGCATTTACCATGACCGTAACTAATGCAACTACATTTGTATTGACCGCGACTGGAGCTAATGAAGGTGTTGTGATTGTTGCCACGGTTACGCAAGACGGGGTGCAGGGAACGCCGGCGATCACTCTGCCATAAATAACTCAATTCTATCTACTTTAGAATAGATTTAACAGTAATCTGTGTGATTACCATGCAGATTACTGTATAAATTTGCTTTAATGCATCCTCAATGGATCAGTTTCGATATACAGCCGTTAGCCTACAGGGAAAACGCATCCAAGGTGTTATTGAAGCAAGTAATCAGAAGGAAGCTAAAAAAACAGCCCACGAGATTGCTACTAAGCGTAAGCTAACTTTCCAGAGTATAAACAAAAAACTAACCTATATATATCGTGTAAAGCGTACTGGTCAAGAGATAACTACTGGTGAGCAGAAAGCTTATTCCAGGGAAGAACTACAACAGGCGCTTGAACGTTTAGGCTTTAAAGTCCTTAAAATCAAACGAAAATTGTTTGATTTAAAAGGCAAGGTTCCAGCTACTGAAGTGACCAGTTGGATAAAATTATGTGCTGACTTGCTCCGGGAAAATTTACCTTATGATGAAATCTTGAGTTTGTTGGCAGAAGATACTACGAATAAACGATTGAAGGACACAATCAAGGAAATCCAACAGGATTTAAAAGATGGAAAAGAAGGTGACGAGGTATTTACCAAGCATGCAGATGTTTTCGGCACTTTCCCAGCCTACATGTTAGCCGTCGCTTCAACCAGTGGTAATATGCAAAGTGTTTATGAAAGTACAGCCAAATTCATGGAGCGCGATGACGAGTTTAAAAGGAATCTGCGAAAGACTTTAGTAACACCATTTATTACTTTAGGCGTCATATTTTTAGTCGTAGCTTATTATGTCATGGTTATCTTTCCAGAAACGGCTGGCATGTTTGAAAAATTCGGAAAAACATTACCACCGATGACTGCTAAAACAATGGCCCTTAGTGACTTTTTGTTAGGAAACTGGATCTATTTAATTATTTCAATAATAATTCCAGTCGCAGCATTTATTTTCTGGGTTAAGACTCCCAAAGGGCAATTACTAAAAGATAAGTATTTAATACGAATTCCTGTCATCGGCGACTTGGTTCATAAGACCAATATTGAAATATTTTCCCGTGTGTTTTACTCTCTCTATAGTGGGTCTGGCGAAAATGTGGAGGTTATACGGATTGCCGCAGAAGCAAGCCGTAATTCCTATATCGCTCATCAGATGAATACTGTCGGCATACCAATGATGCTTGGGGAAGGTAAAGGTATAGTGGAAGCAATGGAAGCTACCGGCGTTTTTACTAAAACTGCCATTTCCAGATTTAGATCGGGTGCTGAATCGGGTGCGTTGAGAAATAATGCACTGCAATTGGCTAATTATTATGAGACCGAAACCGGGTACCGTATGGATAAAGTAGTTGGTTTAGTGAATATGATAGTTACGATGATAATTATGAGTGTAATGATTGGTTTGACAGTCGTATCATCTGAGACTTCAGTGATGTAAGGATGGAATTTCAGTAATGATCAGAATTGGCGACTTACTGGTTTCAAAGGGAATAATTACTGAGCATCAACTCAAACAAGCACTGGAAATCCAACGGAAGGAACCACCTAAATCCAAGCGGCAAATTGGAAAAATATTATATGAAGATTTAAGTGTTGCCCAGCATGCTATAATGCATGAACTATCTGCTCTATTTGCTATCAACGAACTCCAAGTTGATATTGAAAGTATAAGTGAAGAAAAAATAGACTTTATCAAACAAGTTTTCGACAACAGGACCGATGATGTACGATTGGCGATGATAAAAGTTAAGATGATACCTTTTGCTCTGAAGGGTAAGGATCAGCAGGAAATACTGACCATTATATCGGCCGACCCAACCAATCCGTCAGTGGCAAAACTGGCTGAACAATTGCCTTATAAAAATTTCGAAATAGCTTATACGCAGTTAGAAGTTGTAGATGCATTACTGAATAAGGTCCTGTCTAGTCGAAATGAATTATTGAATCTGTTGGAAGAAATTGATTACGATGAAAGTAATATTGTCGAAGATGAGGTTGTTGATGAGGCTGCATTAGATGCTGAAATAAACCAGAGTGCTTTAACTAACCTGGTTGAAGGAGTCTTAGTAGAAGCTGTCAGGCAGGAAGTTAGTGATATTCATATCATACCACAGCCTGGTAATGTGACCGATATTAATTTCAGGGTTGATGGTAAACTGGAAACCTGGCATTCCCAGAAGGGGGTTAAGCCCGAAGCTATTTCGGCAGTTTTTAAGGATAAAACGCGCAATGTTGATCGGTTCGAGCGCGAATCTGCCCAGGATGGTTTTATCCAAAGGAAAGTAGACGATTACCTGATTCGCTATCGTGTATCAATAGTGCCTATTGTTGGAGCTGAATTTGACCGGAAGTTAGAAAGTATTGTATTAAGAATCTTAGACGATCGAAAAGTTATTTCCGATTTGAAAAAACTTGGTCTCCAGCAGCAGGCACTAAGTGATTTCAAGCGCGCCATAACAAAACCATCTGGAATTGTTATTGTAACCGGGCCCACTGGAAGCGGGAAAAGTACTACTTTGGTGGCAGCTTTATATGCGGTGATTACACCTGAAAAATGTGTGCTAACAGTAGAGGATCCGGTGGAATATTTGATTAACGGTGCCCGGCAGCTTAAAATCAGCGATAGAATGAATTTTGACGATGCAATAAGGGCAATCCTGCGTCACGATCCAGATATTGTTCTAGTTGGTGAAATTCGCGATTTAAAGACGGCCGAGATTGCCATTAAACTCGCTAATACAGGCCATTTGACCTTCTCCACTTTGCATACAAATGACGCTCCCAGCGCTATATCTAGATTGTATAAGATGGGAATAGAACCATTCTTAATTGCCTATTCTGTGAATTTAATTATGGCACAGCGCCTGGTAAGACGGTTATGTAATAATTGTAAACGTCCAATCCCGGATCTGGATTTGGATGCCGTCAGTCAATTAGGCTTTACCGAACAGGAAATAAAAGAATACACGATCTATGAGCCCGTTGGATGTGATAAATGTCGAAACGGTTATAAGGGCCGGACTGCGATTATGGAGGCGCTGTATTTTACTCCCAAAATAAGGAAGTTGATTTTAGCCTCTGGCGATCAGATTGATGAGGAAGTGATCCGTCAGGAAGCAGTTAAAAATGGCATGCTTACTCTTCGTGGCTCGGGACGGGAAAGAATCAAGGAAGGTATTACTTCTATTGAAGAGATCACGGCTGCTACGGTAGAAGAAGAGGAATAGGAAAAACTGTCATGGGTCGTGTAGAAATGATAATCCTTGTCGGTGCAATAGCTATTTTAGGTCGCTACTCATTAACAGTAAATAGCGTACTTTTAAGCAGTGAACTTAACGTACTCCAGAGCGGGTATGAATTAAACGCCATTCTAATTTGCGATAATTTATTCAATCAAGCGTGGTTATTGGCTTATGATCAGAATACAGTCCTTTCACAGGCTAAAAGTATCCCGGCAAGTTTCACTTCCGCTAATTCCCTGGGTTCGGAAACTGGTGAAGTTTACTCGGACTTCAATGATATTGATGATTATAATAATTACACCGCCACCAACACGACAGTCGATGGTATGACCTATACAGTCAGTGTTGGAGTAGGATATGTCGAAATAAACGATAAGGACACAATCGTTCCTATCCAAACAACCCTGAAAAAAATGACGGTCACTGTTGTAAGTAATTATTTAAGAAATGATATATCATTTAGCCGTCTTTACCCCTATTGGAAATAGATCTGAATGGATATTCAACTCCCAGGAACTTTCCTAATCGGCGGATTACTATTGCTTACAATCCTAAATATGAATATAAAAATCCTTGAGACCAACAGTATTAATTTTCTCAATACTATTGCACAGGAGACAGCCGCTGATATTGACACAATTATTGAATATGATTTATCCAAGATCGGTTATTCAGTTTCATCTACTGTTAACCCGATAATTGTCTTTAATGATTCAGTGCTGACTTTTCTAACTGATGTCGACGCCGACCAGAGTATTGATACTATTTCCTTTTACTTAAGTACAACAGCTGCGGTTGCAGCCACTGATAACCCACGCGACCGTTATTTATACCGAACCGAAAATGGCAGCGAGCTGGATGTGGCACTTGGGATTACCGATTGGGAAATATCCTATTTGGACCGGGATGGGAATCAGGTATCTCAGGCTGAAGATATTATTATGATAAAAATTTCCTATGTTGTCGAAACAATGATCGGATATGATGAAACCTATGGTAGAGCTGTCTGGGAATGCGGTTTTGTGCCAAAGAATCTCGGGATAGTATTATGATCGAGCAAATTAACCCTGACGAGAATGACTCCAATCAGGCTTTAGTTACCAGATTAAACCAATCGGGTACACTAATCCACTTTAAAAAAAGACCTTTAATTCTGGCTCATTTCCCAGTCGACGTAGCAGTTAAATTTTTAAATCTCGGGGAAGAACAGCAATTTGAAACACATATGAGTATTTTGCGCAAAGGCCAAGTTGGAAGGGAATTGTTTCTAATTTGCGAAGGTAAAATTTCGGTATGGAAAGATAATGTATTGTTGGCTGAATTACATAAAGGCGATGTTTTTGGCGAATTAGTGCTATACCGCGATCATTACCGGATCGCAAATGTCCAGGCGGAAGAACCAACTAGAGTATTAAAATTTTCTCGTCACTTCATTTTGGACTTCCTTGCCCGACAAGATCCTAAGTACATAACAATTTATAATATGAATATGATTGAAAATCTGCGCCGTAAATTGATTGCGACAAATGCTCGCGTCGTTCAACTAGAAAAACAATTGTTCAATAAATAATACCTACCGGGGATTTATCAGAGTTAAGTAATAGGATAGAACATGGAACAGACAACTAATGATCGGATCAATCAAATTCTGCAACCCATAATAGAAAGAATTCCCGAATCGCTGTACGGATTAGAACGCCTGGAATTCATGGGAAAAGAAATACTGAAGCTAAGTGATGAAGATCGCAAGGTTCTCAGGAGTTTAGTTGATCTCCTACTATTGAATATGAAAAAACTGGGCGCATCTGATATTGATATGGGCTCATTCGGATGTAATGGACAGGTCTGGTACAGGGTTCATGGAGATAAAAAACCTGATGCAAGGATGGGGCAGTTCGGTAATACCCAGATGAATCTAATTCTGTTGAACATATTGATGGCAAGACAGTTAGACCAACTGATTGAAAACCGCAACCTGGACTTTTCCTACAATTTAGACATTGATGGTGTCCAAGCCCGCCTCAGAGCCGATATGTATTTTGATTTAAATCATATAGCTCTTAATATGCGAATGATTGGTGCAGAAATTCGACCATTTTCAGGTTTCGGCCTGCATCCAGAAATATCCAAGGCTCTCAGCCTGAAACATACCAAGAAAGGGTTGGTCTTAATCACGGGTATTACCGGGTCGGGTAAAAGTTCTACTTTGGATTCAATCATTAATGCCAACAATCAGACTAATAATGCCCATATTGTCATTATTGGCAGCCCGATTGAGCAGGTGCATAAATCAAAAGGCTGTATAGTTCGTCACCGGGAGGTTGGCTCTGATGTTTTATCTTTCAAGGAAGGTGCTATACAGGCTTTGCGCCAGGACCCGGATATCATTGTGATTGGAGAAATGCGTGATCCGGAAACAATAATTACCGCCTTGGAAGTCACTGATAGTGGGCATAAAGTATTCTCGACCTTGCATACTTCATCTGCGGTAGAAAGTATTGACCGTATCATTGGGGAAGTACCTTCCCAGGAGCAAACCCGCGTGCGTGAGCGATTAGCAGACGTCCTGTCAGTAGTTATTTCACAGAAGCTGCCCCGGACTCTGGATAATAAAAGAGTATTGGCTAAGGAAGTCTTATTAATGACTCCACCAATAAGAGCAGCAATAAAAAACAATAATCTGGACGAAATTTATCAAATGCTGCAGCAATCGGCTAAGATTGGCATGGTTACGATGGAGCAGGACTTAAAGCGTCTTTATGAGGAAAAGAAAATTTCTTACGAGGAAGCTCTGGCAAATGCCAATAATAAGAAGCGTTTTAAAGAAATAGTAGTTGCAAATATATAAACCTGAAAATTGGCAAAATTTAATAATATATTAAGCATTTATATAAACGGAAGGGATATAAAAACAATCCTTTCCACCTATCATAAGGGTAAGATCCGTTTAAATGTTTTTGATCATGTCAGTTTGCTGTCACCTTTACCAATAACCACCTTGGAATCTTTAAAGGCCATTTCAGAAGAGGATGGTGATGTAGAAACTACCGAAGATGTTTTTGGAATTGATAGTGCATCAGAGACTGAAATTGATAGTGAATTATCAGCAGATGATGAGTCTGGCTTGGAAAAAGAAGCTCCTGAGCTTTCATTGGATATGGTTGGTGATGTTGACGAAAATCTGGAGGAAGAATCTGAATCAAACCATGATATCATTCTCGGTTTATACACAAGAATAGCCATCAAGAAATATTCTCAGGCAATCAATCTCCCACGCAACCTAGTAAATACAATTCGCCTGTCTGGTAATTATAGCCAAATGAAGCCGCGGAATCGGCGTAAACAGATACTGGCTGATGTCCAAGACCGGATGGAACGGCATATTCCAGAAAATAATCTCAAATATTTTCTAACACCCGATGGTGATGTTTATGCCTTTGTTTTTTTAGGGCAAATACCATTAATAAAAATCACCGATGAAATTCAAAAGTATATTAAATCAAAACAACACTATACTCATGCTGCCCCTAATGATATTATTCTGACGAATTTACTGTTCTATAATTACAATATCGATGCGGAAGAAAATATTGCCCTGGTGAACATTGAAGATAATGATAGTTCGTTTCTGATTGCCAAGGGAAAGAGCATATTATATTTATCCTATCCCATCCAGAAGGGATTGAATTCACCGGACCTGTTGAACTCAGTGTCGGGGAAAGTATTATATGAGCATGATCTTGGGCGTTTTCCAGAGTTTACACGGATTATTCTGACCGGTCAGGCTAAGAAAATTGATGCAATGGAGTTCTTTCAAACATCTTTTCCAGAGGTAGAAGTTGAATACCTTAAATTGGATCCAGAGAAGTTTGAATTACCAGAGGAAAATCAGGCGGAGATTGCGGAATACGCCATTCCTATTGGATTGGCCATTACTTTGCATCAACCAAAAACAAAGGATGCACTCACCCATAATTTTTTACCTGACTACGTAGTCCGTAGACAGAAGGTCATGAAATTAGCCTGGCACGGAGTCATATTATTACTCCTGATTCTTTCCAGCCCAATGGGTATTGATTGGCTGTATAAAGAAAAAACTAAAACTTACAATGAATCACTTAGCAAATCTGCAAATCTAAATATAGCGATCACAGACCTTGAATGGGTGTCACCAATTGTTGATAGTCTAGCCAATGATTACTCAATTAATATGGCAAAACTTGCTCTTTTGGATACACTTTCAAAAGGTACTTTACGTTGGAGTGTAACATATAGTAGGATATATGAAGCCCTTATGGATCTCGATGGTTTGTGGATCACAAATTTTAAGTCGAAACCACGCGGTATAGAATTGAATGGTATAAGCTTATATCGTGATCGCATATCGAAGTTTAATGATTACTTTGCTGATGCTGAAATTATTAGTGTCGTACCATCTAATATCAGAGAGAAACCAGTCTACCAGTTTGCTGTCAATGTAAATAAAGTCACAAATGATTTAGGTGATTACAATCCAAAAGTTTCGATGCCCCAACCTCACCAACTCGAATTTGATGATACGAAAGTCGAACCGGTTTATAGTGATGAGGAGATTGATACCATTGGTGCCTCAGACATTCATGAAGTAATCAGTGAAATAAAACCAGACACGACTCCCGTATTGGTTGAAGATGATACGCTTTCAATACCAGTTGAAACGGATACGATCCAGCTGGATATTAAAGCGGATAGTATTGAGCCGATAGTGATCCACAGAGTTAATTCAGGAGAAACCTTAAAGAGTATCTCGATTAAGTATTTTGGAACAGATAGCCTGTGGAAGGAAATTTATGAATTCAATTGTGATCTTATTACGGATCCTAATAAGATCAATCTTAAACAACCGTTAGTTATTCTAAGTGATCTTGATAGACAAGCAGTTGCATACACAGTTAAGGCCGGTGACAATCTTAAGTTATTAGCCGAAAAGTTTTTTGGCGACGAAAACCGCTGGGAAAAGTTATATGAATTGAATGAGACGATTTTACCGAATCCTAATGTAATTCATGTTGGACAGGAGATCACTATATACACTAGGGTCAACACTAACATAGTAGAACAAACCGAGCCAATTCCGATGGTTTTTCATAGAGTTGTCTCTGGTGAAACACTAAAAAAGATTTCCAAAAAGTACTATAATGATGAAAGTAAATGGGAAGAAATCTATGAATTAAATAAAGAGATTATCTTAAATCCAAATATCATTCATATAGGTCAGGAATTAAAAATAAATACCATTTTAGACACTAATGCTATAGTACCAATAAAATCTGTCCCTATCGTTATCCACAAAGTAGTCTCTGGAGAATCACTGAAGGAGATTGCGGATATGTACCTCGGTGATGAAAATAGGTGGGAAGAGATATATAAACTGAATCATGACCAGATTTTTAATATAGATTATATCTATGTTGGACAAAAATTGAAAGTACCGGATGAGATGGGAATATCAGGTAGGAACAACAAGGACTGATTAATGTCATACGCGATACGTAATTCTATAATATTATCGGTGGTATTAATCTTATTGGTAACTGGGGGTTATTTCTTCATCCAATTTAAATACGATAAAAGTATAGACAAATTAGTCAGTGATATTGAAGAAAAGGAACAATTTGTTTCAAAGCTAAACTCGATACTAGCCGATTATGAATATTATGATCATGAATTAAGTTTAAGCAATGTCAAGTTGGATTATTATCCAAAGCAGGTATTACCGGAAAGGTTAATTCACAGTACTTATCGATATTTTGATAAAATATCCACACAAAGAGCTGCTTTTAATTATACATTTAAGTTAATTGGTACAAAACTTGTTGATAACGTTATTTATGCTTCATTTCAATTAAAGGGTGAAGGACTGTTTTCAAATATAGCTCATTTTATATATCGCTTGGAAAATGGCAAACCTATATATGAAATTGAAACCATCACCGTTCGAAATAAAAGTAATAAGGAATATAGTGCCAACCAGGTAGTTGACGTTACATTGAAAATTATTGGTATGTTTTCCGACGAATTTATGCAAGAAGATAAAGCCATTACTCGTTTTTTTGAAGAGGCTTTCATTTTTCCTGGAATGATTTTAAAAATATATCAAAGCACAAATACTCAAGACCAATCAAGCCATATGGTTCAAGCAGGCGAATCGCTCAAAAGTATAGCTCAAGACTACTATGGTGATGCAAATTTATGGAAAACGATTTACCTATTAAACCAATCTGAGATCAGTAATCCTAATATTATTTATGTAGATCAATTTCTACAGATAGGGAAACAACCAAAACAGATTAAGAAAACCATACATAAAGTTCAACCTGGTGAAACGTTGAGTAAAATTGCTCAACAGTATTATGGGGATTTTAACGCTTGGGAGAAAATTTATAGTGATAATTCAGGTGCTATTTCAAATCCAGAAAGTATTAATCCCGGTCAGGTGTTGGTAATTAAAGAGGAATCAGATACTCAAGCTGAAATCATCCATATAGTAAAACCTGGAGAGTCGTTAAGTATGATTGCCAAGTATTATGGTGGCGAAGGGGCTGATTGGAAAGAATTATACCAAATGAATAGGGAATTACTGAGTAATCCCAATAAAATATCTCCTGGTATCAAACTCACCGTCAAACAATCTGAGATCAAACCGTCATACCTTACCCATAAAGTAGAACCAGGTGAGACACTGCGATCATTAGCAGCAAATTATCTGGGAGACGAGGGAAAATGGCGAGAGATTTATAATTGGAACAGAAGTTTGATTAATGATCAGACTGATTATGAAATAATACCACAATATGACCCCTTCAATCCATTGATTTCTGCGAAACTTCCCCCAAATAAGTCAGGATTGCTTGACGTGAACCGAGCAAAATTACTAGCCTTAACCAATGAGGTAGCTTATATACAGAATCAGAATGGTCAAATGGTTGAAATGCGAAAAGGTGGAAAGGTATATCTTGGATATCTATCTAGTATAAATTTGACATCTGGTAAAGTATATTTCAAATTAGACAAGGGAGGTATCCCCGAAACTGCGGTCTTGTATCTTAATACTTCACAGAAAGGTCAATAATGATTATTACAAGATTTTTCCTCAATCATTCTGCACCTATTTTTTTTGAAAAGTCTCTTATGAGAATAATTATTGGCATCATCCTTATAATAGCGTCGACGTACGGTCAAAATACCCCTTTCAGAACCCATGTTGCGGAGGAAGAGCTTGTGTCATTCCAGCCATCCACATCATTTGCTCAGGCAATCCAGATTTTAAGCCAGATGGCGACAAAATATGATGGTAAGGTTGTTATTGATCCAACTAACCAAAAAGGTCCGATCAATATTGCTATTCCCCCGACGCATTGGCGAAAAGCATTAGAAACCCTGCTTAAGGCAAATGGGTTAGAATTTGCCGAAAGGGCAACCTACTATGAAATACGAAAAACTTTGGACAGACCAAAACCTTCACTGAGCACGGCTATCAAGGGTAAACCAACGCCGGAAAAAGAAGTTGGCTTAGGGATCAATACCCGTGAGGTTGAAATTTCCGCAATATTTTTTCAGGGTGATAGGCGATCACTGGCTGAAGCTGGAATAGATTGGGGGGCTTTAGTTACCAGTAGTAATGACACAATTGACATTTTATCGATTGCAGCTGCCAACGTGTCGCAGGAATTATTCTCAATAGGGGTAAAACACTCCGGATCGACGGGAAACACGGCCATAGGCCTGTTAGCCGTACTTCAGGCATTTGAGGCACTTAATATTGGTGAGATACTTGCACAACCTTCCATAAAGGTGATGAATGGAATAACCGGGAGGATTCAGGTTGGGCAACAATTCTCAATCAAGCAGAAGGATTTTGCCGGTAACACGGTGGAAAGCTTTTTTGACGTGGGAACAATTCTTGAGGTTACACCACAAGTTATTACAGACCAAGATATAACGTTCATCCACTTAACAATAGATTCTGAGCGAAGTGCTGCTTACCCCGATGCCTTGAGTACGCGAATTGATAAACAGACAGCCAGTACTCAGGTTTTGTTACTTGATGGTGAACAAACGGTGATTGGAGGATTGTTTTCTGAAGAAACATCGGTAGTTCGCAAGGGTATTCCCATTTTGAAGGATTTACCTTGGTGGGTGTTCGGTTTGCGCTATTTGGCGGGATTTAGCTCCTCAGATATCACAAAAAAGGAATTGATTATAATTATTAAGGCAGAATTAGTACCGTCACTTGTCAATCGCCAGGAATTAAAACGTGATGATTTAGATCAGCTGATCCGGAAAAGCCGGGAAAAATTCAAGCAAAAATCTGAGTAATTAATTATAACAGTTCTATTTGAATGATAGAGTTCAAGAACGTCTTAAAGTATTATGGTGATCTATTAGCTGTAGATAATCTGTCCTTGGCAATTCCTACCGGTAGTTTATTCGGACTCCTGGGGCCGAATGGGGCAGGTAAAACCACTTCTATTCGTTTATTGACCGGATTAGCCAAACCAACAGCTGGCACAATTTGTGTCAATAATTTGGATATTGAACACGACTCATTGGAGGTAAAAAGATTATTCGGCTATGTACCGGATCAGCCTTACCTTTACGACAAACTGACAGCCTTGGAGTTAATGTGGTTTGTTGGTGGAATCTACCAGTTATCCAATGAGACAGTTTCTCGAAAGACAGATGAATTATTCGATCTCTTTGAGATACAAGATATCCGTAATAAACGTATTGGTAATCTATCTTTAGGTATACGCCAGAAGCTTCTAATTGCTACCGCCTTTGTCCATGAACCAAAGATTTTTGTTATTGATGAACCAATGGTAGGTTTGGATCCCTACAGTATCGACCGGTTTAAAAAATTCTTACGCGACCGTGTTTCATTGGGAATGACAATATTCATATCAACTCATAATATCCCGGTGGCGGAGGAATTATGCGATCGTTTTGGAATTATTCATAAAGGGAAATTATTAGCTAATGGTACTCTTTCTGAAATATCGTCCAGGCTTCAGCTGGATAATGAAAATTTGGCTGATGCATATTTTCAATTGACCAGGGAATTACAATCCTGACAATAAAATTCAGTATTTAAGGTGAATATTGCCAAGTACGGTTTAACCAGAATCACATTACTGTCCTATTTACGAGGAAGGGAAAAATTCAATTATAGGACTTTGGCTATCGAGTCAGCTACCTCAGGAGTATTTATTATACTGGGAATTGGAATCTATTTGGGTGTTAAGTATACACTTATTTATACCTTGGAAACGGTTCATATACCTGTTTTGCTTTTACATAATTTAATAGCTGCAATTTTATTCGGTTTGTTTATTCTGATGATTATTGGTAACGGAACGACCGGAGTTACATTATTCATTCTAGGGAAAGAACTGGACTATCTGTTTAGCCTGCCAATTCGTCCTGTTAAAATATTTATACTAAAGTTTACCGAGAATATTTTCCGCTCATCCGGTCCAATGTTTATAATTGGCATGGCAACCATACTTGCTTACGGGTCTTACTTCAATTTGAGTATGCTTCAGATTATTTATATAATCTGTTTAATCGCTTTGCCGTATATACTGATTGCTGCCAGCACAGGTATTATGGCTTTATTTTTATTAATTAAAATCGCCCGTTATCATGAATTCCGGGTTTTAGTATTTTTAGCATTGGTGTCGATAATTATCGGGACTGGGCAATATTATAAATCAGTTAATCCGGTTCAACAGATTCAGGAAGCACTGCAGTACTATCCTGATGTAGAAACCTACCTTAAGCAGAGTGATGCATTGACTGGTAATCTTGAATTCTTACCCAGTACATTTTCGGCTCAAGCTTTGTATAAAGTTGTGAGCGGATACAAATTATTAGAAATAAACGAGATGTTTTTTCTAGTGCTCATGGGATTGGCAATACTTTTATTATTAACTATATATAGTAGGAAGAATTATCATTCGATTTGGCTAACCGGCCGTGAAACACTTCATTTTACAGATAAATTGAAAATTATTAAACCGAATCGGGGGTTATTAAAAGTTCAATTTAACCTTGGTCGCCAGACTGATTCACTAATTAAGAAAGATATATGGTATTTTATCCGGATGCCGGTTCAATGGACAAATTTCTTATTATTTATTGCACTTATCACATTATATCTGGCAAGCATGAGTAACATGGATTTATTTTTCCCCGATGCCTGGCGGATGACAATTTTATATCTAGGTAATTATATTTTTTGTGGTTTTTTTGTTATAGCACTGGCAGTCCGGTTTATTTACCCCGTAATCAGTATGGAGGGCAATGCCTTCTGGATACTGCAATCTGCCCCGGTGGGGCTTCGTAAAATATTTTTGTACAAATTAATGAAAACAAGTTTTTTTGTGTATTTTCTCGGGTTGTTACTCGTTATAATTACTGTTCCTTCTTTCAATCCAGGTTCGTTTCTGGTAATCATTACAACCATTTTAACTGTTGGATTTATTATGGTGACGGTTACAATATCGCTAATGTTGGGAACAATCTATGCCAATTTTAGCGAAGTTAATCCTATTTTTATTGCTTCTTCACGAGGAGCGACATTTACGTTTATTACTTGTTTAATTTATTTATTACTGAGTGGGATTATTTTGAGCCATCTAGCCCACCAAGTCTTCGCATTTACAGTTAAGAAGGTTGAATATTATTCCAACTATCATCTTGCGATAGCAATAACATTTTTAGCTGTAAGTATTATGATAAGTTTAGTTAACTTACACATCGGATACCGAAGTTTCAGAAGAGAGGACCTTAGTGGATAAATTCACTAGTTTTAAGAATAAATCAGCATCAATTTTTCAATCAATTGCTAATATTTTAATTCTAATTCTCGTAATATCCTGTGCACCGATGATCAATTCAGTTTTAGATAGCGAACTCACCTTTAGCAATGACCAGTTTAAAAATTTTCCCAATTACATTGGCACATTGGAAGGAAGGCTGGTTGATAAAAAAAATCAATCGATTCCTGGAGTACATGTCGCCGCCGATTTTGAGCAATACGTTAATCTCCATGCAAAAGCCGCCATGACTGACAATAATGGTCACTATTCCATAGATATATTTTGGATTGAGAATCCATTGGTGCTGGTGGATATTTATCCTGAACCTGCCAACAGCAGTTTTACTGCGGATGGTATTCACTACCTTAAACTGGCGCGGACAGTACAATTTGATATTCCGGTAATTTGTGGAAAACAAAAACAAATCCTCCAGAATCATACATTAAATATGTACAGTATTTCCTTTATCCTGAAGAAAATTGCAGACGACGTGATCAACAGTCGCCTGACCAAAATCAGTTTCAAC
This sequence comes from Fidelibacterota bacterium, assembly GCA_013203115.1. Taxonomy (GTDB): domain Bacteria; phylum Fidelibacterota; class Marinisomatia; order Marinisomatales; family TCS56; genus JABMQW01. Next base: position 16,255 of record JABMQW010000207.1, read on the forward strand.
ATTGAGGATTATCACACCGGTTTTCCTATAGTCGGTTCAACGATTACATTGACTCCATCAAAGTTGCAGCCTGGGGCAGACCAGCTATTAGGTCTTTATATCAGCCAGGAGAGTTTTGTACAAATAGCCCAGGAATATACTATACCTTTCTCAAATTCAATCGACAGCAGAACACTCACTAACGATGGACCGGTAGAGTTTGTGGTAATGAATTATGCCTATTACCAGATTGATATTTCTCACCCTGAATATTATCCTGTAACTGAAGATTTCTATATAGAAAAATCGATAAATAAAGTTATCAAGGTTTCGAATATAAATCAGCCTAAAATTATTGATATCATCGATTATTAGTTATTCCAACCAGTTGATTTGACTTATATAGCGTCGGTTGTTATTGCTGTTTTCCAGGCTCGATTGTACAATCTGCATTGCCTCACTGCTGTAATACAAATCGGCTGTACCTGATAAGGACAGGTTAGTTGTCGGTGCACCAAGAATCAGCGCTCCATAAATCGCCGGAGTACCAGTGGCATCGAACTCCATACTACTTCCACCGATGACAAAGACCACGCCATACCAAATGATTTTACCGGACATGGTTAAAGATCCATCGACAATCAGGATACCATAGCCTACAAAATTTCCGCTCAAACTACAATCACCATCAATATAGGCAATGACAGATTCCTCCTGATCACCACCGTCTAATGACGAGCAATCCTCCAGGTATTGATCTGCTATGTGAGCATAGAATTCGACTATATCAAAAATATTTGTGCTTGTATCTTCAGCTACACTAACGCTTGGGGAACTACCTTGGCCTTGGATGAAAGTAGTACCGCTGTAATCATCGACCAGGGCTGCACTATCCTCTGCGCTAGATACGGTAATGCCTGGTAAATCAGGAGTTGAGCCGGTGGTGCCATCGATTTTTGTGTCGATGCCATAGATATGTACGTTTCCTGAAAAACTGAATGTGATTGAATCAGAATACACCCCTACTGATGAATTAATTGGTGGGATAAGAATACTGCGGCTAATCAGGTATACATAGCTGGTTTCACTGATGGATTCGTATTCGCAGATAGTAGTTATTGATACTGTATCGATGAATTGGATCGTATCTTTCCCATCAAGAGAAATGGTTGCTGCTATTTCACCGCCTCCCCAGGCAGTATCAGAAATGGTAGTATCAGAATTCCCGGTTTGTAAGTATATTGAAATTGCATATTCCATGGCACTGGCCGTCAACTGTTGATGGGTTATTTTCTCGGCAAATTCGGAAGAGTTATCCAGTGCACGTTCTGTTGTCCTGTTCATGTTGTTCCTGATATAACCGAAAACGACAATAAATCCCAGAACTACTATTAGCATCATGCGCCCCATGGCAGCTTAAGCATTCGCCCGATTCTGTCCGCTTGCCGCAGCTATGGTGCGCATATACCCTGAATTTTGATATTATAAATCATAAACTCACCTGGAATGTTCTGATCAGTGCGGACAGCCACAGTGAACCGTATGTTTAACTGTTGAACCCATCCTGCAAGATGCGAAAGGTCACGGTCGTATATTTCAGTCCAGTAGGAATTGTTTTCATGTTTTACAAAGGTTCGAATCGTGGCAATCACCCAGGATTCTGGTTCTGGTAATTGATCCCTTGTGTCAAAATAAATAAAGGCTGAATCACAGCTTGTTAAGTCTATGCTGGGAATCAAGTCCAGAGTTACGGTATCCGGTCGTGACTTGGGAGGATTATTTTCATCGAAAGAGAAGATAAATCCCAGGGTTGAGTCTACGGTTGAGTATGAAACATTGCCTTCATTATTCCACTCATTAATGGTTGTACCTAAGTAAATGGTAGTATAGACACGCTCCTGAGCAAAGACTGCCAGGTTAAGGCCTGTCATTGCCAGGATAAGATAACATTTTAAATAATATTGTGATATTTTCATGAGATCTACACCTTTACTATACAGTTAGAAATTAACCCTTTTTATTCTGAATACATTGCTTAAAAACAACAATGATTTAATTTGGCGTTCAAGTCATTGAGCTTTTCGAACAGGATTTCACTCGTGAACAGCGAAAAGATTTCATTATCTTCAACTATTTAAGGTAATTGCCCTCTGCTCTTTTTAAAGCCAGTTCAGCCATCAGGGTGGATATTCGAATGTAATGCGCAGAGTAACCGGAGATAACAGCATGATTAGCCAAGGCATTGGCCAGCCAGGTTTTTCGCGTTCCGGTAGGTCCGGTGATAATCAGATTATGGAACTGTTCTAACCAGTTATTTTGAGACAAGGATTGAATCAGTTTTTTATCCAACCCCCGGGAACTGTGATAATCAACATCATTCAGATATGCATCGCGGTATTTAAGCCGGGCATTGAGTAACAGATATTTGATACGTCGGTTTTTTCGCTCCAGGGCTTCCTTTTCAATCAGAAATGAAAATCGTTCTTCAAAAGACATCTCCAAAAACAGAGCGGGTTGTTCCAGTTGTTCGATTAAAGCGTCTTTCATACCGTGAAGACGTAATTCAGTTATTTGATCCAAGGTATGATTAAGCATTGGTTCCTCCGCCTGTGTAATAGTCTTCACCACGAACATTTTCATGACTGTTTTGGGGTGTAATTGCTAACGTTGGTTTCTGTTTCTGGTAGGTCTTGTTTTTCAAGATGGATCTGAAGCTTGAGACCCGATAACTATTTAATCTTAACACCTTCTCTGAAACCGCTTCCACAATATCAGTCTCTACTCCTTTAGCCGTATTAAGAATGCCTAAACAACTCCTGAAGCCCATTTCGGGGTGTGGCTTTTTGCTTAGAATCGTTTCGATCAGTATTTGAGTGTTAACACCAAAACGTTTACCCCAGTTAACCATCCGTGAAGGCGTCCATTCAGCATAAGCTCTATGGGCGGAGGCCATATGGTCTTTGTCCGTAGAGTAGGAACCAGGATGATGAAGGCGATTGTGAACAGCCACCTGTTTATTCTGATGGAATATCTTTACGGTATAATCGGAGTATTTTACCTCCACTTCCTTTTTTACTAACTGATACGGAACACTGTAAAAGCATTTGTCCAGTTGAATATGATAGTCAATATTCACCCGGCACAGCTTAAACTCATGGTAACGGTATTTTTCAAGCGGTAGTGGTTGCAAGGCCGGCTTATCCAGCTCTTCATACACCTCACGACGGCTCTTGCCTAACAGCCTTATCTTCCGGTTGTTTAATTCATCCACAAGAGGACGGATCGCCTGATTGAGTTCATGAATACTAAAAAACTGACGATTCCTTAATTTAGCCAATATCCAGCGCTGAACCAGTTTTACCGACAGTTCTACCTTGGCTTTATCTTTAGGCTTATGGGGACGGGCAGGGATAATAACCGTTCCATAATATTCTGCCATAGCCTGATAACTGGCATTGATGGTTGGTTCGTACCAGTCGAACTTTGTTACCGCTGATTTTAAGTTGTCAGGAATGGTTACTGCTGGAACTCCGCTAAAATAATAATAGGCATTGGTATGAGAGTTTATAAAACAGGCTTTCTTCTGACTTATACTTGCTTCCGCAAAAGAATGTCCGCTGGCCCCCAAACAGGCCACAAAAACCTCGGCCTTGTTAACTTCTCCCGTATGTTTGTCTATAATACCCATGGTTAACCCGGAGTAATCCACAAACATCTTCTCACCGGCCTTATGGACCTGACGCATACTAACCGTTACTTTTTTATTCCACTGTTTAAACAGTTCACAAAATTGTGTGTACCCATACCCAGCAGGATTTTGCTCCCTGTATTCCTCCCATAATAGCATACGGGTTACCCCTTTACGCTTCAACTCCTGATGGATATAAGCAAAATCAGGTATGTCTTTTTTTGACTGGGTGGCCTTTTGCTTCTGTGGAAACAGGTTCTTATAGATACTATCGTCGTCAAGTAGTTGAATATCATCAGGACTTAAATCACTGGATTTATATCTATGCAAATAATCAGCAATCGTTGAACGCGGCAATGATAGCGACCGGCTGATCTGACGAACGGATACATCGTTCTTCAGATGTAAGTTGATAATTTCTTTTATTGACTTCATTTTCAGTCTCCCTTGATCGCCAAGATGACTGGCGGGTCCTTCTTTTAATCTCTCGTACGGTCTTTTCGGAACTTCCTTTTGGGGTCATATTTCATCCTTTCGTTCATCAGTAATTTACCCAAAAGTATCACCTTAGCTTTTACACCAAATTAGTCCGGCTAACTAAAAAAC
>JABMQW010000027.1 GCA_013203115.1 Fidelibacterota bacterium
ATCAATCGAATTTTTGATATATTTTACACAACCAAGGATTCGGGCAACGGTATCGGACTGGCGGTGACGCATAAGATCATCTCTGATCATGCCGGTACGATTGAAGTATTCAGTTCACCAGCTGGCGGTACTGAGTTCTTGTTAAATTTACCACGGAGTCATAAATGAAAATTCTGGTTGTAGATGACGAGCGCGCCCAACGGGAAGCCCTGGCGGGATTTCTACGGTCTCTGGAACACGACGTGGCTATCGCCGACTCGGCCCAGACCGCCCTCGCCCATTTGTATAAAAATCCGGCGGATGTGGTTCTGACGGATTTCAAGATGCCTTACATGACTGGGAACGACTTACTGAAAGAAATCCGTGGGCGCTACCCGGGAATGGTGGTGCTGATAATGACCGCTTATGGCACGGTGGAGGTGGCCGTAGAAGCCATGAAAGCGGGGGCCTGGGACTTTGTGACCAAGCCGGTGGACTTGGATCAATTGGAGCTTCAGTTGCAGACCATCGAAAAATTTATTGAACAGCGGCAAGCCGCCGCGCTACCGGCGGAAATTAGCAACAGCCGATTCATTGCTATTGACGCAGTAATGCAGAATATTCTGGTCAAGGCGCGCCGGGTGGCTTCAACTGATGCCTCTGTTTTGATTACTGGCGAAACCGGTACCGGTAAAGAAGAACTGGCCTATTATATTCATTCCCATTCCCGCCGCGCCGATCAGACCATACAGGCTGTCAATTGTGCCGCCCTGCCGCCCAATCTGGTGGAGAGTGAATTATTCGGTCACGTTAAAGGCGCCTTTACCGGTGCCACCAGAGACAGGGTTGGCCATTTTGAGGGAGCTGATGGCAGTACTCTTTTCCTGGATGAAATAGGTGACCTACCCCAGGATATGCAGGTAAAACTGCTGCGCTTTTTGCAGAATAGTGAATTCCAACCGGTAGGCAGTAATGAAATGCGCCAATCCGATGTGCGTATTATCGCCGCCACTAATGTGGATTTGCAATTGGCTGTCGAGCAGGGTGATTTTAGAGAAGATCTATATTATCGATTGGATGTGATCCGTTTCCATTTACCGCCGTTGCGGGAACGACCGAAGGATGTGAAGGTATTGACCCGCAATTTTAGCGCTGAATTTAAAGAACGTCATGGTCGGCCTGACCTGACCCTGAGTGGCGAAGCTGCCGAAGCATTGTCGAATTATGCCTTTCCTGGCAATGTACGGGAGTTGCGGAATATTATTGAGCGAGCAGTCGTACTAGCAGATGATACGACCATAAAAGTGGCTGATCTTGAATTGCATATGGAACCACCCCGGAGCCAATCAGGGAGTGGTTTAATTGATTCGGTTCAGACTATGGAGCAGGAATTGATTACTAAATCACTGAAGGAATGTGGAGGCAACCAGAGCGAATGTGCCCGCCGTTTGGGTATTAGCGAGCGTGTTCTGCGTTATAAATTACAGAAGTATAATTTGCGCTGATTTTTCGACAATATTTCCGAAAATTCGACAAAATTGTCGAATAAATCTGTTTAATATATATTGATCCATCAATTTAAAAATTACTGTATTTATTGTATAATTAATGATATAACGATCAAATATTTTTATTCCCCAGTTTCTGGCACGAAAATCGTGACTATAATTAGCGAAATGATTAATGATACGAATAAAGGAGTACGAAAATGAAACAGATTAATACGCTTTTCAGAATACTGACGGTTATTACACTGACGATTTTAGTGAGCGCCAATTTTACTTTAGCCCAGGGTTTTGGTGGTCATGGTTATGGCGGTCCTGATTTCTATATTGATGAAAACGGCGACGGTTTTAATGACAATGCCCCCGATGCTGATGGTGATGGTATCCCTAATGGTATGGATGATGATTTTGTCCGGCCGATGGATGGCAGTGGTAATGGTTTTGGTCCCGGTGATGGCGACTGTGATGGCACCGGAGTCGGTCAGGGTGGTAATGGACCCGGCAATGGTAATGGCAACGGTGGTAACGGCCCCGGCAATGGTACCGGATTCGGACCTGGTACTGGCAATTGCATAAATACCGAGCTGCAATCGGTTAGAAGCACCAGAACAATAAATCGGCAACCGCGCTAATAAAGATGATTATTATGGGGGTGGGTATTCACCCCCAATTAATTAAACATGAAAATAATTGAAAAAATGACTAAGTCTCTTAAAATACTCCAGCGCTTATTCCCAGCAATATTTGTTTTTCTGACGACTGTCAGCGGACAGGAAATTTCGGTGGAAATGAACAGCTATGTAGGGCAGATTGACCATATATTTGATTCATACCTTGGAGTTGATCAATCTTATCTGAGCGGTTCATTTTCATTAGCTTATCAGCATTCTCTGAATACTCGTTTATATGTTAGTATTAACCGTACCGAAGTTCTGAACAACCAGGATTA
>JABMQW010000208.1 GCA_013203115.1 Fidelibacterota bacterium
AGTGAATGTGACGTGGTATTCTTCTTGTCGGGATAAATTGCTATTGGTTTATTGATGTATCGCCTCACCATAGGCATCAGCGGCAGCTTCCATAATAGCTTCTGAAAGGGTGGGGTGGGCATGGATCGTTGTGGCTAAATCCAACCAGGTGGCTCCAAGCGCTCTCGCTACTACCAACTCAGCTATCAATTCCGTGGCTTCTACTCCAATAATGTGGCAACCTAATAATTTACCAGTCGATCTCTCAAATATAATTTTAACAAACCCGACATTTTCTCCAATAGCCAGGGATTTCCCAATATTACGGAAAAGGAATCGCCCGATTTTGATTTCAATTCCCTGCTCCACGGCTGCCTGTTCAGTCATTCCTACCGATGCCACCTGGGGCTGGCAATAAGTGCAACCGGGAATATTGCTCAAATCAAGCGGCGCCGGACTTTTACCAGCCGCCTTTTCCACGGCAATGCGTCCCTGGGCCGAAGCCACATGAGCCAACCAGGGTGGACCAGTCACATCTCCGATCGCGTAAATATTAGTGATGTTGGTCCGACCGAAGCCATCTACAACAATCGCACCTCGATCAGTATTTACACCAACTTTATCCAAACCGATTCCCTCAATATTACCGGTTACGCCCACAGCTACCAAGGCATAATCGGCTTCTAAAATTGCTTCAATTCCATCTTTTTCGATAGTTACTTGAACGCCATCACCCGTTTTTTCGATCCGGTCAACGCGGGTGCTGGTATGAATTTTCAGCCCTGATTTCTTAAAGTTTTTATCCAATTCTTTGGAGACTTCCTGATCCTCGACCGGCAGAATACGGGGCAGCATTTCAACAATATGAACTTGTGTTCCGAACATATTGTAAAAATAGGCGAATTCCACTCCAATAGCACCCGCGCCGATGATTACCATTTTCTTTGGTGGCGCTTCAAGTACCATGGCCTCCTTGGATGAAATCACCCTGTCCCCGTCTGTCTCCAAACCCGGGAAAGTGCGGTTACAGGCTCCGGTGGCGATTAGGATTGTATCAGCCATAACAAATTGCGAGTCGTTTTTTCCCGTAACAACTATTTCATTGGCAGATTTCAGTTTACCCCTTCCAGCGAGGTAAGTAATTCCATTCTGCTTCATCAAATACTCAACCCCTTTTGATAGACGGTCGGCAGTCTGGCGGCTGCGTTTTATTGTGGCAGTAAAATCTATTTCGTATTCACTAACTCTAATTCCAAAACGCTTGGCATTTTTAACAGTATGCAGCACTTCAGCGTTTTTTAACAGGGCTTTAGTAGGTATGCAGCCCCAGTTCAAACACACTCCACCAAGCTTATTTTTATCGATTATTGCAACTTTCTTACCCAATTGTGCGGCCCGGATAGCAGCAACATATCCGCCGGGTCCACCACCTAATATAGCTATGTCAAATTTTTCCAATCAGCTCTCCTTCGATTGTCATTATAGGCCCGTCGAATCATGCTGGATATTTAAACTCTTCGACCAACTTAGAGCGACAGTTCATTAATTCCAGTCTTTACCTGAAATTGCGCAGACCGATAATACTCAGAAATTCCGCGCGGGTTTCCACTTCATCATGGAATTCACCCAGCATAGCACTGGTAGTAGCAAAGGAATTTTGTTTTTCCACACCACGCATCTGCATACAGAGATGGCGTCCTTCGATGACTACAGCCACGCCGATTGGATCAAGTACGTCCCACAAAGTTTCGGCCACCTGATGGGTCAGACGTTCCTGGACTTGCAAACGGCGTGAGAACATCTCAATGATCCGGGGGATTTTGGAAAGACCGATCACCTTGCCATTTGGGATATAACCAACATGCGCCTTACCAAAGAATGGCAACATATGGTGTTCGCACATTGAGAAAAATTCAATATCCCGAACGATTACCATCTCGGTGCATTCTTCTTCGAATATGGCTTCATTTATAATGTCATTCAGCTCGGCGCGATAACCGCGGGTAAAAAACTCCCAGGCTTTAGCCACCCTGAGCGGTGTCCTGACTAATCCTTCCCGTTCCGTATCTTCTCCAATTTCAATCAACAAATCATGTGTAATTGAAATAATTTTATCACGGTTGATAGTGGTCATAATAACTCCTTTTTAAAACTACGGTAGCCCCATTCCATTTCATCAGGGTCTTCATGCACTTTATCTTTTAACAGCCACACGCCCAAGTAAAATAGCGGTGTATCAAATAGGGCAAAGAAAAATTTGAACAGATAGGATGAAGCGATCAACTGCAGTAACATACCCACCGAATTGACTTTGTCACCCAGATTGTTGGCCAAATATAAAATCGTCAGAATTGCAGTGGTATCCACAAGCTGGCTGAAAGTTGTGGAAAGATTATTCCGCAGCCAGAGGTGCTTGCCCTTAGTCAGCCGTTTCCAGAAATGAAATAAATGCACGTCGATGGTCTGCGCAACCAGATAGGCTATCATCGACGCAACCGTGTTCCCCACCATGAAACGGTATACCTCTTCGAAAGTGGAAACTGCTCCGGAAACGCCGCTGGCATCCCGCAGTAAATGTCCCAAGGTCATGAGCCCTAACATGAAAAAATTCATGAAAAAACCGATCCAAACCAGGGTCTGGGCACGTTTCTTACCGTAGAGTTCACAAATCAAATCGGTGGCCAAAAAGGTAAATGGATAGGCCAGCACCCCAGCAGGGACGGTCATGAAAAATACTTGTACAAATTTGGTGGTTCCGATCACATTGCCCAGCACCAGCGATGTTAAAAATATACCAGCCAAAAACAGAAATAGTTTTTCTTTGAATTCCATATATTAAATATCTTTGCCGAAATAATCTGTAAAAATCGTAGGTGTTTCCCGCAATCTAACTCGATACAACTTAGGTCCTTTCAACCGGGATGCAATTTCTTCCCAGATAAATTTGACCATATTTTCTGAACTGGGTTGCCGGCCTGCGAACCACGGTACATCGGTTTCAATCTGCGAATGATCCAAATGACTGATTACATTTTCATCAACAATTTTTTTCAATTCACCCAGGTCAACGCAAAAACCGGTATCATGATTTATCGGTCCGGTTACTGTCACTTCGAGGGCATAATTATGTCCGTGCACCCGGGCATCGGGTCCGAAGACCTCCCAATTGCGCTCATCTGACCAGTCAGCATGGCCGTATTGATGAGCGGCACAGAAATGAAATACTTTGGTTATATAAGGATTTGCCATATCCTGCCTGCCTTCTTTTTACTTCAATTGAAAATTAAATTAATGAGCCACTGAAATCAATGAACGTTTGCTGCCGGACAGAGATCAGATAGAACACAATTCCGACATTGAGGCCGCCGGGCAATGCACACCGCTCGGCCATGATCGATGATCATGTGAGTTAACATCACCCAATCTTCCTGATTAAAAATTTCCATCAATTCCCGTTCAATTTTTTCTGGTTTCCTGGTAGTGGTAAAACCCAGCAGATTCATGAGCCGCACCATGTGAGTATCGATCACTACAGCCGGTTTCCCAAAACATTCCCCCAAAACACAGTTAGCTGTTTTTCGTCCAACGCCGGGCAGTTTGACCAGTTCCGATAGAGAATCGGGTACATTCCCCCTATAGTCCTCACTAATCCGCAAACTGGCGCCCTGAATACTACGGGCTTTCTGATTATGATATCCACAAGAACGGATATCCTGCGATAATTCGTCCGGATTGGCATAAGCAAAATCTTGAGGGGACTTGTATTTTTTGAATAATGCCGAAGTAGTTTTATTTACCCGTTCATCGGTACATTGAGCTGACAGAATGGTTGCCACCAACAATTCATGCTTACTGGAATAATTCAACGAACAAGTTGAATTGGGATACTCCCGTTTCAGACGGCTTACTACCTCACGAGCACGCTCTTTAACCTGAGTCTGGGATTCAGCCATAACTTACAAATTCTTAACTAAGGTGGGAATATTTTTAGCCAACGATGAACGGGTTAAAATCAGATTGCACCCGGCCGCTTTCATTTTATCATGGGTTTCTTTTACTGTATATTTAAAATAACCTACAATCTGTAATTCGGGCCGGCTGGCCCGGAGCAAGGATATTAAGTGTACTGTTCCAAAATCTGTGTCATCAAGATCCACAATACACAATCGGGTGTCAGATTGTAGCTGTCCCGGCCAGCGGGTCAAATCATCAACAAATTCTACTGATCTATCTTCGCGGGTCAGGATATCGGATATTTTAGTACCCAATTTAAAATCATGAATAAAAAGTAGTACTTCGGCCATGAACGCCCCTGGGGTTACTGGTTTTCGGAATATGTTCAACTGAAATTACAAACAATAGGATAATCGTTAGACAATGAATATCCCCTTAATAATGCCATTTCGATATGAGTCCCGATTACAGAGGGATTCGAAATGACAAAGATGAATTGTAGTGATACGGTGCTCCGTGTCACTACCATGATTTATGCTAAATATTCACAACTTGGTTTTTGCGGTAATGTTTTCCATCATATTTCACTGTGGTAGCGGCAATTTTAGGATCGTGCTCGAAAAATAGGGTCCAGTTCTCCTCCACTGCCTGGGGTAACAGCACCTGCTTTTCTTGCAGGGTTTCCAGCGGTCGCACGTCATAAGCCATGATCCACGGCAGTGGAATATGGGCTGTCGTCGGAATCAAATCGCCACAGTACAACAGTGAATGTGAGCCATCGGAAATCAGGGGCAGCATCTGGCCGTCAGTATGACCGTTTACCACCAGATTTTTTACACACGGCAGGAATTCTTCCAGACCGTTCACCAGTTCCACCATCCCGTTTTCCGCCAATATTTTCCAGTCCGCTTCCATGAAGCTGCCCTGTTCCTTTTCACCGGGGGAATTGGCCAGCGCCCAGTTATCTTTCTGGAACCAGTAGCGGGCATTGGAAAAGGTAGGCTCTATTTTTCCATCAACCAGACGCGTGCCGCCGGCAATATGGTCGAAATGCATGTGGGTGTTGTAGACATCGGTAATATCTTCAACAGTGAAACCGTGTCTTGCCAGTGACGATTCCAGATTCACGGATTTGGTATCAATATCGTAGATCGCCTTGAATTTTTCCTGCCATTTGTCACCATTACCCGTATCCACCAGAATTTTGTGCTCATCGCTGACCAGCAGCAGTGAACGAGTGGACATCTCGATCCGGTTTTTTTCATCAGCGGGAAGGTATTTTTCCCACAGTGGTTTGGGAATGATTCCAAACATAGCGCCGCCATCCAGTCTGAAGCGGCTGGTTTCAATCTCGTATAATTTATAGCGTCCGATTCGCATGATTAATCCGCTTTAGTTCAAATTTGAATGGCAGGAAATTACGTTGGTTCCATCCAGAGAAAATGGGGGTACAGCGCGCCGTGCCCCTGGTAATTTATAACAACTAAATTGATATCAGGCTAACGCCTGAGCCACATATTCGGCGATATCTTTGGACTGGGTTGTTTCCGTCAAACCCTCATCCTTGATACCGTCATTCAGCATGGTGGCGCAGAAAGGACAAGCCGTGGCTACCGCTTCGGGGTTTAGCTTTTTCACGTCTTCCATCCGCTCCAGGTTGATCTTCTTCCCTTCCGTTTCCTCCAGCCACATACGGGCGCCACCGGCACCGCAGCAGAATCCATTGCGTTTAGTGCGTTCCATTTCCTGCAGGTCCACACCCAGCTTTTGTAAGATTTCCCGGGGACTGTCATAAATGCCATTATGCCGCCCCAGGTAACAAGAGTCGTGGTAGGCAAATTTGCCGCTGACATTGCCATTTATATTCAATTTTCCGCAGTTAATTAAATCCAGAATGAAATCGGTGTGATTCACCACCTCAAAATTTCCATCAAACTGGGGATAATCATTTTTGATTGTATTAAAACAATGGGGACATTGGGTCACAATCTTTTTGAATTTGTACTGTTTAAAGGTAGTCACATTCTGCTCAGCCAGGGCTTGAAACAAATATTCGTTTCCTGCTCGCTGGGCTGAATCGCCACTACAGGTTTCTTCATTGCCCAGGATAGCATAATTCACGCTGGCAGCATTCAGAATCTTTATCATTGCCTGGCTGACTTTCTGGCCCAGGGCATCGTAGGAACCGGCACAGCCGACCCAGTAAAGTACATCGACGGCTTGTTTTTCACTCATTACCGGCACATCCAGTCCTTCGGCCCATTTGGCGCGATCCTCAGATGAGATACCCCAGGGATTACCATTGTTCTCCATATTCTTGAAGGTGGTCACTAACTCCTTGGGAAAATCGCTTTCCATCATGACACGGTCCTGACGAACACGGATAATATCGATCATCGGTTCATTCCCAACCGGACAGAATTCGATACAGGCAGCACAGGTGGTACAAGCCCAGGCCGCTTCCGGGGTCAGCATCCACTCCAGGAGCGGTTTTTCGGTTTCCTTGCCGCTGGCAAAATCTAATAGACTAACGTTCAGGAAATAGCGTTTATTGATTTCGATTGCCGCCGGAGACAACTGTTTATCGGTAACATAGGCCGGACAAACTTCCTGGCAACGGTTACACATGATACAGGCGTAGGCATCCAGAATTTCGGTTTGGGGTAATTCCTCCAATTTGGCCACACCAAAATTTTCCAGTTCTTCATCCTCAAAATCAATTTTATCTGTGATCGCCGGACTGGGTCTTTCCACCTTCAGCATGTGGTTTAGTGGTCCTATGAATAAATGAGCATGTTTAGAGAAGGGAAAATAGGGAATAAAAGCCAGGATCAAGCCGATCGCCAGCCACCAGGCTACATGTTCCCCAATGACGATTCCTTCGTGTGACATTCCAGACCACAGTTCACCGATCATCGAAGCTACCGGCTGCCAAATTCTGCTACCCTGACCGGCCATTTCGAAGGAGGCGCCCAATAAACGAAAACCAACATGCAATAGGATAAAGAACCCTACAATGGCCGAATCCCGGCGCATTCCTTTTCGTACCTCCGGTAGAACCTGTACCCGTTCGGCAATCACCAGCGCCGGTGAATTAAATATGAAGCGCCGCAGCAGGAAATAAGCCACCCCGATCAGCGTCAGCAGACTAAAGATATCCACGAAAATTTCATAGGCGTTGCCCAACCAGGTACCGGGAAAAAACTTGAACCCCGAAATGAAACCATAGAGTACATCGAAAAAATTGACCAGGATATACAGTGTAAAGCCCCAGGCCACAATGGCATGAATCAGGCTTGTCAAAGGTCGCTTGCGCCACAACACCGGTTGTACTATTAGAGTATAGATCCCTACCCCCAGTTGTGGAAAAAATTTATTCCAGCGCAGCGGTTCCGGCCCTCGGGCAATGGCTTTAAACATGTTTCCAAAGTTGTACCAGGTCAGGTAACCTACTCCAATTAAGACCGCAAAAAACAGAATCTTTTCAATCAGGGTCAGCATGGTTTATCCCCCATAATGCCAGTTAGTATGTTCCATGGTTAGTATTTCCGTATCGCGGCGAAAGTGAGTGGCAACTATTTTGCTAATAACGGGATGATGATCGCCAATTTCAATAATTTTTCGCAGTTCAGCTTCGATTATCATTGGGCTGTCACAGAGCAACGGCAGATCGTAGGTGCTGTTTTCATAAAGGTAGCCATTGATCTGATGAGCATCAAATGTTTTTGATTTGAAAAAATCCGCAACCAGATCTTTACGGTCACGGTCAATAAAATGCAGAGCAAAGCAGTGCTGCTCAGTTACGGCTTGATAAATTGTTGAATCCACCTTGAGCGCGGTCATGATCAGTGGTGGATTCAATGCTGTTTGAGAGACAAATGATACTACCGTTGCGACCGGATCACCGGCCAGACGGGTAGTCATAATATACAGACCATAAGGAATCTGACGCAGAATGGTCTTGCGATCGCTGGAAACCATTAAATAATTATTTTGTACTGGAAACTTTGTTTTTCTTGGGAATTTGCAATGAAACTTTCAGGGTCAAGCCAGTTAAGCGCGAGTACTCCGATGGCATGCCCGAAGGAGAGATATGCGGTTTGTCACCGTAACTGGCGGCATTTTCGGCGCTATCATGATCCCAGTTGAAGGAAAAAACTTTTAATAACGGCATTGATGCAAAATCGTGACAATAGCCCAACTCAACCGCGACGCGGGTCCCGATGGTGGTCCCCAGCACCAGACCAATCCGGGAGCTGGTATTATCACTGATTCCCTTAGGAATATACATACCTCGAAAACCAATCCAAAAAGTGGTGGGTTTCCCATTGGGCGCAACTCGCGAGCGAAGCTTATAATAGGTAAAATCAATGTTGGGATTATGGTTTAATGACCAACTGATATTCAACATGTCCCAGCGATTTTCCCGTTCAAACAGGATTCGACTCCAGTCGATTCCCGTACCATAGATCGGTAGACCTAAACGCAGACCAATACTGGTATAATCGGATAAACCTCTTTGGTACCAGTAATAGGGAAATACATTTTCAATCGAAAAAGCATAGCCTGTGACCGATTCTCCCTTGTGTAATCTGGTAGTTGGTATAGTCGGGTGGGTGGAACAACCGCTTAAAACAAGCAACAGGACGAGCGCAGATAGGTAACGAAGCATGCCTGAAAATGAGGTATCTTGATAATATAAGTCAAGTTTTGTCAGCAGAGAATGCAACTAACCGCTGAAACAGGAATTAGCCCTATTTCAAATAGATCATTTTACGGCTGAAGGTCACCGGCAGATATTCATCAATCTGAGCCTGAATAGTGACAAAATATACACCGCTGGAATAACCATGACCATCCCACGAATATTGATAATTGCCCGGTTCACTGGGTATATCCTCCAGGAAAACATCAATTTTCCTTCCAGTGGCATCAGTTATAAACAGACTAATGGTGGCCGATTGCAGCAAATCGAAGGCTATGGTGGTCTTGGCATTAAATGGATTGGGGTAATTCTGATACAGGGCAAAGACTTCGGGGATAGCTATTTCCGCGGTTCGCACCCGGGTCAGATCATTGGGATCACCCAAAGTACCAAAAGAAGTAGCAACCCAGCGACCGCCATCGGGAATACGGGCTTCAAAATTATCACGCGTCAAATCCACAGGCCGGCTCTCGATAATTTTCCAAGTACTGTCATTAACTTTTTTTGCCAGTGAAACCCACCCACTGCTAAAGGAATTGTCAGTAAGCCAAGAGTAGGTCTGATATTCATGCTCTTGATTGAAGTAGGAAAGGTCAATTACCAGACTGTCATTCATGAACAAGCCCAGGCTGACGGTCGAGTCGGCTTTACCGCTTACCTCGATCGAAATACGGGAATCATCCAGCAGGAAAATCAGTTCATTTATAAATACTTCCTGGGGATGGAATATCATACTGGATTCATCCCAGAAGACAGAATCTTTCAACAAATATTCATCGTTCAAAGAACAGATAAAACCCAAGTCACTAATGGTAGAAAACTGTTGGAGGATATTTCCATCAACTTCCAGGGTTACCCATTCAGTTCCTGGTTGTACCAGTAGAGTATCCCGTTCACCAATCCCTAAATCAGAATCGACTGATAATGGATAACGACTATTTCCGGCAATTATTGAGATATCGACACCTCGCAATTCGCTTAGTTGCAGAAATACTAATTCCAATTGGATTACAGCGCTGGAATCCCTGACAAGACTAATTACACGCACCGGATCGCTTTCGCCTATCAGGTTCTGGGCATACGAATAATCGATTATAACCTGGTCAAGTCGCTCCGGTAACGGTGTAATAAAATCAGTTTTAACAGTCTGCCACTCATCCGGTGTCAGTAAAACATGATTACGCAGATAGGCTTCCCGATTATCAATTTTCTGCTCCAGCAACCGTACAAACTCAGTAATAAATGATAATCGACTCAGGGTTTCAAAATTTGAAAAGTCCTTTAATGGAAAGCGCTCAAACCAGGTTTGATCCTCGATTTGTTCGGTAGTAAAAATCTCCAGTAATTTATGGTTGTTTTCTAAGCCAAGCTCGGGAAATAGCTCAATTATTTGTTCCATAAGTATTGTATCTATAAAATAAACAGCCGGGGAAACAATTGAATCTGTTATTGCTGGCATCCCTGAAAAGACAAATTCATCGTCTTCCATAGTTCTGGTAAATGGTGGTGTATCCCAAGAGCTCACAAGTGTGCGGCCATCACCCGTAATAATATCGATACGATAGAAATAATGAATACCAGGTTCCACTTCCTCATCGAGGTACCTGGATTGTTCCGTACTTAACTGTGCAATTGATATAAATCCGGTGTCCGGATTAATTCCCCGATAGATCGTAACAGACTGAACAGCCACTGATTCCGGTACCGCCCAGACCAACAGGATTGATCCGACGCCACTGAATACATCCAGAGGAACTTCAGGTGCTACAAGGGTGGTATCTTCCTGTCCCCAACCGATTGAAAAAAAGACAATCAGGATCAGGATCAGACTTTTATGTAGTTGATTAAGCATTTTGCATACACTGACCAGTAACAATTTGGAATAACCGGTTAAATAAGGCAAGTATTATATTAAAAAGATCGGATTTTATTTAATCAAAATTAATTTTCGTGTTTCCGTTTGATCGCCCTGTTTTAGCCGTGCAAAATAAATACCTGAGGAATAATTACTGCCATTCCATTGGATGGTATATTCACCTGCCGTGAGCCATTCGTGGCGCAGTGCAGTCACAAGCTGTCCACGGAGATTTATGATTTCCAGCGTGATCACTCCATCCTGGTCCAAATGAATTGTCAGATTGGTGGCCGGATTGAATGGATTGGGGTAAGCTGGTAACAAGCCAAATTTCTGCGGCAATTCTTCGGGATCGGTGGTATCAAAATTGGTAAAATTGATTGCCGCCCAAACGTCAATAATGCCGTATCCGTAAGCGGTATCAGGATGGTCAGCCTGGTCGGCGGTCATCATCAGGGCTTCCCTGACCTGTATAGGTGTCCATTCCGGATGGGCACTGAGAACAATAGCGGCGGCTCCAGCTACCAGAGGAGTGGATAGCGAAGTCCCCGGTACAGAAACATAACCTGAACCAGTTGCACTGGCGCAGGCCGTGGCAACACCACGGGCACATACCTCCGGTTTAATACGCCCATCGTAAGTTGGTCCTCTGGAACTGAAACTGGCAATAATGCCATCAGCGTCGACTGCCCCGACCGCGATTACCGAATCAGCATCGGCGGGGGCAATAATATAGTTCCAAGCACTGCCGGCTTCGTTCCCTGCTGCCGTAACACAGACAATGCCAATGCTTACCGCATAATCGATGGCATTGGTGGTTATCGCGGTATTTCCATCCATATCTTCGTAAGTATACCAGTCAAGGTATCCCAGGGATGAGGAAACCACATCGGCTCCCAAGGAATCCCCCCATTCCAAAGCAGCAACATAAAGATCCTCTTCCCACTGGATTTCCTGGTCTACAATCTCGGTTTTAGCCAGAAGGAACTGCGCGCCGAATGCCGGGCCGATCAGTTCACCCGGAGCATATCCCCCCAAGGCTGAAAATGTATAGGTTCCATGATTATGCTGAGAATAGTAATCACCGGCTTGATTTTCGACAACACTGTCAGAATTAATAAAATCCCAAGTAGCAACAATATCAAGCGAATCGAACACCGTATGAGCCAGATTGTAGCCCGTATCCACCATCAACACTCGTACACCTTGACCGTAATAACCATTGTTATGGGCAGTATGAGTATTGATTTGTTCAATTTGAGCCTGGGCATAACCATAGTCAAGATCGACAGGTTGAATCCGCGCTACGGAAAAGGGCGGCAATTCCTGCGCCGGTTCGATGCTCCTGTAACTACCTAGGACCGGTTTGATTTGCTCAACGAATGATAATCGAGCCAATTCATCCAATTGTTCCAAACTCGCGGCTACCGATACGGCATTCAACCAACGGCTCCGTACACGCAGGTCAGCACCGCTATTTCGGACGGCCTGCACATAATCCGCGACCAGCGGAATGTCCCGGAAAGTCACCGGGTTGACGGGGCGTACTTTTTGCCGGCGGACGATAGATCGCTCACAAAGCTGTACCCGGTTCAGAACACTATTCAATGGACCAACCCCTTTATCAGTGAAATATATCCAGGCGTGAATTGAGCCATCTGTGCGCTGACCTGCTTTTAATTGTTCTGTCAGTAAATTAGTCGAAGCGCAAAGCGTCGAAACAGCAAACAGACTGTATAGCAGAATTAGTTTTATTAAATATCGTAAGGTGAACATTCCTTCAAATTATATTAAATATCATGCAAAAGGCAAATTATCTACCTTCTTATTTTATAACCTGTATTAATATCTGGCTGCGTTAAATAAAATCAAGCTAATTGCAGATCGACAGCAATTGCATCAGCATATAGCATTCCTTTTTCAGTCAATCTGACACAATCATTTTCCAACTTCAGATAGTTACCCCATTTCATAGCGCCCTGTTGGACCTGTTGGAGAACTTTTGAACGCAATTTACCGGGAATGGCGCTGAGTTTAAATCCTTCCGCCAACCGCAAACCGAAACCAATTCGTTCGTTGGTTTGCTCATGGACAGTTAATACTTCGGTAGCCTGAATTGCTGATTGATCTGATTCGACCAGTTCCAGGTAATTCGCCAAATTGCGGACATTCCACCAACGTCGTCGACCATCGAAACCATGGGCTGAAGGACCGAATCCCAGGTAAGGTTCGATGCGCCAATAGTGCAGATTATGTCGGCATTCTTTCCCCGGACGGGCAAAATTGGAAATTTCATAACGGGGATAACCATTTTCGGTTAGAAATTCACCAGTTCGCCGGAATAATTCCGCTCCCTCATCATCGGACGGCAACAAAACGCTCCCTGCTGCCACCAGATCGTGCAGCCGGGTGCCATTCTCCACCGTGAGCGTGTAACAAGACAAATGCGTGGGTTCGAACTCCAAGACAGTTTGCAGGTCATTGCGCCATTTTTCCCAATCCTGGCCGGGCAGACCGTAGATCAGATCACAACTAATGTCTTCGAAACCGGCACTCTGAGCAGAGATAATAGCGGCGCGGCTATCGACTGCAGTGTGAATACGGCTCAGAAAACGCAGATTATCATCATTAAATGATTGGATCCCCAGCGACAGACGGTTAACGCCCAACTCGCGCCAGGCATGTAGTTTGTCCTGATCAGCGCTATCCGGGTTGGCTTCGATAGTCAATTCCCGCACAGCCGAAATATCAAATCGTTCGCTTAGAGCTAATAAAATTTGTTCCAATTGTTGGGGGGTGATCAGGCTGGGGGTACCACCTCCGAAGAAAATCGTATCGAATTGCCAACCGGAAATATCAGACGGCCAGTGTTCAATTTCGTTGAGCAGAGCCTCGATAAAGCGGGGGATCAACTGCTCTTGCCGGGCAACCGAATAAAAATCACAGTAAATGCATTTGGCCCGGCAGAAGGGGAAATGAATATAAATCCCTGCTTTAATCATTCCAAATGATACGAATCTTTGACTTAAATTCCGCTTAAAAGAAGGAATTAATCGCATGAAATTTAGACGCCGACTAGGGATAATCTTTATCGCGCTACTAACTGCGCTGGTAATCTGGCTCATGACCAACAGCAGTGATCCGGGGCAATTGCGGGTCGGGTTCGATATCGATGATACGGTCTTGTTCAGTCGCGCTATCTTTGTAAATCTACCTCCGGATAAACGCAATCCGATTGATTTTGGGTGGGTCAATGTACACGACTGGCAATACTCCCTGCTGATCGAACCGATGGCGGACCTGATCCATTTTTATCGCGCCCATGGCCATCGAGTATATTTTATTACGGCCCGTCCGGGAATCAACGGTGACAGCGTAGCCCTGTTCCTAACCAAACAACTAGGCTTCCCGGTAATAAAAGGCAAGAACCTGTTTTTCGAACCAAAGGAAAATGTGGGCGATTACCGCTATACCACCAAACACCGGCAAATAAACAAGCTGGGGCTCGATATTTTTTACGGCGATTCCGACACCGACATCGTAGCGGCCATCAAAGCCGGGGTGCAGCCGGTACGGGTGGTGCGCCATCAATCCTCTATTAACCAGTATGGCAAGAATTACTTTGGTGATACCACTGACGGTACAACCCAAAAAGCACCCTTCTCAGCCAACGACCTGCAGAAATTTTACCGTGGCTATGTAGGTATGTTCGGCGAATCCATCTATCCCCTGATCTGGGATGGTCCGCCCAGCGAAAACGGACCAGAATAGGTTACCAGTATGCAGCAAATCAAACTGATTACAGTAATATTTGCCAGTTTTGCGGGCTTTCTTATGGCAGCCGATATGGACTGGCAGGCTCAATTCCGGGCACGGATGGAGCGGCCTGATAAACTACCTGATGACCAAATTTCAGCAGCTACCATAACCCATCTGCGTTCTCGTTTGATGTTCCATATGCAAAAAGATTATTTATCGGCGGTAATGCAATTCCAGGATGTTCGATACCTGGGAGCGGACCAGTCCAACTCAGGCTTGACCAAACCGGACAGTACTAATTTCGGTCTGCACCAGGTATATCTGAGCATCGACCAACTATTTTCACCAGGTTGGAAGCTGACCATTGGTCGTTTCGAAATGAATCTGGGCAACCAACGTCTATTCAGTCCCAATAATTGGAATAACTACGGCCGGTCATTTGATGGGTTCCGACTCCAAACCAGTGGACAACGGTACGGCGCCGGGGAAATCTTTTACTTGAAAGTCTACGAAGCCTTTTTAGACAATCTTAGCGACAATCATGACACTGATATAAATGGTATTTACCTGCGTCCGGTCACATTGAATTTATCCGGATTGGGTTTGAATCGGTTGGAAATCTATGGCTACCAGGAAATCAACCGCGGTAATACCGCCCGTCGGATAAAACGCACCACTTACGGTTCACGGTTAATCCTCTCGTTATTGATCTTTGGCTTCGAGGTTGAAGGCGCCCGCCAAATAGGAACAGATGACAATAATAATGATATTAATAGCTGGTTTTCGGTAGCTAATCTGGAAATCAAAACCAGATTTTTACCAATCATTAAAAAAATTACCATCGGTAGGGAATTTTATGCTGGTGACGATACCAGTACAATCTCCCGGGAAGGGTTTGCCAATCCTTACGGAGCTGGCCACAAGTTTCATGGTTATTTCGACGCCCACAAATATTTTCGTGATAATCAGCAAACCGGCCTAAGTGAGTGGAATGTGAAACTGAATCTGACCTTTAAACCGCATATTAGTACGCTTATTCATTATCACAGTTTCAGCGAAGGATGGGAAAATGGCCGTAGGCTTGGTAATGAGCTTAATCTGGAATACATCCAAAAAATTGGTCAGTACGGCCGCTTTACCATGGGTTATGCCATATATAATTACGGACCTGCTTCCGGTGAATCCGGTACCGGTGAGATTGCCTATACCGTATTATCAATTACGTTATAGAATCACTGTGAACTATAATCGACAATTCGTATTCACACCCATATACGTTGCTTGCTGGATCATAAAGATGAACCATGCAACACCTACAGCACTGAATAATGCCAACAAATAATCGACAAAAAATGAACTAATATTGATTTCTTTAAAATTAAGAGGTATTTTCAAACTGCAATTGTACATAGTGTTATTTTTGTTAGAACTAGGGGGCAGGTAATTGTTGTATGCTTGAATATAAAATATTCAATCAGATGAGGAGTGAAAAGCTACTCAATGAAGCACAAAAACTCGCCCGGGAAAATAAACAGAGGCACGGTTTAATAGCGGTCAATTAAATTTTTATACGTTAAATTAGTTCAACCCTGCGGATAACTGTGTTAGACAGTTCAGTCTTTTAAAACTGGTACAACCCAGTTAATCATTTATCAATCGGTTCAGGTTTAAAATCGAACTCAGATCAAAGGTATTCGTGACCTGAATAAAAAGGGATAAGTTAGGAGCAAAACGTGTCAGATAATTCATATAAGATGATAAAAAGCCTTCTGGCGAGTTCAAAACCGGGAGACGTGCGACGAGGACTCAAATTAGTGCGGGAAGAAATTGCCCGGGAAGGTACGAATGAAGCTCGACCACTTTTTGAAATGGTAACTGCCATTTTCTATATTGATCCCCTTGATCGACCCGATCTGGTGCCGGTCATAGATGAGGCAATTAATCTGGTCGTTGGGTTTGGTAAATGGATCATACCAGTTTTGGTAGAGAATCTGGATGCCGGTGATTTTAAAGTCCAATTGGCCATTAGTCACGCTTTAGGGCGAATCGGCGCCGACGCGATCAAACCATTAATAAACGAATTTCACACTACTAATGAACCTACTATCCGAGCTTTCATCTTGTATGCTATGGGAAAAATCAAATCCCATAAAATCGTACAAGCGCTACCCCTGATTATCGAAGCTGCCCAGTCCCCGGATCCCGAACTGCGAGACACAGCTACACGGGCAATCGGAAAACTGGTAGAATCAATTCCACTTTCAGACCTTTCCGATGAACAGCGGCTGGCTCTGATTGAACGACTAACCCAGAATCTAGGTGACTCAAATGCAGGAATACGAGCTAAGGCAGTGCGTAGTTTCGGAAAACTCGCTAAGTACGGACATCTGACTTCCGATGAAAAAGAAAAACTTAACGCTTTATGCCAACTAATCCTGGGTATTGATGAAAACTTTGAGTGGGATCGGGCCTATATTGTCCGTAAGGAAGCCGAAGAAGCGCTTAATTACGTCAAGAACCAGATGAACCAAAAAAGATAAACAGGAATTAAAGAATAGTTATCTATTGATTATTAAAGGATTCAATTACTGGGATAGGTCGCTTAAATCATCCCGGATTAAAACCATGATGGCCGATTGGGGTACGATCAGGTAGTTAGTCTGTTCGAATTTTACTTCGATAGCAGCCTTATTTAAAAATAAAGCATAATCACCTAATACAGCCTGGGTAGGAATATATTTAATTTCTTTCTGTCCCTCCTGCTGCCAGGGTTCTTTACCCAAATCATCCGGATTGCTGACCGGAATTCCCGGCCCTACTTCCACGATAATACCACCACGGATTTCCTGTCTCTCTAACACACTGGGCGGCAGGTAAAGCCCGGCAGCGGACTTTCGTTCGCCTTCATCCGGCCGGATCAGCACACGGTCACCAACAACAATGATCTGTTTATTCTTGTGACGCATAATGGAAATTAAATTATGTCACTAGATTTTGCATTCCATACTACCGATTGGTTTTTACCGCTTCCCTGACCGAATTTCAGCCGTGCCAATCAGTATCAAAATTATTACAACTCCAAGCGAAATGGATAAAGCCTTGGCCATTCGGCGGGTAGTATTTATTGAAGAGCAGCAGGTTCCGGAAGCAATCGAAATCGATGAGTTTGAGGATGACGCCACCTACATTCTATACACCATTGATAGGCAACCGGTGGGCACTGCCCGTTGGCGTTCCACTAATGAAGGTATCAAACTGGAGCGATTTGCAGTTTTAAAAAACCACCGTGGAATTGGGATTGGCACTGCCTTGCTGATATTTGTTTTACAACAAATTGATCAGAATCAGCCGGTTTATCTCAATTCTCAGACCTCAGTTATCGATTTTTACCTGAAATACAATTTTAAACCGGTTGGTGATATTTTTTACGAAGCTGGTATTCCCCACCAAAAAATGATACTTGCGAAATGAATCCTGTCTTTTCCATGTTGCTATTCGGATTACTTTTTAACGGGCTAATAGACAAAAGTGGTTGCTAAAACGGCTGTAACTGCTAATAATGTTGGAATTAGGGGGATTCTATTTAAATTCATAATATTGCAAAACAGTTGACCTAATACAACAAAATTTATGACTAAATCAATTTATCTATGATTGGTAAATTTCGTCTTTATTTATTGGCCTTATTTATTCATTTCCATTCTGATGGCAATGATATTTTTGCCTGATGTCTTTGAAGTATTTGATTTGAGCTGCAATAAATTGATCATGGGTTTGAAATGCTTTTTCTAACATACCGTCCAATTGTGATAATTTCTCAACTATAGGTTCCAAACGCCAGTTTGCGTAGTGAAGATCGTTTCTCACTGTTTAATTTATGAGCGTAACAATTCATTAAATATTATTATACCACATAAATATGTAATTAAATTTCGTCCAGTTTATAAAAGAAAATGGATTGAAAAAAAATAAACAGCGAAATCTTTGAATGAATGTTCTTCTACTAGATAGCACGGTCATCAAAACTTGGTCAGGTGTGAATAAATGGATGCTTATGACAGCCAAAGGACTGCGTGAACGGAGACATACGATTTACTGTGGTGGGAAATTAAACTCTCTGTTTACTGATGTCTGTAGTAAGGAAGGTTTTTGTACCTACTCTTTAAAATTCGGAATGGATTTCAACATTCTCAACGGCTATCGATTATCAAGAATTATTCGTCGTCATCAAATAAATGTTGTAATCGGACACTATAATAAAGATGTTAAATTGGCCAGCATAGCCAGAATCTTCTTTAAGCCATTTATCATTATTGCACGTGCCGGGCTACCGAGCGTACACAATAATTGGCGCTACCGTTTAACTTTTAAACGTATGGCTGATGGAGTTATTACAAATACGATTGCTATTAAAAAAAAGTATTTGTCCTACGGCTGGATGGAGGATGATTTCATTCGCGTTATTCCTAATGGAATCGATCTCAACGTACCTACTGATTTTAACTTCAAAGACATCAGGCAAAAATATAATCTGCCGAAACAACGTCCGGTAATCGGAATTTTTGGCAGGTTGGAACCCCAAAAAAAGATAAATCTTTTTTTAGATGTCGCTAAAAACATACGGAACGAATATTCTGAAGCAATCTTTCTGATAGTTGGAGATGGATCCCTGAATGATAAAATTCAACAATATGCTTGTGATTTGGGTATTGATGATAGTGTAATAATGATGGGACATCAAAATAATCTCCATGCCATATATGCCTATTGCGACATTGTCTTACTTACTTCAGCCTATGAAGGAGTCCCAAATGTTCTCATCGAAGCGATGTTATTCAAAAGACCTGTTGTAGCCTTTGATGTCGGAGGCGTAAAGGAGCTAATACAATCCGGAAAAACAGGTATAGTGGTTCCCTTTAATGATGTGCAATCGATGACTAAAGAAACATTAGAATTGATAAAGTCCGATGAAGTCCGCGAAAGCCTCGGGCGGGCGGCACAGAGCCATATAAAAGAGAATTATTCGATTGAGAAAATGGCTACCAGTATTGAATACTATCTAAAGGAATTAATGGACCGTAAATCAAATGGTAAAAAAGGACCTCAAGCGGCGAACTCCATTAGGAATTGAAGATTTTCAATGATAAACTAGTTGTTTTGTATTCAACTTTGGGGGAGTCTGCCTCTTTATTTTACAGGGTGCTGATTAATCAAATTGAAGCTAGATAGTCTATTTCTTGTTAGATTGACCGAGGTAATATGTGAGACTCAGTATTTTAAATATGTGTAAAGCAATAATTACACGATCTTCAGGCGGAATAATTGCTGATTATAGTGAAAAAAGAGCAATGAAACTTCTGTTATACACCAAAAAGGTTTTTAATAAAAACGGGTTACCTTTTTGGCTGGATTCCGGTACGCTTTTAGGTTTTTACAGAGACGGTCGACTCCTTCCGTACAATAAGAAACTGACAATCGGTATTCCATCAGAATATCTCAAACGAATTATAGCTCTAAGGTCCTCTTTTCTACCCTGGTACAGATTACGTTTAAAATATGACAAGTCCGGATATAATTGGATTGATGGTAATGTCACAAAGATATCGGTTGTACCGACTCTGGACATCAGTCGAAGGACCCCCAGTTTGAGTATAAACCTAAAATTCAATAAAGGGGAGTATACTCGCTGGGTTAGCGGTTTAGCCTGCAAACAAGTATTATCAGAACACTTTTCCAATCTAGAATCACATACTTTTGCAGGGAGCACTTTTCAAACTCCGGGGAAAATTGAGAAATATCTAACAGCACGATATGGAAATTGGCACCAGATTGTAGACCGTTGGGATACCAACTCCGACGATGGTTCCATTATTGATAAGAAAACCATGCTTAATCTCCCGCGGAAAACCCGCTGTACAAATCCAAAGCGATTCAGAAAAGTTGTTCACTTACAAGGTAAAAATCTAATTAAATTGAAAAAAGTTCTCTCTGACACGATCTCACTGTTTGAAAAACATGATATTAAATATTGGCTTGATCACGGAACACTTTTGGGTATCATCCGTGATAAAGAATTAATACCTTGGGATCATGACGTTGATATCTGTATTTCTGGGGAAGATGTAGGAAAATTTCTGGCCATCAAAAAAAAATTCCCGTTCAAATACCGAATTAGTATGCGATATGATGATACTGGCAGACTACCTGGTACACTTCGTCTTGTTAAAATTAAATATTGGCATCGAAAATATTTGCGTCTATTCAAGTTCCAAGAACTATTTCTGGATATCTTTATCAAATATAAGGTTGGTGATTATTATTACTGGATCGACACCCATACACCCAAAAGAGTAAAAGCCAAGTATCATGATGATCTTGATACAATCTATTGGGAAAACAGGGATTATGTTATTCCTTCCAATATTGATCAATATCTTACCGATAGATGGGGAGACTGGCGTACACCGGTTAAAGATTTTGATGCGAGCCTTGATGATTTAGCAATTTACGATCAGCTGCAGTATAAACCCAAAAGAAGAGCTAAGAAGCATGTTTAGTGCTGTAATCTTTATTCTATCACCATTAATATACTTGATTAACAAAATTATCCCGTTGAATAAAGGGAAAGTACTATTTTATGGTAAGCGCGGACTGTTTCATGGAAATCCTAAGTATTTATTTAATTATCTTATTGAGAAGCAATGGGGGCAACCACTATGGGTTACAAAATCAAAAAGTATATATCATAATTTAAGTAAGCAATATTCGCAAAAGAATTTGGTTCTGCGGAAAGGAATCGTTGGGCAATTCAAGTATATTTATCATTACTTGACATCAACTGCAATAATAATCCGAGGTAGGAATGATTGCTGGCACATGTTACGTTATACAAAAACAAAAAGGCGCAAGATAATCAACGTAGGTCATGGTATACTAGTACCGGGAAACAAGAAAACAGGTATTGAAATACGATCATCAGGCAGATCAATCAGAAAAGAAATCAGACGAAGACGAGCAGTGACCCATTATACTATGTGTTCAGATATCGAAAAATATATCCGTGCCTCCGCTTATCATGTAAATATTGAAAATTTTGTTGTTACCGGTTTGCCATTAAGTGATATAATAATTAATTGCCACAATAAAAAACAAACAACTGTAAAGTTGTTAATTGAATTATTAAACCCAAAAGTTGATTTCGTCAAGGTTATACTGTACGCACCAACGCATAGGGATGCAGGCCGATGGAAAGATAGTATTCACCGAAGTACCTTTTTCCCCTTCACCGATTTTGAATTAAAAAGATTACAGTTGTTTCTGGAAGAAAATAATGCGATTATGCTATTGAGAACGCATGATTTAGAAAATAAATTTGCGATAAAAGATCAATCTCAAACCAAATCGATCATTGATGATAAACGAATATTTTATTTCTCGCATTCTGTTTTACTAGATGTAAATGAAATTTTACCTGTAGTGGATCTTTTAATTACTGATTTCTCAACGATTGCAACGGATTTCCTACTTTGCAATAGACCAATAATTTACATCCCTTATGACCTGAAGGAATACCACCGTGGGATTATTTTTGATTATGATACCTGGACACCTGGCGAAAAAGTCTATGATTTTAAACAATTTCTTAAAACCGCACATGAATATTTAGCTCATCCGGAGAAAGACTCAGAACATCGAGAGCAGTTAAAAAGGATGTTCCACCAGTACTTAGATGGAAATAGCTGCGAACGTATTCTTAAACTGATTAAGAACTGATTCTCCACCAGGAAAACATAACATTTTGGAATCGTTGATTGGAAAACTCAAATTAGCAGATGGAGTTTTAGATGAAATTGAAGTTTAATATTATTTATTCACCCGGGGATGTGCTGTACTCGAGGCTGTTTCTATTAAGTTTGTTAAAATGGTCTGAAGGTAGTTTTAGAGTAGTCAATAATGGTTGTACAGGCCAAGAAAAGGAAATGATAATACAGTTTTGTGATAATTATTCGCGTCTGGAATACTATGAATTATCTTCAGATAAGGTATTTGCGCATGGAGCCGCGTTATCACATCTTCAATCAATTGAAGATTCTGATTATTTTTGCTTTATGGATCCTGATATTTTTGGTGTTGGCAATTTCATGGATCAGTTCATTCCACTCACACAGCAGTTCTGTGGAGTTTTTTCAGGGAGCGCAATCTGGCAACCGGAACAAGACCAAATCATTGAAAAATTAAATTTACGTGTTGGGGGAAGATTTCATTGGACCAGCGATAATTTTTGTCTTGGTAGTTCATTTTTTGCAATCTACCATAATGACACCTTATCTCAACTTCTCAAGGATACCGGTATTACCTTTGATAAATATTTATCCTGGCAAAGTATACCTAATAATCTTCGAGAAGGAATTGAGAAAATCGGCTTAAAGAAAAAAGCCTATGATACTGGAAAGCTTATTAATATTATGTTGCAGGTCAACGGACATAAAATCATCTATAAGAACTCCGAAACTTTATGGCACCTAGGAGGATTATCTTCCCTATCAATAGGTCCCCTTTCTAAGGTACCTCCGAAAGGTATAAAAAGAATCCGTAAAAATATCAGTACACGGATATCATTAAAGAGTATGATAAATAGAGCAGCGCGTAAAGAAAGAGAGTATCAGTTAAACATCAAATATAATAGATTCGATACAGCACAGTATTTTACTAAGGTTTTACATTGTTTGTTTGATGGCCTTCCGGTAACAGCCACACTAAAGGTTAAAGATGAAGCTGTCTCGAAAAAGATACAAATAGCACGCAATTATATTGAAGATCTATACAACGAATTTCAAGATGAACTTCGATATGACAATTAAGATCAGATGATCAACAGAATCGTTATTTGACTAATTATATTGTCGGTACCCATTCCTGGCCTGTTCCAATAATAGTAGAATCCCCCCGGAGAATTGCTCTTCGAATGCCAAAGCCTGATTGCATTATTGTAAAAGCGGCTTCGGTAGCGGTGGTTGGATGTTCATAACTGGTAAATGAACTTCAGAATTGAATTGTACACTGAAATTCAGGTTTCGCACAAGACTAGGAGATTAATATTAATCCTGGTATTAGTATGCGAGCACAATATATAATTAAATTCGGTATATTAATCTCCAAAGTAAACTCATTCGATTAATTTGAATGGAATTCTGGAAATTTCGTCTCATAAGATTGTAAATTTGAATTCGCAATGTTTTAAAACAGTTGACCCAAAGCAACAAAATTTATGACTAAATCTATCTACATACGACTGGCGAGTTTTGCATTTCAATATTGGCCCTATCTGGTAATATCAATGTTAGCGGCATTTATTTATGTGACGCTAAATGGCGCATCATTATGGTTAACCGCGTCGCTGGTGAATAATATTTTAATGGATTTCAATGATCTGGTTAAACAGAATAATGATTTATTAACTGCAACTAATTTAAGCATTAATGATCACTTAAAAATCTGGACCAATCAGCTAATCCTCCGTAAGACACCCATCGAAACATTAAAAGTTTTATGTCTCACGATCTTAACTGTATTTGTCCTTAAAAATATATTCCTGTACATAAAGAATATTCTGATTTCGTTCATTCAATACAAGCTGATCACACAATTACGTGAGCAGCTTTATGAACATTACCATTCTATGTCGTTGTCGTATTTCAACCAACGGCGCTCCGGTGTCCTGGCCTCAATCATTATTAACGATGTTTCTTATATGCGCAGGGCTTTTGCAACCAGTTTTCAAAAATTGCTGGTTGAGCCAATAAATATATTATTTTTACTAGGTTTATTGTTTGTCATAAGCTGGAAACTGTCCTTGATTGCGTTATTAGTCGTCCCCTTGGCTGGCGCTACTATTATTCTGGTCGGCCGCAGTATTCGCCGCAAATCGCTTCGAACAGCGGTTAAAATCGCCGGGATAATGAATATTATTTACGAGACCTTTTCTTCCATACGAATTGTCAAAGCCTTTGGCATGGAAAATTATGAGGTAAAGCGGTTTAAGCGCGAAACTAATAAATTTTTCAATCTAATATTGCGCCGCGCCCGCCTGCGTCACTTGTCGACCCCAATTACCGAAACTTTAGGCGTTATCATTGGTGTTACAATCCTGTGGTTTGGTGGTCTGGAAGTATTTAGCCAGCAGGGTATTACTGCTGAGGATTTCATTCGTTTTGTGATTCTGATGTTCTCTTTACTTACGCCTATTAAAACTTTAACCCATGTAAATATTGATCTTCAAGTCGGAATCGCCTCGGCCGAGCGAGTATTTAAGGTACTTGATACTGAGCCTATTATCACTGATGTTAAGCAAGCAATTGAGAAGACAGATTTTAAATCAGATATCAAGTTTCATAATGTTTTTTTCCGCTACCAAGATGATAATGATCGGGTACTGGAAGATATCAGTTTCTCTCTTAAAAAAGGTCAAGTACTGGCATTGGTAGGTCCCAGTGGTGCCGGCAAATCTACAATCGCAGATCTCATTCCGCGTTTTTATGACGTTACTGACGGATCAATTACTTTAGATGGTCGCGATCTAAGGAACCTATCTCTAAAATCTTTACGCAATCTGATGGGGATTGTAACCCAGGAAACTTTTCTGTTCAATGATACCATTGAAGCCAATATTGCCTACGGTTTACCTGATATACCAATTGCTAAGATACGTGAGGCGGCGACTATCGCCAATGCCCTGGAGTTTATCGAAAGACAATCGCACGGATTCAATACAATCGTTGGTGAAAAAGGCGTAAAACTTTCCGGTGGACAACAACAAAGATTAGCCATCGCCAGAGCGGTATTGAAAAATCCACCAATTTTAATATTAGATGAAGCGACTTCCTCTCTGGATACCGAATCAGAACATAAAGTGCAAAAAGCTATTGAAATGTTGATGAAAGATCGTACAGTTCTGGTGATAGCACATCGTTTATCGACCGTCCAAAATGCCGATAAAATAATTGTTGTGGATCGAGGTAAAATTATAGAATCCGGTGTCCACAACGAGCTAATTAAAAAAGACGGTTTATACAAACACTTATATTCCGTTCAATTTGGATCATAGCACATCGAAGATAAAGCATTTTTACAATTCAATGACGATTGAAAAAAATTACGATTCTTTGGATTCAATTACCTGGGAAGGAAGAACGATTTCAATACCTTCTCACGCCGAAGAATATTTACAGTTACGCTACGGGGATTGGAAAACTCCTGGCAGGAATTTTCTAGCTGGTCATCAGGATAGTTCGATCGCCGAACGAGGATTTTAATTAAATTGAAAAATCAATTAACGTTAGTAACAATTTCAGTTTCAGAATAAATACTTACAAACGGAGAAAAATAGTGAAAAAGGTTTACGTGGGGATGTCGGCCGATTTATTCCATTTCGGCCATTTAAATATAATTAACGAAGCAAAAAAACTGGGATATTTAATCGTCGGTGTATTAACAGATGAGGCGATTGCCAGTTATAAGCGACTGCCCCATGTTCCGTATAAACAGCGGAAGGTGATCGTTGAGAATATTCGTGGTGTGGATGAAGTTGTTCCTCAGGAATCCCTGGATTATGTTCCCAACCTACGGAAAATCAAGCCTGATTACGTAGTACATGGCGACGATTGGAAAACAGGTGTTCAAAAAGAGACCAGACGGAGGGTTATTGACGCCTTAAATGAATGGGGTGGCAAACTGGTTGAGCCAACCTACACGGACGGAATTTCATCAACACAACTAATCAAAGCGGTGACTGAAAAGGGTACGACACCAAGCAAGCGTCAGAAAACATTGAGACGCTTATTAGATGTGAAACCAGTTGTACGAATTCTGGAAGCCCATAATGGAATTACCGGTCTGATTGTTGAAAAAACGAAAATATCGACTAATTTGGGGATACGCGAATTCGATGGTATCTGGTTAAGTAGCTTGACAGTATCGACTTCCAAAGGAAAACCAGATACAGAAGTGGTTGATTTTTCCTCCCGTTTTCAGACTATTGATGAAATTCTGGAAGTTACCACAAAACCGATAATCGTGGATGGTGACACAGGCGGAGACATTGAGCATTTCAGATTCCGGGTTCGTACCTTAGAGCGGATGGGCGTTTCAGCCATAATAATTGAAGATAAAATTGGCACAAAACGTAATTCTCTTTTTGGTACTGATGTGGTTCAAGAACAGGATACGATTCAGCACTTCGCCAAAAAAATCTCGACCGGTAAAAACGCATTAGTCACCTCCGATTTCCTGATCATTGCCCGAATTGAAAGTTTGATCCTGAAACAGGGAATGAAAGACGCAATTAATCGCGCAAAAGCCTATATCGCCGCAGGTGCAGATGGAATTATGATCCACAGCAAAGAAAAGGATGGCAAGGAGATTGTTGAATTCTGCCAACAGTTCAGAACATTTGAACCAGCACTACCACTAGTTGTTGTACCATCCACCTATGGTCATCTGACTGAAACAGAGCTGGCTGAGCTGGGTGTAAACATTGTCATTTACGGAAATCACCTGATCCGGAGTGCCTATCCCTCAATGGTCCTGACCGCCGAAACAATCCTGAAAACCGGTCGCTGTAAAGAAGCATCAGATCAATATTGTATGCCAATAAAAGAAATATTAACACTTATCCCTGAGGATTACTGATGAGTATTTCACCAATTAATTTTTTTAATTTATTAACTAACGATGGCATCGATTTTTTTTCTGGAGTCCCGGATTCACTTCTAAAGGAATTCTGTTTATGCCTAGACGATAATGTAGCTCCCCAAAACCATGTGATTTCCGCGAATGAAGGGAATGCAATTGCCCTTGCAGCCGGGTATCATCTCGGAACCGGAAAATTACCCTTAGTGTACATGCAAAATTCCGGACTGGGAAATGCTGTTAATCCTTTAATATCGCTATGCGATCCAGAGGTTTATTCGATCCCGATGCTGGTAGTAATTGGCTGGCGCGGGGAACCTGGAGTTGCTGATGAACCTCAGCATAAAAAACAGGGCCAGATACAGGAAAATCTATTAGCCGCTCTTGATCTACCATATATAACATTTTCTGCCACTGAAAATAATATCGAATCAAAAATCAATAAAGCCGTAACCAGCGCCATGGCTGATAAACGGCCGTTTGTCATATTGGTGAAAAAAGGTACTTTCAGTAAATATGGAACATCGCTAAGCCAGAAAGAAACTGGTCTGATAAAACGGGAAAATGCATTGGAAATAATCCTGGAAAGTCTTCCGGATAATGCAATAATTGTTTCCACCACCGGTAAAACATCCCGAGAGATTTTTGAAATACGAGCTATCCGAAACGAACCACATTATAAAGATTTTCTTACAGTTGGATCAATGGGACATTGTTCCTCAATCGCCCTTGGTATCGCTTTGTCTAAACCTGATCGGAAGGTTTTCTGCATCGATGGTGACGGCGCTTTAATCATGCATATGGGAAGTCTTGCAACGGCAGGCAAGCTGCAAGCCAAAAACTTATATCACCTTTTGATCAATAATAAAGTACATGAATCGGTTGGAGGACAAAAAACTGCGGCTAACGGAATAAATTTACCCGCCCTGGTTAGATCAAATGGCTACAATTCTGTCCAATCATGCAGTAAAAAGACTGATCTGAAAAAAAAGGTTGAACAATTTGTACTGGCAACTGGTCCGGCCTTCCTGGAATTGATTGTAGAGCCCGGTTCACGAAACGACCTGGGTCGCCCTACCATCAAGCCTGTCGATAACAAACAGGAATTCATGAAATACATTTCCGGTGAGTAAAGATTCCCCCTATATACCTATCCCATTGCAGATAAATTGAATCAAATATGACAGCAAATTATTTTAATCCGGTTAAGATCATCGACAGTGAAAATTGGCTCGAGTCCTGGCAGACAATCCGTAGAAAGCTCAGTATCAATAAACCATTAGTGATCACATTCAAAGAAAACGTCAGGTGTTTAGAGCTGGAAAAAATCTGTAGCCCGGCCGGTATGTTCACTGCTGTGGTCAATAATCCCACCTTCACAAGTTGCCAGGAAGCAATCGATTTTAGTCACAGTGACAGCTTTGATTGTGTTATCGCATTTGGTGGAGGGTCGGTAATGGATACTGCCAAAGCTGTGATTGCTGCCCAGAGATCGGGGATTTACAATCTATCGGATTTACTGAATTACCGTGATAAATACACTAAAAGACTTCCTTCGATATTTATTCCAACGACCCACGGAACATCCAGCGAAGTGACCATGTGGGCAACAATCTGGCATCCGGCTGAAAAGAAAAAATATTCCCTGTCGCACCCGGATCTATACCCCGATTATGCAATTCTGGACGGCGCCCTCACTTTAAGCCTACCATTAGATATTTCACTTTCCACGACTTTGGATGCTATAAGTCATAGTTTTGAGGCAATATGGAATAAAAATTCAAATGATCAGTCAACAAAATATGCTATCCAAGCCATCAGTCAGATTATCGAGAATATTGAAGGATTAAAGAATGATCCGTCTGATGTTCAAATCCGCCGAAATTTACTCAAAGCCGCCAATAATGCCGGACGGGCCTTTTCAAATACTAAAACTGCTGCTGCTCACTCAATCAGTTATCCACTCACTTCATTTTTTGACATCCCCCATGGGATAGCCGCATCCATGCCAATGATACCTCTAATCGAGATCAACCAGAAAGCTATTACTAAAGAATTGGCGCAACTCAATGCCAGATTAAATCTTGGGAGTAATACAGAACTTCAGTCTCTGATAAAATCAATACCCGGCAGTATAATTAAATTTAATCTTAAGGATTGGGGTGTTGATCGGGATGACCTGCAGATGCTGGTGAAACATTCATTTACTAAAGGCCGAATGGATAATAATATTGTTGATCTTACCAAGGATGATGTTGTCTGGATTCTTAACGAAATATATTCCTGAGCACCCGTGGTAATCTGGTAATGAGTCACATTGCAGGTTTCAATAGGTAATGGTTTTGAAATATTTATTTTTTGTCACCAAATCCTATTCTTTCCCAATCCTGGAACCAGTACAAGATGCAGTAAACAAACTCGGCCGTGGATCGGTAGCCTGGTTTACTGCCAGCACAGCAAAAAATCATCCGCCACCGGGTCTACGGCTAACTTCATCAGAAGAGGTTTTAAATTATAACCCGGACGCAATCTTAGTACCGGGCAATATTGTCCCGCATTTCTGGCCAGGACTAAAAGTACAGATCTTTCATGGTATCGACGATGAGCCCAAAGGCTTCTACCGCATTACCGGTTTTTTTGACCTGTACTGCACTCCCGGTCCTGATATAACAACCAAGTTTAAGCAACTAGCACGGCGTAAAGGTCATTTTCTGGTTGAGGAAACCGGTTGGCCCAAGTTGGATCCAGTCGGTCCCATGGTCAATATTTCAGACACTGATAAAAGAAAATTGAAAAAAAAGTATGGTTTAGATCCCGATCAACCGGTTATTCTTTACGCCCCGACATTCCCACCCAAATATACCTCGGCACCGGACTTATTCCAGACAATCAAAGGCTTAAAGAATCGCTTCCAATGGCTGATAAAATTCCATCCCCTCATGAATAGGGATGTGCAGCAACAGTATCAAAAATTACGCAATACTAACTTTATTATTTGTGAAGACTTAAATATTATTAATTATATGTCGGTAGCTGATTTGTTGATCACCGATACATCTTCGGTAGCGTATGAATTTTTAGCCTTTGATCGGCCCATTATTACCTACCGGGCAATTGCGCGACAAGACAAAGGAATTAATATAATTGCGGCGGAAGAATTAATCGGCGCCATTGAACGTGCTATCGCTGAACCGCAGGAATTCTCTGAAAATAGAGCTAAATATCGTAATAAAATACATCCTTATGCGGATGGAAAGTCTTCGAATCGTATAAT
Organism: Fidelibacterota bacterium; assembly: GCA_013203115.1. Classification (GTDB taxonomy): domain Bacteria; phylum Fidelibacterota; class Marinisomatia; order Marinisomatales; family TCS56; genus JABMQW01. The sequence continues at coordinate 30,214 of JABMQW010000208.1, forward strand.
TAATTACATCGAAAATATCATCGAATCTGATTCGTATAAACAATTGAAACCTAAACCAAGAAATTGGATTCGAAAACGACAAATCAGAAAATTAATCGAAGCGAAGCGCAATTAAGATAAGCGATGAAAATTAAGATATTATTTAAAATGTTCTATTTATATCACAAAGCGGCCTATGATCCACTTTTAGAAGTATTTAAAAATGATCCGAAATTTGACGTAGCAATATCGTTGACTAATGAAGTAATACGATCCTTCGGTTTCCTGGATCGACAACAATCAGATATCTATTTAAACCAGTTTCAAAAAGATGGTTATCGCGTAACCGATGAAAATGAACAGTTTGACATTGTAATTGTTCCGGATGTCGTGGATGAATCCAAATTCGGAAAAACTTTATTATGTCTGATCTATCATGGAATTACATTTACTAAAACGGTCACTTTTCGAGCACTGAATAAACATCGTGATCAGCGCTATATCATATTTGCGGAAGGGAAATTTTCCGTAGCACAACTTCAGAAATCTGGTTGCCTGGGAAAATCTGAAATCCATAAAGTCGGTTATCCCAAGCTGGATCCCTATTTTAAAGAAGGACAGTTTGATCGAGAACAAATTATGATGTCGCTGGGATTGGACCCTGCTAAAAAAACGGTGGTATTTGCACCAACTTATAAACCCACCTGCCTATACGAAATAAAGGATGCGATTTTCGAAGCGACTAAAGAACATAATTTAATCATTAAACTCCATCATTATGCCTGGTCAGGGAAATATGCCCGCCATAGTCAACACCGTATTTTTGAGCGTCGCATACCAAAATATCCCCATGCTGTTCTTATTCCACAAGCAACCTATAATATTCTGCCACTGCTATATATCGCTGACACATTGATTTCCGAAGCATCAGGAGCAATCACGGAATTTCTCGCAACCGGTAAATTCGGAATTATTTACGATTTGGACCACGAAAAATTAAGGCATTCGGATGGTGAACATTTGTTAACCAACGATAATCGCGAATTTTTAAGCGACTCCTTTGTCCATATCAGTCACCCCGATCAACTATCCGCCGGAATAAAACGGGCGCTTAATCCAACTCCCGATATGATTGCCGCTGCCAACAAAGAACGTAATTATTATTTTCATAAATTGGATGGTCACGCCTCGGAACGTACTAAACAGGAAATTGAACGACTTTTTGCCGAAGGTACCCATTTCAACCCGGTTGAATAATCAATTAAATATGAAGATATAATAATCAGGAATTATTCCAATTTTTTCTCCTTTTACTCGCATACTATTAATATCGGACGATAAATTTTTATTGCAAAAGCATAGACATAATGCACAGATTGCTGAAATCTAAATTTATTGATTTACCAAACCTGCTAAAATCCATGTTGAAGATGGTATGAAGCAGATTGTATCCAAACCAAAATTTCGAACAAAAACCCAGCCATGAATATCAAATTTTCCATTACTGATAATGATTGTAGTAACCCCGTTTTCATAAAAGGAGTATCCCAATGAGTATAGATCTGAAACTTGAAAATCTGGATGAATTATTCCCGGAAAATTTCACCCAGGAACAGGTTGCGAAAGCGAAAACCCTGTTTCTTAAGCAACTTGCGTTAACTGCCCATAAGTTCTATGGTGGTAAAATGCAGACTGCTCCCAAAGCCGGTGTATTCGGTTTTAACTGGTTTAACGTTTGGTACACGCCCGGTGTATCAAAAATTTCTACCACTATCAGAGATGATAATGACACCAGTTTCGATTTATCAAACCGTGGTAACCTGGTTGCGGTTGTGAGCGATTCCACCCGCGTATTGGGCGATGGTAATTGTACTCCTCCCGGTGGTTTGGGTGTAATGGAAGGTAAAGCATTTTTGATGAAATACCTCGGTGGCGTTGATGCAACCGCCCTGTGTATTGACAGCCGCAATGCCGCTGGTGAACATGATCCGGACGTGATCATTGATTTTGTTAAACGGCTCCAACCCAGTTTCGGCGCCATCAACCTGGAAGATATTTCGCAGCCCAATTGTTATAAAGTACTGGACACCCTACGGGAAGAATGCGATATACCGGTTTGGCATGATGATGCTCAAGGGACCGGTTCAGTAACAGTCGCCGGACTGATAAATGCTCTGAAAGTGGCTGGCAAGGAAATGGGCAATGTACGCATCGTAATGCTGGGGGCTGGCGCTTCCAATACCACAATTGCCCGTCTGATGATCAAAGCCGGAGCCAATCCACAGAAAATGGTCCTGTTTGATTCAAAGGGATCGTTGAGCTCCAATCGCGAAGATCTCAAAGCTGATCCCCGTTTTTACCGCAAATGGGAGTTGTGCCAGGCCACCAACCCGGAAGCTTTCCCGGATATGGCAACGGCCTGCAAAGGAGCTGATGTTTTGATTGCCCTGTCCAAACCGGGACCGGACATCGTCAAACCGGAATGGATCAGCGTAATGGCTGAAAAATCGATTGTTTTTACCTGTGCCAATCCGGTGCCGGAAATTTATCCTTATGCCGCTAAAGAAGCCGGTGCCTATATCGTCGCTACCGGTCGTGGAGATTTCCCTAATCAGGTAAATAATTCCCTGGGATTCCCAGCTATTCTGAAAGGCGCTTTAATAGTTCGGGCGCGCAAGATTACGGACGAAATGGCGATTACCGCCGCCCGGTCTCTGGCACGATTTGCAGAAGAAAAAGGACTCAGCCCCAATTACATCATTCCAACTATGGATGAAGCGGGTGTATTTCCTTATGAAGCTGCCGATGTGGCCATGCAGGCTATCAAAGACGGGGTTGCCCGAATTGAAATGACCCGCGATGAAGCTTATGCCATTGCCGAAAAAGATATCACCTATGCTCGTAGCATGACCGACAATCTGATTGCCAATGATTTCATCAAGGAACCACCGGCTGACTTGATTGAAGCCGCTTTGAAATCAGCAATTGAAGACGTCAGTTAATTATTAAGTTTTTATATTGTAGTAGGGGCACAGCGTGCTGTGCCCCATCAATTTCATTAACGGGGCTCAGCTAGCCCCGTTTTTTTTGTAGGAAGCCGAAATAGTGTCACCCTTTCAGGGTTGATCAAGCAATGCCGGCAGCTTGGGTTACAATTATTTCATCCCTTTGGGATTCAATTCACCACAGCACTTGAATACCCAGATACTTTTTCCATTAATTCGGCGTCGGAACACTTTGCGCCCTTACTGCTGGTTACACTGCTCAGCGGTGTAACCGATAGTGGATAAACGTCACAACGCAGAGCATTGTGACGAGGTAAAAGAGTGATGAACTGCTAGGGCGTCCGTTGTAAAACTACTCCACTCCTAACTGCCACATTAGGAAGGATAATACGTCCACGGTTTCTTCAATTTTCTTGCTGACCGGTTTCCCAACACTATGTCCCGAACTCTGCTCATAGCGAAGCAAGATCGGCCGATCTCCGCTATTCTTTTTCTGCATCAGAGCGGTCATCTTGCAGGCGTGCAGCGGGTCGACCCGGGTATTGTATTCGCTGGTGGTAAACATGGTGGCAGGATAATTGGTGTACGACTTCACATTATGGTAGGGCGAATAGCGGTAGATGAAATTAAATTGATCACAATCCTCGGATGAACCGAATTCAGGTATCCACAGTCTGGCAATACTGAATTTATGGTAGCGCACCATATCGAGTAAAGGTACGGCACTAACCGCTGCCTGCCAGAGATCCGGACGCTGAGTTATGGCGACTCCAACCAACAAACCGCCATTGCTGCCACCCAGACATGCTAGGCGACGCGAATTAGTATAACCATTATCAATCAACCATTCTCCAGCGGCGATGAAATCATCATAGCAGTTCTGTTTTTTTTCCAGGCGGGCTGCTTCATGCCAATCACGGCCATACTCGCCACCGCCCCGCAAATTAGCTACCGCATAGACACCTCCGGCTTCAATCCAGGCAACTGCCGTTTTACTGAAGTAGGGATTCAAAGAAATATCAAACCCACCATAGCCATATAACAACGTAGGATTATCGCCGTTCAGTTCAATATTATCATGATGGATGATAAACATTGGAATTGAAGTACCATCCCGAGATGGATAAAAAACCTGTTTGATAATGTAGGATGAAAAATCAATTGTACTGGGAGCCTGTTCCAATTGCATCAGACGATCACTGAAAAGATCAAAATGATAAATTGCCGGTTGGTAAGTAAACGATTCAAAGTTGAAAAATAGATCATAGGAACGAATATTACCACTTATCTTGGTAATTGAACCCATCATCGGTAGAGGTATTTCCCATTTGCGTTTTCCATCCAGAGAGTACATCCAAAGATGCGATACCACATCTTCAATTGTAATCACAGTTAGTTGCCCATCGGCAAAAATAAAGGATTCCAAGCGGACTGCCGAAGCAGGGATAATCTCGTGCCAATTTTCCTGTTCCGGTTCACTAACAGATACGGTTAAAATACGATAGCGCGGTGCTTCCAGGTTGGTCAGCAGATAAATATTATTATCAAATACGTCGGCCGTAAAGCTTCCATCCAATCCTACTGCCAGTGGCTTGATTGCCTCAGGCTGGTCAATTGGCATAAAATAAAGATCATTGATGGCCCAGTTGACGGATACATAAATGAACATAAATTGCTGATCAGAAGAAGGGTAAGCATTCACCCAGTCTGCACGTCCCAGATCTGCTCCGAAAATCATGGGATCGTCCCGCCAGATTGAGTCAGCCAGATTATGAAAAAACAAGCGGCGAAAATAATACTCATCTCCTTCAGGTACAGTACCTGGCTCGGGATAGCGTACATAATAAAAGCCACTTTCATCCGGCAACCAGACTACCGGACTGGCACGGGTGTACGGTATTTCAATTACCAAATCAGTTTGAGTCGCAACCTCCCGTACCCTAAGCGTACTAATCTCCGATCCACCAAACGAGGCACCATAAGCCAGCAAACTGCCGCTGGGAGATGGATAATGCCAATCCAAACCGATAGTACCTTCCGCACTGAATTTATTGGGATCCAGTACAACTTGCTCATTCTCACCGGGAAAATCATCGGTAAAATACAGTACTTGGTGATTTTGCCCGGCTATTCGCCGAAAGTAAAAATAACGCTGACCATGCAATTCCGGATTGGTCATCACTGGCATATTATATAAATCTGTTAATGTATTTGCAACCATATCCCGTTGCGGTAACGTATCAAGAATGGAACGGCTAAATACCATTTGAGCATCGACCCAATTAACAACTACTTGGTTGCTTCCATTTTCCAGCCAACGATAATCATCTGATATTTTGATCCCATGTAATTCATCAATAACTGTTTCAACCTGGGTTGGCGGATAATCCCACTGGCTATATATCTGAAAGGGTATTGTCAATACCACTAGAAATAATAAAATTTTTTTATTTATGGTCACAAACTTCCTCCGGTAATGGTTAATGAATTTAAGTCGGTTTAAAACCATCTGCCCGGTCAATTTATTTAGTCATTTGCTGTTCTCTTTTCTGCTCTCTTTCACTTGCTTGATATACAAATGCACTTTTAAGATCATAGTAACAAGGTCTTATTATAATAAATAGATTCTCTACTAATTCCAGAAAATACTGTGGAACCGACCCTAAATTTTATACTACGGTAATCTAAAATATAAATAGTAAGAATCACTTCCTTTTGTCCATATTAATCAACTTCTCAATTGGTGCTAATTATGAATAAACACAATTTGTTGTTACAAAATATTCCCGATTTTGTAGCACATCTGCAAACCTATGGTGAGGTGCATGCTCCATGTCAGAAAGGGGAAAATTCATTCAGCTTTGAACAAGTAACCGATCCTAGTAGAGTCGTACTGGATTATGCACGGACATTACAATCGATCAGGAAATATTTCCTTCCTCCGACTGAACGCCTCCTGAATTTTTCCTTAACTGATAATACATTTACCAAAGTCGCAATAGAGAACAACCACCGAATCTTCCTGGGCGTTCATTCGTACGATATGAAGGCGGTTCTAAAGCTGGATTTTAATTTCAGTCACAGGACACCAGAAATTAATTATCTGAAGCGACGTGAAAACTGCACTTTTATCGGAGTTTCATACGAGCCGGATGATTATCATTTCAGCCGCTCAGTAGGTATCACTGTGGAAAATACCGAGGGTTTTGATCTTTTCCTGGATCGTCATGAAAATGGATATACCGTACAAGTTCTGACCGAGCGGGGAACAGAAATCACAAAAGATTTTACTGCTTTAGGGGAAGCACTGGAGATACCGGAAATCAGCCGCCAGTTTAAAAATAAAATTAAATTTAATTACAATCGGCTGCCGGAAGTGATGGAACAATCCTGGAATTCACCGGTGTGGGAAGAGGTTGCCCAACGCTGTGTTGGCTGCGGCACCTGCAATCTGGTTTGTCCGACCTGTTACTGCTTCAATATGGTTGATAATGTCGATCTCAAATTAACCGATGGCTCCCGCGATCGCCATTGGGATGGCTGCCTGCTGAGTAGTTTCGCTGCCGTTGCCGGAGGTGAGAATTTCCGGGAAAAACTAGCGAGCAGACAGCGCCACCGTATATACCGCAAATTTAAATACATCACTGATAAAACCGGTGATCCCTGGTGTGTTGGTTGCGGTCGCTGCACGGCTTATTGCACAGCAGGAATCAGTATTGTTGAAATTGTGAACAGGCTCAGTGATGAATTTGAACAGACTCATTTAAGAAAATCATCCGCTCCGGTTGGACAGAAGATACAGGGAGTTTCATTATGAATATCTTAACCAAACATGAACATACGCCACTGGAGTTGTATTACCCGGAAATGGCCGAGATCACGGCCGTTAATCAATTTACTGAGCTGGAAAAATGGTTTGAAATAAAATTACCGGATGGCAAGGAACTAGGGCACCAACCCGGTCAATTTGCCCTGTTCTCTATCTTCGGAATCGGTGAAGCCGCTATATCAATCTGCTCCGCACCTACCAAAAAAGGCGCCTTCGACATCTGTGTGCGTAAAGTTGGTATGCTGACTGAAAAAATGCACCAACTCGAAGTTGGGCAAAAAATCGGCGTCCGTGGTCCGTTTGGGACAGGCTTTCCCGTTAATGATTTCAAAGGCAAAGATATATTAATTATTGGTGGTGGAATCGGCATCGTTCCATTGCGATCCTTAATTAACCATGTGATTGCTTATCGTGAAGATTTCGGTCGTATAATCATCCTTTACGGTGCAAAAAACCCCGATGAACTACTTTTCCCCGACGAGTTGGAAAATTGGGATAACGATCCCAGTATCGAATATCATGTCACCGTTGACCAAGGCACACCTGAATGGCAAGGAAACACTGGTGTTATCACCACATTGATCCCCGGTCTTGACCTGGATCTTGACAACACAATTGCCGCCATAGTAGGGCCTCCCATCATGTACAAATTTGTCCTGATGGCCCTTAAAAGCAAACGCCTGCCGGAAGATAATATTTACATGTCACTGGAACGGAGAATGAAATGTGGTGTCGGCAAATGCGGTCATTGTCAGATCAACGATTCCTATGTGTGTCTGGATGGGCCAGTTTACCAATTTTCCGATATTAAGAATCTGCCGGAGGCCATCTGATGAGTACCCAGACTGCACCGAAGACGAAACCACAAATCGCCTTTTTCGATTTCACATCCTGCGAAGGTTGCCAATTGAATAAACTAAACCTGGAAAATCACCTGCTCGAGATACTGGAACATGTGGACATCGTTGAATTCCGTGAAGCCATGGATGATAAGGCCGATGCTTACGATATCGCCTTTATCGAAGGATCCATATCCACCCCGAGTTGCGTAGAACGAATCCATGATATCCGCCGGCGCGCGAAAATCCTGGTCGCATTGGGTTCCTGTGCCGTGACGGGCGGTATCAATGCCATGAAGAATCTGCAGCCAATCGAGGATGTCCGCGAAACCGTTTATGGCAAAGACAAATATCTCTTTCCGACCCTGCCAGCCATGCCAGTATCGGCCATTGTGAAAGTAGATTACGAGATCCACGGCTGCCCTATGAGCATCCCCGAATTCCTGGTCGTATTTAAAGCGCTGGTTATGGGCAAACAACCAATCAAACCCGATTCTCCTGTGTGTGTTGAATGTAAACTGAGGGAAAATGAATGTTTATATGACCGCGGAATGGTTTGTCTGGGACCGATTACCCTCAGTGGTTGTGATGCTATTTGTCCCAGCTTCGGGCAATTTTGTACCGGTTGCCGCGGGCTGGTACCCGACGCCAATAAGAATGCCATGCTTGATATCCTGACCGATCATGGACTGTCCCTGCAGGAAGCTGAAAAGCGGTTATTGCTATTCAACAGTTACAAGCAACCGGACACATTCAAATAACACATTGCTGCTCGCAATATTTAAAGGTTCACAAAGGATTTACAATGAGTAAAAATCTAGACATTAATGTACATCATCTTACTCGTGTCGAAGGACATGGCAATATTGTTATCAATATGAAAGAGGGGCGGCTGGAGAAGGCGGAATTACAAATTGTTGAGGCTCCCCGCTATTTTGAAGCCCTGCTGAAAGGTCGTAGTTTCCATGAAGCTGCGATTATTACTTCGCGAATCTGTGGTATCTGCGCACTGGGCCATCAGATTGCTTCTTTAAAAGCTACAGAGGATGCACTTGGGTTGGAAGTCTCCGAACAGACCATTCTGTTGCGGAAACTGCTGGTAAATGGCGCTACCCTTCAATCAAACGTGCTGCATGTCTATTTTCTAGTAGCCCCGGACCTTCTGAACGCACCTAGTGTATTTCCGCTGATCCCAACCCATAAGAATGTAATCCTGCGGGCTCTGCGAATGAAGCGTCTCGCCAATGATATTGGTGATATTGTCAGCGGTCGCGCGGTTCATCCGATCACTCCGGTCCCCGGTGGCTTCACCCACATACCCACGGCCGGTGAGTTAAAAGAACTCCGCCGCCGTCTAATCGAAGAAGGTCTCCCGGACGTGGTGGAAACCGTGAAAACAATCAAATCCCTGGCCGGTAGAATTCCCGATTTCGTGCGCGAGACTGAATATATTTCACTGCAGGATAAAAATGAATATGCCCTTTATGACGGGGAAATCTTTTCCTCCGATACCGGCGCTACCGCTGTTCGCAATTACCGTGATATTACTAGTGAATTCGTTGTAGCGCATTCCACCAGCAAACATGCCAGGCATGCACGCAGCAGTTATATGGTTGGCGCCCTGGCCCGTTGGAACAACAACCACAACCAATTGACCGAAATATCGCTCAATGCCGCGGAAGAGATGGGATTGAAACCCGATTGCTACAATCCTTACCTGAATAATGTTGCCCAAGTTGTGGAATGTGCGCACTGTGTCGAAGATTCAATCGCTATCATCGATCGTCTATTAGAGCTCGGTTTAAAAAATGAAAAACCGAATCAAACACCAACCAAATACGGTGTCGGTATCGGCTCAACTGAAGTACCACGGGGAATTCTTTTCCACGAATATGAATATGATCGTAAAGGTAATATCGTTTTTGCCAATTGCATTATTCCGACCGGTCAGAACCTGGCCAATATCGATGACGATATGAAGAAACTGGTACCGGAAATCATCGATAAACCCAAAAAGGATATCACTAAACAGCTCGAAATGCTGGTACGGGCTTATGATCCTTGTATCTCTTGCTCAGTTCATTTATTGAATGTAAAATTCATCAATGACTCAGAAGATTAAATCGGAGACGATTGAAATTTCAGACTCTGCCAAAATGAAAATTATTGCAGTAGGCAACAGTCTTTATGGCGATGACGGTATCGGTGAAGCGGTCTTGAAGGCTCTCACCGATATTCCCGAACTGGAGAATGTGGATTTGATCGACGGCGCCACGGATGCCCTGGGATTGATCGACTATTTTACCGATACCGATCATGTCATTATCATCGATGCCGCCAGCATGAATAAAGAACCGGGCACGGTACAGGTTTTTAATTCCGATCAGGTTGATTTGATGATTAAAACCGATCATTTATCCTTACATGGTATCAGCCTGGCGGAGACTTTTGAAATTGCGAAGCTGGCTGACGAATTGCCTAAAAAAATTACTATTATCGGAATTGAGCCAATGCAGCTTAATGTAGCCTCCGGTCTCAGTGAACCGGTGGAACAGGCAATTCCAGTTGCCGTAACCAAAATAATTGAAATACTTCAATCATCAACCTTATAATCCGAGAGAAATATGCCCAAGAAAATAATGATCATTGATGATGACATCGACCTGGTAGAAGCAATGCGGATCACCCTGGAGTCAGGAGGGTACGAAGTAATTGACGCCCAGGAGGGCATTAAAGGCTTTGAAATATTGAAAAATGAACAGCCTGACCTATTAATTCTGGACGTTATGATGGGTACTCAGGACGAAGGATTTCATCTGTCCTACCAGATTCGGAACAGTGAAGAAACAAAAGACATTCCAATCGTAATGGTAACCGCTGTCGGTGCCCAGACCGGTTTTACTTTCGATCCGGTTAAGGATGAAAATTTTCTTCCGGTAGATGAATATCTGGAAAAACCAGTCAATCCACAAGCATTGTTAGACACGGTAAAAAGGAATTTGCCGATTGGTTGAACCAACGCAGAGTAAAATTACAACTGATATAAAGTATTCATTTTATACTCCCGGCTCACTACGTCGAAAAAATATCTGGTTGATCAATCTCAGATGGATTTCCACCGGGGCAGCTCTGGTGTATGTACTGTTAGCACATACTTTACTGCCCAAGGTTATACCGCTCGGTACTTTGTTAGGCGTTATTGTAGCCTTAGGCGCTGTCAACCTTGCCTATATCCGCTATTTCCAGGTACATCCGCCAATAGCGTTAAAACAGGAAGAAAAACTTGTATTCATTCAAATTTTAATAGATTTTATAATACTCACTTTTTTAATTCACTATACGGGTGGAATCGAAAATCCCATATATTTCTTCTATATCTTCCACATAATAATTGCTTCAACTATCTTTGAAAAACCGAAGCAACCATTCTGGGTCGCCGGTATTATAGTCGTAATGTTTACTTTACTGACGGTATTGGAACACTATGAGATAATTACCCATTATTATATCATTAATTATTCCAAATCCACGATACAGTTAGGACTTTCACTATTAGTATTTTATGTTACTATTTTTGTTAGTTCTTACATCGGCGTGACTTTAATGAATCGCCATCGAAAAGTGAAAAATTTATTCTATACGCAAAATCAAGCCTTGAAACAGGCTTCGGAAACTAAGACAAAATTTTTCCGGTTTGTTTCACACGAGTTGAAATCACCAATAGTTGCCGTTCAAAGTTCCATCAACGTTGTACTCGATGTTATGGGAACTGATATCCCGGACAAAGCCCATGATATGCTTAGCCGGGCCAGCGAGCGTAGCCGCCAGATGATTAATGTATTAAAAGACCTAGTTGATATCAGCTATGACCGGCCTAAGTCCAATTCGCAGGTTGATCTGGTTAATCCCTGCGATTACCTCGGGAAATATATCGAAAACGAACGTCCCCATGCAGAAGAAAAAAATATAACTCTAACTCAAAATGTATGCCGTACGCGCAAAAACTTTAAAATCGATCGCTATATTCTGGAAAAAATCATCTCCAATTTATTATCCAATGCAATCAGATACACACCTCCCAACGGACGAGTAACCATTTCGACTAACATGAAGAATAATTTCTGGTCACTCATAATATCTGATACCGGCATTGGGGTATCTGATTCAGACCAGGTCAAAATATTTGACGAATTCTACCGAGCGGAAAACGCTAAAAAATTCGCGACCATAGGTACCGGAT